>PMSX01000352.1 GCA_003167495.1 Bryobacterales bacterium | reverse complement strand
ACAGAACTTATTTGCGGCGTGAACCGCAGACACAAACGTTGCCGGATATGCAAGCGCCGGCACGGCTGAATGTGGCAGCTATTGATGTGAAGCGGATTTTGAATTCGTGCAAGCCGAATGACCGGGCGGTTCTTGAAGGTCATTATATTGAGGGCTTCAAGGTTCAGGAAATCGCCCGTCAATATGGCTGGTCTGAAACGGCGGTGCGCATTCGGTTATTGCGTGCGAGGCGGAGCGTGGAACGAAGATTGAGCCGACCCAAACACGCTCGCTTGCGTGGATTGGCCGAACAGGCGAGGCAAGCACTGGCGGACGCAACGGACCCGGACGTTTACGAAGCGAAAGTGGCTTGACGCGTCGCTTGACGGCATAGCGTAGAACCAGCGCAAACTTTTAAGCAGACGTCCGCTAAGATGCAATAGCTATGGCGTTGCCAGAAATGTTGCGTGGACGTCTACGATTACCGGTAGTCGGATCGCCGCTGTTTGTTATCTCGACACCAGATCTCGTTCTAGCTCAGTGCAAGGCGGGCATTATGGGCGCGTTTCCGGCACTGAACGCGAGGCCTGCCTCGCTGTTGGACGAATGGCTCCATCGGATCAACGAAGAATTGACGGCGTGGGCTACGGCGAACCCGACGCTCCGCGTTGCGCCATTCGCCGTAAACCAGATTGTCCACAAGTCAAATAATCGTCTGGAACAGGATCTTGCTTTGTGCGTGAAGCACAAAGTGCCAGTCATCATAACGTCTTTAGGCGCGCGCGAGGAACTGAACCAAGCCGTACATAGTTACGGCGGAATTACGCTGCACGACGTGATCAATAACCGTTTCGCGCATAAAGCTATCGAAAAAGGCGCGGACGGTTTGATTCCCGTGGCGGCCGGAGGTGGTGGGCATGCAGGGACGCTTTCGCCGTTCGCGTTGATGCAGGAGATTCGCGAGTGGTTTGACGGGCCAGTCGCGTTAGCCGGTTCCATTGCGAATGGCGCTTCCATCTTGGCCGCGCTGGCGTGTGGGGCGGATCTGGCGTATATGGGTTCCGCCTTTATCGCAACGCGGGAAGCGAATGCGCCGGATATGTACAAGAGCATGATTGTGGATTCCAGCGCGGACGACATTGTATATACCAACCTCTTTACCGGCGTGCATGGCAACTATTTGAAGCCTTCCGTAGAGAACGCGGGTTTAGATCCGGCAAACTTGCCCGAGAGCGACGCGTCGCAGATGGATTTTGGTTCGGGCGGCAATATGGAGGCCAAAGCCTGGCGCGATATTTGGGGATGCGGGCAAGGAATCGGCGTGATTCACGACGTGCCCAGCGTTGCAGAACTGGTGGCGAGGTTGGAGGGCGAGTTGCAACACGCGCGCACTTCGTTGGACGAAAGATTGCGCGCGACAGTCGCTAGGTGCAACACACTGTGATCGGCATCGGGCGTTCTCTTGCCGGTTCTGTGCGGAATTAGCTTGAGGATCCGAGAATACTTGGCCTCGTAATCCCAAATCTTTCTGGCGTTGGCGAACGAGTCTGAAAATAGGGAATCCACCAATCGATACACTCGCCCATCAAAAGAAACGGATAGTAGATGAGCGGGTACCAGTGAGAGAAGCCTGCTTTTCCGACAAGGACACAGACGAGGCCCGTTCCCATCAAGAGACCATTGAATGCGGTCTCCAACGCGATCTCCCTTCGAGAAAACCGTTCCAAGTCGTTCCAAGGAAAAAGCGGAATCCACGTCGTCGCCTGATGATAGATTAAGAGAAACGCGGAGAGAGCGATTGCCAGATGATGCACGTTTTGTTCAATCAAAGTTGTATGGCGCACCACGATTTGGCGTAACTTAAAAGACCCCAAGTACTCCCAGTACGGAAAGTACTAGGAGTATTGCGCCGTAGCCCCTACCATAGGCTTAATCGATTAGAAATGCATAGTTCTTCGTTCCGCGACCGACGCAAACTTCTGCCAATATTCTTGTTATTGCCGCCGGTGGCATGGTCACAGACCAGCGTAACTACGTATCACAACGACATAGGACGTACGGGACAAAATTTGCAAGAAACAATTTTGACTCCGGCCAATGTCAATGCAGCCAGTTTCGGGCAGTTATTTGCGAGTCCGGTGGACGGGCAGGTTTACGCGCAGCCGCTCTATTTGCAAAGCCTAACGATCGCTGGAAAGACGCACAACGTTGTCTTCGTAGTAACGGAGAACGACTCGGTTTTTGCGTTCGATGCAGATGCTGGCGGGTCGCCGCTGTGGAATGTGACCCTAACCGACGCGGCGCACGGCGCTGCCGCGGGCGCAACGGCAGTACCAACGATGTCAGATTGCAGTCTTGGCGGCCCCACCTACGGAATCACCGGCACGCCAGTGATCGATATAACGACGAACACGATGTACGTGGTATCGATGACGCAGGAAAACGGCTATCCCGTCTCCCGACTGCACGCGTTAGATGTCACGAGCGGTGCTGAGAAGTTTGGCGGTCCAACTACGATTACGGCGACGGTGAGCGGGAGCGGAAGCGGGAGTTCGGGAGGGACGCTTGCTTTTGATCCGGAATGGGAGAATCAACGGCCTGGTTTGTTATTGGTGAACGGGACGGTTTACATTGGTTGGGGCTCGTTCTGCGACTTGGGTCCGTGGCACGGTTGGATCATGGGCTACAGCGCAAGCACGCTGCAGCAATTGGCAGTGTTTGTGGGTTCGCCTAACGGGTCTGGCGCTGGGATTTGGTTGTCGGGCGCAGGATTATCGGCAGATACAGACGGCACAAGCGGAGCCGGCCGCATGTTTGTGGCGACCGGGAATGGCGACTTCACCGCAACTGTTCCGTATACCACGGGCAATGTCGACTATGGCGATTCGATCGTAAATCTGAATTTGAGTTCTGGATTCCAGGTTGCAGACGACTTTACACCGTACAATCAGGCTACCTTAGATGCCGATAACTCGGACTTAGGCGCAGGCGGGGTGTTAGTGCTTCCGGATCAGCCAGGTCCGTACCCTCACCTGTTAATCAACTTAGGAAAGGGTCAAGCCGGCTATAACACTCTATCCGGAGGAGTGATCTTTGTGCTGAACCGGGACAATTTGGGAGGTTACGGTACAACTGGCGATAATGTTTTACAACGCCTGAGTGTTTCCGAAGGCGAGCTCGGGATGTCGGCCTATTGGAACGGGAACGTCTATTTTTGGCCCGGCGGGGGAGTGCCTCTTTGGCAGTACTCCCTAATGAACGGAGTGCTTTCGAGTAGTCCTGTGGCGGTGAGTAGCGAAACATCACCCGCTGTTGCCCAGCATATGGCCAATCCGGTGATTTCCGCTAACGGCAGCACGAACGGTATTGTTTGGACCATCGATACGTCGAGCACGGCATTGGGTGGACCCACCTATCCGTCATATTTGGGAGCTCACAGTGCCGCCAATGTTGCTACGACGCTCTATTCGAGCGCGACAAACGCGGCGCGCGACACTGTGCCGGGGTCGGCCGTGAGCTTTGCATCTCCCACAGTCGCAAACGGCAAGGTTTACGTGGGTTCAGCCTACTACATCAGCGCTTATGGTCTGCTGACTGGCCCGAACTTTAGTTTGACGGCGAATCCTGCAAGCGTCAGCGTGGCACCCGGCGCGACTGCGACTTCCACGATAACGGTGGTTCCGGCAAACGGCTTCACCGGTACAGTCACTTTTTCGGCGAGCGGCCTGCCCAGCGGGGTGACGGCTTCCTTTAGTCCGACAAGTTCTTCCGGCACAACAACGCTTACATTAAGCGCCGCATCCACCGCCGCGATTGGGAGTTCGGTTGTAACGGTCATCGGCACTTCAGGGAGCTTGACTGAGTCGGTGGCGGTCAACCTCACTGTGAGTGCTGCGCCCAATTTCAGCCTGACTGCCGCCCCCACCAATCTGACGGTCGCGCAGAGCGCAAGTGGGACGGTTACGGTCAGCGTAGTTCCTTCGAGCGGTTTTACGGGGACGGTCGCTTTTTCGGCCAGCGGTTTGCCGAGCGGTGTGACGGCCTCTTTCAATCCGACAAGTTCCACGAGTGCGACTACATTAACATTGAGCGCGTCGGGTTCGGCCACGACCGGCACTTCGATTGTGACGATTACGGGCACCTCCGGGAGCTTGACTCATACGACCGCAGTCAGCCTTACTGTTACGGCCGCGCCGAGCTTCGCATTGACGGCATCGCCGGGGAGCTTAAGCATTGCGCCGGGGGGGACCGGAAGTTCAACGGTCACGGTGATTCCGGCAAACGGATTCACGGGCAGCGTGACCTTCGCCGTCATCGGTTTGCCGACCGGCGTGACGGCTTTATTCGTCCCGTACAGTGCAAGCAGTTCAACGGTATTGACGCTGAGTGTGGCCAGCACAGCACCCGCCGTCAGTACAGTTCTGACAATTACGGGCACGTCAGGCAGCTTGACTGAGACGACAACTTTAAATTTCTCCGTTACAGTTCAGCCTGATTATTCACTCAGTGCCTCGCCCGCCAGCCTGACTATAGCGCCGGGAGCCAGCGGGACTTCCACAGTTACAGTGGTTCCCGTCAACGGGTTCGCCGGCGCTGTTTCCTTCTCGGCGAGCGGCCTGCCGAGCGGGGTGACAGCTTCGTTTAAACCGACCAGTTCAACGAGTGCAACGACGTTGACGATCGCGGCGGCGAGTACGGCGGCCTCAGGCACAGCGACCATCACGATTACCGGGACTTCCGGCAGCTTGACTCATACGACCACACTGGCGCTTACGGTTACAACCGCGCCGTACTTCACCTTGACGGCATCTCCGGCGAGCTTAAGTATTGCGCCGGGGGCGAGCGGCAGCTCCGCGATCACTATAGTTCCCGCAAATGGGTTCAGCGGCAGCGTGACCTTCGCTGTCATCGGTCTGCCGAGCGGCGTGACAGCTTTATTCGTCCCTTACAGTGCGACCAGTTCTACAGTGTTGACACTGAGTGTGGCCAGCGCGGCTGCTTTTGGCAACACACTTCTGACAATTAACGGCACTTCGGGCAGTTTGACTGAAACGACGACTTTGAATCTCTCCGTTACAGGGCAGTCGAATTATTCCCTCACGGCCTCACCCGCCACCCTGAGTGTCGCGCAGGGAGCCAGTGGGGCTTCGACGTTTGCAGTGGCTCCCGTCAACGGGTTCACGGGCACGGTGGCATTCTCTGCAACCGGTTTGCCGAGCGGTGTCACGGCTAGCTTCAGCCCGACGAGTTCTACCACTTCTACTGTGTTGACGCTGAGTGTAGCCAGCACGGCCGCTACCGGTAGTTCAGTTGTGACGATTACGGGCACTTCGGGTAGCTTGACTCACACGACCACAGTAACTCTTACCGTTACCGCCGCGCCGAGTTTCGCATTGACGGCGTCGCCAGCGAGCTTGAGCATTGCGCAAGGAGCGAGCGGCAGCTCCACGATCACGATCGTCCCCGCAAATGGGTTCAGCGGCAGCGTGACCTTCGCCGTTATCGGTCTGCCGACGGGGGTGACAGCTCTATTCGTCCCGTACAGTGCGACCAGTTCTACGGTGTTGACGCTGAGTGTGGCCAGCACAGCTGTCATAGGCACTACAGTTCTGGCAGTTAACGGCACTTCCGGCAGCTTGAGTGAAACGACAACTTTGAATCTCTCCGTTACGGGTCAGTCGAATTATTCGCTCACGGCCTCACCCGCCACCCTGAGTGTCACGCAGGGAGCCAGTGGGACTTCGACAGTTACAGTGGTTCCCGTCAACGGGTTCACGGGCACGGTAGGGTTCTCTGCCAGCGGTTTGCCGAGCGGCGTGACGGCCAGCTTCAGCCCGACGAGTTCTACCTCATCGGCTACATTAACGCTCACGGCATCCACTACGGCTACCGCCGGCACCGCCACAGTTACTATTACTGGCGTAAGTGGCTCGCTTACGCAGAGCACGAGCCTAACTCTGACCGTGAACGCTCCGACCCCGATCACTCCCTACATCCAAGTGAACGGAGGAAGCTGGCAGGAGATCGCTAGCGTAACCGTGAGCGACGGCTCCACCGTGAACCTTGGGCCGCAACCGCTCACCGGATCGTGGAGTTGGACCGGCCCTAACGGGTATACCTCCACCTCGCGTCAGATCAACGATATTCCGTTGAGCGTGGGTGTCGACACCTATGTGGCGACGTATACCAACTCAGCGGGAGCCAAGAGCACAAAGATCTTTACGATAACCGTAACGACCAAGCGTGGAGGTGGCGCTTGAGTACACAGACCGAGGGGATAAGAGGCAGCTGTCAAAGCGCCTATTTTGGCTATTCCACCCGCTAATGTGGAAAGTCGCATTTTGGTTAATAGTGAGTGGGACCTGCGCTCTGCCGTTGCCGGCACAGCTAGGATTTGTGCGGCCGGCAACAAAAGATCTGGTGAACCTAGCCGCGTCGCTAGATCCACCAAAACAGCTTGAATGGAGCCCCGACGGCACTCAGGCGGGCTACTTGCTCCTTCCGGCGCGTGGCAAGCCGGAATTGTTGATTGTCGATGCGACGAGCGGACGAAGCGATGCTTTGAGCATTCCCGAATGGGTTCGTTATTTTCATTGGGCGCCTTCCGGAGAGGCGCTGTTGTTGGCCAACGAGCACCAACTCAGCTGGTTTGATTTGGCTTCGAAAACGGCAAAACCGCTTGCCAGCGAGACTGACTCCGTGCTTGACGCGAAGGTCTCGCCCGATGGGCGACGGGTGAGTTGGGTTCAGTCACACAATCTGCATCTTATGAGCGTTAGCGAGGGTCGCGCCCGCGCCATCACCATCGGCGGAAGTGACGATGTTTTGAAGGGCGAGTTGAATGCTCAATATGCCGCTGCTTTCGGGCTGACAACGGGATATTGGTGGGCCCCCGATTCGTCTGAAATCGCCTACCTGGAAACTGACTTACGTTCTGTGGCGAAGCACCAGTCTGTTGGTGACACCGATAGTTCGGGGAAGGAGCAACATTACTTCTTGCCTGGAACTCCCACGCCGCAAGTGAGAATCTTGCTCGCAAGCGTTAGCTCAGGAGAGCGGACGCGGGAGGTTATCGCGGCCGGACCGAAAGCTTACCTGACGCGGGTTGTGTGGCTGCACGACAGCAAGAGCCTGGCCATAGAGCGCCTCAATCGGGAACAGAATGAAATCGAACTGCTCATTGCCGAATGCGCCACTGGACACTCACACACAATCTTGACCGAGCGGGATCTATATTGGATCAACCTCCCAAACGACCTATATTTTTTCAAGGATGGGAGGAGATTTTTGTGGTCGAGCGAGCGGGGTGGTTCTCGCCACCTGTACCTTTATCAAACGAACGGTAATTTGATCAAACAAATTACGCACGGGAACTGGGATGTTTATGCGGTCAGTGGGGTTGACGAACAGCGCAACGTTGTCTATTTTACCGGCTCTCTGAAGAGCCCCTTGGAAAGCCACCTTTACCGAGTGCCCGTCGACAGTGGGGATGTTTCACCTCTCACAGTGGCGGCTGGCTGGCACACGCCAATGCTCTCGCCGCGCTTGGACCGGTTCTTGGATACTTACTCCGCAACGACCAAGCCGCCGAGCGTTGATTTGCTAAACGAGGAGGGCGCGACGTTGGCGCATGTCGGGGAAGCGCAGGCAGAACAGGGCCCGATGCCTGAGACTCTCACAATCCGTTTGCATGACCAGACTCCGCTCGCGGCCATGATGATCAAGCCGCCTGATTTCAATGCGACTCTCAAGTATCCGGTGATTGTCTACACCTACGATGGGCCGGACGGGCGCGTGGTGAAAAACGCTTGGGGAGGCTGGCCGCTGCTCTGGCATCAATTCATGGCAAAGCGCGGCTATGTGATTCTGATGGTAGATGCGCGCGGGTCTGGCGGTTATGGGCATCTTTTTGAAGAGCCCATTCACTATCGTTTCGGCGCTCGCGAACTGGCAGACCTCCGAGAGGTCGTAAGCTACTTAAGAGAGCTGCCGTTTGTGGACCGAAACCGGCTTGGCATTTGGGGAATCGGATACGGCGGCCACACTGTGGTGCACGCGATGCTTGAATTTTCCGACGGCTTCAAGGAGGGGTTCGCCGATTCTCCCATCACTGACTGGATGTTGAGTTCGGGTTTCTTTAGCGAAAAGTACCTGGGACTGCTGCCTCAGCGGGCATACTCTTACGGCGATTCCAACGCATTCGATCATGCCGGGGCATTGAAAGGCCGCTTACTGGTGGCCGCTAATTTGTACGACCGCGAAGTCCATTTCGAGCACATTCTGGCGCTGCAGAAAGAGTTGATGAGGAAGGGGAAATCGGCCGATGTGCTGGTTTTCCCCTCGGCCGACCATGTTAGCGATCCCGTTCTGCTGACGGCGTTGCTGGAGCGGATGACGGCCTTCTTTGGCGAGCTATAGTAACTCAGACGAGCTAAAAAAGAACGGAATCTCCTGCCGCGCCGTTTCGGGCGCATCCGAACCGTGAACCGAATTACGCTCGATGTTTTCGGCGAACTTCTTACGGATCGTTCCCTCGGCAGCGTTGGCTGGGTTCGTCGCACCCATCAATTCGCGCCATCGCGCAATCGCGTTTTCACGTTCGAGAACCAGCAGTACCACAGGCCCTTCCGTCATAAAGGTAACCAAGCCCGCATAGAAGGGCCGCTCCTTATGCACTGCGTAGAAAGCCTCAGCTTCGTGCTTCGCCAAACGGCGCATTTTCATGCCGGCGATCCGAAAACCGTCTTTCTGAATCATGGTTAGAATCTCGCCGATGATACCGTTCTTCACTGCGTCGGGTTTGATGATCCCGAATGTACGTTCCAATGCCATGGGTTGAATCTGTCCTTTTCTTACTTGTTAGTTGTTACTTAGCCAGCGCTTGTTGCATTTTTTCGCCGAGCACTGCGGGCGACGGGCACACAACGATTCCCGCATCTGCCATGGCGGCCAGTTTGTCTTCGGCTTTGCCTGCGCCCCCTGAAATAATGGCGCCGGCGTGACCCATGCGGCGGCCGGGCGGCGCGGTTTGTCCAGCAATAAAGCCGACAACGGGTTTCGTGACGTTCGCCTTGATATAGGCAGCGGCGGCCTCTTCCGCGGTGCCGCCAATTTCGCCAATCATGATGATGGCGTGGGTATCGGGGTCGGCGTTAAACAGCGTGATAGCGTCGGTAAACGATGTCCCAATGATCGGATCGCCGCCGATACCAATACAAGTGGATTGACCGATGCCGAGGCGCGAGAGCTGGCCAACGGCTTCGTAAGTCAACGTCCCGGAGCGCGATACGATGCCGACATGGCCGGGTTTATGAATGTGCCACGGCATAATACCGATTTTGCATTTGCCTGGCGTGATCACGCCGGGACAATTGGGTCCGATCAGCCGCGTGGCCGGTTTGGTTTTCAGGTAGGCTCGCACGCGAATCATGTCGTTAGACGGAATGCCTTCAGTGATGCACACGACGAGAGGAAGACCAGCGTCGGCAGCTTCCATGATTGCGTCGGCGGCAAAGGGCGGTGGCACGAAGATGACCGATGCATTGGCACCGGTAGCCTTTACACCTTCCGCAACCGTGTTGAAGACAGGCCTATCGAGATGCGTCTGGCCGCCTTTGCCGGGCGTTGTTCCACCGACAACGTTGGTACCCGCTTTGATGGCTTGTTCGGCGTGGAACGTGCCTTCGCGGCCTGTGAAACCTTGAAAGAGAAGTTTTGTGGATTCGTCGACGAGAACGCTCATTTTGCCAGCCTCACAACTTTCTCGGCGGCGTCCTTCATGCCGTCCGCAACGGTAAAGTTGAAGCCCGATTCCCGCAAGATTTTCTGGCCGAGTTCAACATTGGTGCCTTCCATGCGAATCACCACGGGGATTTTAATTCCGAGTTCGCCAGCCGCCGCCACTACGCCGTTCGCCAGCGTGTCGCAGCGCAGAATGCCACCAAAAATGTTGATGAGTACGGCCTTCACGCTGGGGTCGGAGAGAAGAATGCGGAAAGCGTTCTTGATTTGTTCGGCATTCGCGCCGCCGCCGACATCGAGGAAGTTCGCCGGTTGACCGCCAGCATACTTGATGATATCCATGGTGGCCATAGCCAGACCGGCGCCGTTCACCATGCAGGCGATGTTGCCTTCGAGCTTGATGTAGTTGAGCCCGAAGCGCGAGGCTTCCACTTCCAGCGGGTCTTCTTCGTTCAGATCGCGAAGTTCCAGCAGATCTTTGTGGCGATACAGCGCGTTGTCGTCAAGCGTGATCTTAGCGTCGAGCGCGAACACTTTGCCGTCTTTCGTTAGGATGAACGGATTGATTTCGGCGAGCGAGCCATCGATAGCATCGTAAGCTTTGGAAAGAGCAATCATCGCGGCCGCGGCAGCGCTCACGCTCGTGGCGGGAATACCCATGCCAAACGCCAGCTTGCGTGCTTGAAAGGGCTGCAGCAACTGGCCGGGGATAAGCTGTTCTTTGAGAATCAGCTCCGGCGTATTGTGCGCGACATCTTCGATCTCCATGCCACCGGCTTTTGACGCCATGAAGGCGTTTTGGCCGGTTTCGCGGTCGAGCACAATGCCGAGATAAAGTTCACGCTCAATGGGCAGAGTCTCTTCAATCAGCAGGCGCTGCACGAGCCGGCCCTCCGGACCAGTTTGATGCGTGACCAGCGTCATGCCGAGAATTTTCTTGGCGACCTCAACGGCTTCCGCGGCGTCTTTGGCGACTTTTACGCCTCCGCCTTTACCACGGCCGCCTGCATGGATCTGGGCTTTGACCACAACACTGCCGCCAATCTTTTTCGCCGCGGCTTCGCTTTCTTCAACGGTGTACGCGACCTCGCCGCGCGGCACGGGGACGTCGTATTTGGCGAGAATGGCTTTCGCCTGATACTCGTGGATTTTCATAAATAAATTGGGCGTTCATAAACCAGCGTTTTGAAGGCCAAAGGTTAGTGTAGCGTTTCGAGAATCGACCAAGGTTCATCTGCTCCGTCGTCCGCTGCCGCGAGGCGCTCGCTTGCGGAATTTACACCGGACCAGCACGACAAGAATCTTCGTACCATAAACAAATGGCATTACCGGAATCGACTCGGCTTCGTTTGAAATCTCAGCTCGATTGCTTGCCAACTCTGCTCGCCGGGATTTCTGAAGCTGCGCTCGCAGCGCCGGCGCCTACCCGAACAATGGTCAGCCCTCGAAAATCTCGCGCATTTAGCAAGATATCAAGAGGCGTTTCTGAGCCGGCTTGAACGCATTCGAAACGAAGATCATCCGGTCTTGCCGCGTTATCGGGCAGAGGATGATCCGGAGTGGAAATCATGGGCGACCCGTTCGGCAAATGAAATATTCGAAAGTCTCAGAGCACAACGTGCAGTACTCATCTGGCAGATTGAGAAACTGACCGATGATGAACTGGCAAGAACCGGCATACATTCACGTTTCGGCGAAATGACGATTGTGCTGTGGCTGGAATTCTTTCTGCTGCACGAAGCTCATCATCTGCTTACAGTTCTGCAGCGCACGAGAGAGTAGTTTGTCCGTCGGTGGAAACACCCGGCCGCCGCATATTTTGGCGACCCATTTCTGGTAGCCGAGCAAAGGCTCTGCCCCATGCGCGCTATCTTGTAAGAGGGGGTGCGTGGCTGCGCACGCTCCGCTTTTGTATTCGCCAGACGGCCATGAACGGCCTGTTGTGCTGGCAAATCATCGCAGTGGTGGGGCGAGCGGTGGCGGGAAGTTTGTTGCCTCGTTTTTGTTATCTCGCCGAAAGGGTTCTCTTCATTTCAGGTGCTGCACTTTAAAAATGTTAGCTTGATGGACAAGCGTTTGACTTGATGGCCGCATCTGACCCGGCAATCGCCAGTAATCGAATGAATAGTTCAGGTAATTCTCATCTCCCGTTTCGTAGCTCAGTGCATCTGACACAAACGGAGGCTCATGACCTAATGCGCCGCATGCTCTCTGGCGGCATGGACACCCAAGAAATTGCGGAAGTGTTGCATTATCTCCGTCGCAAAGGCGAGACTGTCGCCGAGCTCGTGGGGTTTGCTTCAGCCATGCAAGAGTTGGCGCACGCGGTGGACTTACAGCAGGACGACGATCCCGTGATTGACACCTGCGGTACCGGGGGCGATGGCAGTAACACCTTCAATGTTTCTACCGCCACCGCGTTTGTAGTGGCCGGCGCCGGGCAGCGAGTAGCGAAACACGGCAACCGGCGTATCTCCAGCCAATGCGGCAGCGCCGATGTGCTCGAGGCCTTGGGCGTCTCTGTAACCTTGCCGCCCGAGCAGGTGGCCGATTGCATCCGGGAAACCGGTATCGGGTTTTTGTACGCGCCCCTGCTGCATCCGGCCGTAAAACACGCACAGGAAGCCCGGCTGTTGTTAAGAGGCAGAACAATCTTCAACCTATTAGGTCCGCTGACGAACCCGGTGCGCGCCCGGGTGCAACTGATTGGCGCCTTTTCCGTGCGCGCGGCGGAAATGCTGGCGCAAGCGCTGGCAAGGATGGGAATCGATCGCGCCTTTGTCGTGCATGGTTCCGATGGGCTCGACGAGATTTCGACCACGGGTCCCACAACGGTTTTCCAGGTGGAAGAGAATAGCGTTCAAAAAGGCCGCTGGCTACCGGCCGATTTTGGTTTGCCGCAATCTACTTTGGAAGAACTGCAAGGCGGCGACAGTGAAACCAACGCCGGGATTATCCGCGGCATTCTGGAAGGCGAACCCGGGCCGAAGCGTGATTTAGTGGTTGCCAACGCCGCAGCCGCTTTATTTGTGGCGCGCAAGGCGATTGATCTAAAATCGGCCGTGGCCATGGCGGCGGAATCCATTGATAGCGGCGCCGCTCGGCGCAAACTGGAAAAATTGATCGAGTTCACTGCCCGCTTGCGCCATGAGGTTGCCTCTTGAAGGCTTTCGAAATTCAGGAATTCGGAATCGACAAATTGGCGTTGGTGGATCGGGACAAACCCGTTCCCGGACCTGGTCAGGCATTGCTGCGGATGTTGGCGGCGTCGCTGAATTATCGAGATTACATGATGGTGTGCGGCACTTATAACCCACGCCTAAAGCGGCCCTTGGTGCCTCTTTCCGACGGCGTCGGCATAGTGGAAGAAATCGGCGTCGGCGTCACACGGGTAAAGAAAGGCGACCGCGTGGCGGCTTGCTTTTTCCAGAAGTGGATCGAGGGCCCGCCCACAAGAGAAAAAAACAATTCGGCGCTTGGCGGCGCGATTGACGGAGTCGCGCGCGAATACGCAGTGTTTTCAGAAGAGGGATTGGTGCAGGCGCCCGCATCGCTCAGTGACGAAGAGGTGGCGGCGTTGCCTTGCGCCGCCGTCACTGCCTGGCATGCGCTATTTGGACACGTAGGCACGGTACCAGGCAATACCGTTTTGCTGCAAGGCACAGGCGGAGTTTCTATCTTCGCTTTACAGTTTGCCGTATTGGCGGGCTTGCGTACTATCATCACGTCCAGTAGCGATGAGAAACTCGCGCACGCCAAGAAATTAGGCGCGCACGAAACAATTAACTACAAGACCGACCCCAAGTGGGACGAAGCCGCACGCAAACTCACCGGTGGAGAAGGTGTCGACCACGTGATTGAAGTAGGCGGCAGTGATACCTTGGCGCGTAGCATGAAGGCGCTGCGGATGCACGGTGCCATTAGCGTCATTGGTGTGCTCGGGGGAGCGGATGCGGCCATTACGCCGACCTCCGTGTTAGTGAGCAGCGCGCGCATTCAAGGAATCTTTGTTGGTTCGCGCAACATGTTTGAGCAGATGAACCGGGCTATTGCATTTCATAACGTCAAGCCGGTCATCGACCAAACCTTTGAGTGGACCTATCTGAAAGAGGCTCTCCGCCATATGGAAAGCGCGCGGCATTTTGGCAAGATCTGTCTGAAGTTCTAGCCGGTGATGCAGCCGGCCTTCGTTTAGTTTCCCTAAAGAATTCATTTAGGTCTTTTTGCTAGTAGCCTTTCCATTTGCGTTGATAGAATAAGCTCACTCGCAAATGGTGCGCGCCAGCATCGGTCTGGCTTCAGTCAAGAAGGGGATGAAGACTATGTGGTTTTCTGATCTATACAAGGGTACGTGCGCCGCCAGCGCGTGCTCGATCTTGCTAACTTTCTCGATTTTTCTGTTGCTGCCGGGCCCCTTGTCCGGACAATCTGTGGCGGTAGCCCAGATCAGCGGCACGGTGACTGATCCTAGCGGCGCTGCGATTACCAACGCCCAGGTTTCCATGACGGAAACCGACACACAGGCGACGCGCACCACCGTCACCGATAGTTCCGGGAGCTATACGCTGCCAGACCTTCCGGTGGGGCCATACCGCCTGGAAGTGAAGAGCGCGGGATTCAAGGACTATGTGAGGTCGGGCCTCACTCTGATCGTCAACAACAATGTTGAGGTCAACGTAGCCATGCAGATCGGGTCGGCCTCAGAGCGAGTTGAGGTAAACGCCGCCGCCAGCATGGTTGAAACGAAGGAAACGTCCGTCTCGTCGGTGATCGAGGAGCAGCGCATCAACGATTTGCCGCTCAACAACCGGCAGGCGACACAGTTAATTCTTACGCTGGGTGGGGCGGTGTACGCCGATAGCGGCGACACTGGAAGCAAAACGTTTTGGAATGCCACGCGCATTTCGATTGCAGGCGGACAAGGGAACGGCACGGCTTATCTGTTAGACGGCGGGGATGCGACAGACCCGATGTCGAATGTGAATATGCCATTTCCCTTCCCGGATGCGCTGGAGGAGTTCAGCATTGAGACGAGCGCGGTCTCTTCGCGCTTTGGCACGCATCCTGGGGCGACTGTCAACGTGGTCACGAAATCGGGGTCAAATGCGCTTCATGGCGATCTTTTCGAATTCCTCCGGAACGGGGATGTCGACGCCCGCAATTTCTTTGCGCCCACGCACGACACGCTCAAACGGAATCAGTTTGGCGGGACAGCGGGCGGCAAGCTCATCACCGATAAGCTGTTCTTTTTCGGCGGTTTCCAAGGTACTCGGAACCGGTCGAATCCGCCGCAGTCGATTGCGTATATTCCAACACAGGCAATGCTGGATGGAAATTTCAGCACAATCGCTTCGGCTGCCTGCGAATCGAACGGCAAGACGCTTCAACTGAAGAATCCCCTTGGCGGGACGTACGCGGGCGACATGATTCCGCAGTCGCAACTAAGTCCAGTCGCCCTGAACCTGGCTTCAAAATATCTGCCGGTTTCCTCTGCGAATCAATGCGGGCGAGTCATCTTTGGAATTCCTCAAACGGGAGACGAAGACCAATACATTGGAAAAGTTGACTACGTTATCAGCTCGAAACAGACTTTATTTTCGCGGTACTTCATAGACGACTACCAGGACCCGCCTCGTTTTATCGACAACAATCTGCTGACAACAACGGCCGCAGGAAACTACGAACGAGCGCAGTCAGCCGTGATTGGAGATACCTACACATTTGGCCCGACATTGTTGAATTCGTTCCACGCCACCTTTAACCGGATACGCGACAACCGCGGGCCGACGGATGCACCAATTAACTGGACCGACCTCGGATCGCAAATGTATAGCGCAGTACCGAACTTCCTGCTGATCGGAAGCATGACGGGCGGATTTACCACATTCTGTGGGACCTGCGCGCCCGGGCATTTCAACTTCACGAGCTACCAGGCAGCGGATGACGTGGACTTGATTCGAGGAAAGCATCAGTTGGCCTTCGGATTCAACATTAGCAAGATTCTGAACGACACTATCTCAGGCTTTGATGAAAATGGAATACCGGCCTTCAATGGCCAGTTCACAGGGATGGGTTTGGCGGATTTCATGACCGGGTATATGAGTGATTTCCAGCAGACCAACGCCACGCCCGACGATTTGCGGCAGTGGCTGATGAATGCGTATGCGCAGGACAGTTATAAAGTTTCCTCAAACTTCACGGTCAATTTTGGACTGCGCTGGGAGCCGACATTTTCCGATCCCGACAAATTCAAGCGCGGCACGTCAATCAGCCTGCCTGCCTTTTATGCCGACCAAGTGAGCACGGTTCACCCCACGGCGCCTCCCGGATTGTTTTTTCCGGGCGACCCGGGCATCCCAGCGGCAAACTGGTCCGGCCAAAAGGCCAACTTCGCTCCACGAGTCGGGCTAGTGTGGAATCCACACGGCGATGGTCGCGATACGCTGCGCATGGGCGCGGCCATCCTTTATGACTCGACGGAGACATGGTTCAATGAGCGCGAGACGACGAATCCGCCCTACGGGAACGATATCGACGTAGGATCGACGGGTACTTTGACCAATCCATGGGCTGGATATGCGGGAGGAAATCCGTTTCCCCAGCAGCCCGGGCACCTCTTTTTCCCGGACTTCGGGACCTACATCAACATGCCGTTGCATCCCCACAGCACATACGTGTCGCAATGGAATTTGACGTATCAGCGGCAATTCAAAGGTAACTGGCTGGCTTCCATCAGCTACATAGGAAACGAGACGACGCATCTTTGGATTTCGGAGGAACGAGATCCGGCGGAATTTCTGGGCCTAGGCCCTTGCGTGATCGACGGAGTCAGTTACAACCCTTGCTCAAGCACGAAGAACACGAACCAGCGCCGACTTCTGTATCTATCGAATCCGTTGACGGGCATCTATTACGCGAGCATCGACACGATGGACGACGGAGCAGTGGCTCACTATGAGGGGTTACTCATGTCGGCCACACATCGTTTCAGCCAAAACTTCACGGCCGTTGCCAACTTTACCGATTCGGTCTGCTTGTCCGATTACGATTTCGGCGCGGCCTTAGCGGGTTCCGCGAATTCGCAGCGGTTTAACCGTCATGCCGACTGGGGCCCGTGTATTTCAGACACGCGCTATAACTTCAATCTTTCGGCGCTGGCGCAAAGCTCCTGGAAGCGCGGCGGCAATGATTGGGCCGGTAAGATACTGGGCAACTGGCAGCTTGCACCGCTGCTGCGCGCCACCAGTGGTCAGCCGTTAAACATCACGACGGGCACCGACAACTCGCTTTCTGGCCTCGGAAACGACAGGCCCGATCAAGTGCTCTCGGATGTGTACGCGACCAGTTCGGCTTGTAAAACAGCGCCTTGTGTGCAATTTATCAATCCGGCGGCGTTCGTTCCTAATCCACTAGGAACCTATGGCAACGTTGGACGGAACTCGCTGCGCGGGCCGGGCTTCGTGAATCTCGATCTTGCGCTCAGCCGGACCTTCAAGATCAAAGAACGATTTGGCTTGCAGGCGCGCGCCGAAGCGTTCAATGTTCTGAATCACACGAACTTCGTCGGGAACATTGTTCCAGCCGGGCAGCCGCCGGGAGCAACGTACGGGACGCTGTCGCAAACTCTGAATTCGGCAACGTTCGGACAGGTCACGGGTGCGTTTGATCCACGCATTTTGCAGTTCGCTTTGAAGATGACGTTCTAGGGTGGGGCAGCGTACCGCGCTACCCATCTTCCAATCGCGGTCTCGACCCTAAACGTGTTGGGTTTGCCATTGCTTCAGTGCGCTCAAAAGGTCGTTCCTCGAAATTGGCTTTGCCAAGTGGGCGTCACAACCGGCGTCAATTGCTTTCCTTATATCCTCCTCCAGGGCATTAGCCGTAAGTGCGAGGATCGGAACTCGCCCGAGGCCTCGAGCGGATTCCATGAGGCGAATTTGCTGGGTGGCAGCGAAGCCATCCATGACGGGCATCTGCACATCCATGATGACGGCTTCAAACGCGCCCAATCGATAAGCCTCCACCGCTTCTTTGCCATCTTCGGCAAAAGTAAGGTCGTAATCACTTTCCTGAAGGTAGGCTTGGAGCAGGAAGCGGTTGTCCTCTGAATCCTCGGCGATCAAAATCTGCCGCCCCTTCGTTTGATTCGCGGATTTCTTCGCTTCGCGGGCGCTCGGCAGGCTAGCGCGAAGCGGCAAGGCCGGCTCCGGCGGCCGCGCGATTCCGCACAGCGCCCTGGTAATCTCATGCAGGAGTTCCGCGCGCCGCACTGGTTTCATCAAATGGCCGGCAAGCCCCAGTTCGTGGCAGCGCGTAACATCCCCATCCTGATTATCGGAGCTGATGATGAAAATCGCCGTCTTCGGGTGGAGGCTCATGATCGCGCAGGCCGTCTTGAAGCCATCTATCCCCGGCATTAATTTATCTATCAGCGCCAAATCAAACTGGCCGCCCTGCGGAGCGTTCACGGCCAATTCGATTGCTTCCGCACCGCTGGCGCAACTAGTGACGGCCATCCCCCACGGTGAGAGCATGTCACTCAATACCACGCGATTGACGGCGGTGTCATCCACGATCAATACGGTTTTGCCGGCAATGTTCACCAACTCCGACGGTGCGGGGGTTTTTGCGTGGACAACGATGGGCAGCACCACGTTGAACCAGAAGGTGCTTCCCTTACCTGGTTCACTGCGAGCCTGGAGGTCTCCGCCCATAAGTTTAACCAGCCTGCGGCTGATGCCTAGGCCTAGGCCGGTGCCCCCAAAGCGTCGAGTGGTGGAACTCTCCGCTTGTTTGAAGTCGTCGAAGATTTTTGGCAGCTGCTCGGCGGTAATGCCAATTCCCGTATCGGACACCATGAAGTCCAGGCTGGCGTGAGTGTCGGAGACCTGCGAACTCAGTGTCAGCACTACCTCGCCTACAGCGGTAAACTTGATGGCATTGCCGATGAGATTGAACAGCACTTGTTGCAGGCGAGCGGGATCTCCAACCACACTGGTTGTAGCGCCGGAGGCTACGCACGCGGCCAGGCAAAGGCCCTTGGCTTCGGCCTTCGGCGTCAACGTCTCTATCACTTCTTCCACTGTCTCCCGAACGTCGAAGGCGGTGGCCTCGAGCGCAAAGTTCCCGGACTCGATTTTCGACAAATCGAGGATGCCGTTGATGAGCGTCAGAAGATTACCGCCGGCACGCCGGAAAACTTCCACGTAATGGCGCTGTGTTTGCGATAGTTGCGATTCCGATAACATGTCGGCCATGCCGAGAATGGCAGTCATTGGGGTGCGGATTTCGTGGCTCATCGAGGCCAAGAAAGCGCTTTTGGCCCGGTTCTCCTCTTCAGCTCGCGCAGTCTGTTCGCGGAGCTTTATGTTGACGCTTTGTAGCGAGGCTTCGCTAGTCCGAAGATGCGCTTCGATTCGCGACCGGCGTCCAATCTCAATGGCCGCTAAGCGTAACGCGCAGCAGGCCAGCAGGACTGCCAGCCCAAAGGACCATAGGATGCTCGTTCGTACCGCTTGCAGGGATTGCAGTCTTTCATCCCCACGCAGCGCTTGATTCTTTCGTAAACCGCCCACGATAGTTGCCGCCTGCTGTTCAATTTGCTCCATCAGGCGCTGCCCCGATTGAATCTCGACGAGGTCGACTGCCGCGGAGTGCCGGCCTTGCTTTTCGAGAGCGATCCCGCGAAGCAATTCGTCTAACTCGACCTGTGCCGCCGCCAGCAGCCTGGCATCGTGGACGCTGTGATTGCGAGCGATCCCGATTACCCCTTCCTGGCCGATGGAAAAGGCTCCGAGGTACTGTCCGTCTTTCGTCAATAAGTAGCCTCGCTGGCCAGACTCCGCTTTGCGAAGGTTTTCCACCAGCGCCTCAATTGAGATGATTTCGGCCCGGCTGCTGCGCCCTTCCGAACGCGAAGCCAGAATGACGGAAGAACTCGCCCAAATGGCTGCACCGGCGGCGGCACGTATGAGGAGTAGGCAGAGGACGGACAGCGTTGCGGCGGTAATGGTTAGCTGATGCGGGGCCACATCGGCTTCCTGCCAAAAGAAAGCGATGAGCGCCGCGCCCATCACGCAGCAGGTAAGTGCGGTGGGAATGGCTACCCGAAAGAGGAAAGTGCCACTCCACCAGGGCGCAGATGAGAGACCGGCAGCGTAGGCGAGGAGAGTAATAAGCCCGATGCTGAGTACCAGCGTTCCCAATCCGGCGGTGAGCCGCAACGCCAGCATCGAAGGCTTTGCCGTCGCAAGCAAGAGCAGCCCGAGCCCCAACAGCAGGAACGCGGCGCCTGTCGCCTCCGCCATTTGCGGCTGAGTCGCGAACATACCCGGCAAGACATAGTGATGGAGCGCCACTTTGGGGTCGCGAACAAAGAGGTTTAAAGCGCCAAGCAGCAGCAGAAAGCCAGCGATTACACGAACCGGCACAACGGTTTTTCGCTGAGAAAGCAGCAGACCCGCCGCTACGAGAAAGACGCCAATGGCCGTATCGATCACCATCGCTGGCGCCTCTGGGATCACGCGCGTTACAATCGGCCAATTCGCAAACCAAGCGACGATGATAACTATGCTTATTCCCACGCAAAACAGTGCGGCGCGCTGAATAAGCTTGGCGGCAGATTCATTGCGAGGAGGCTGTTGAACCGGATTCATATGTCGAGTTTGTCGAAAACTTTCCAATTGTTTGTAATCAGACGCAGTGCGTATATTTGCGTATATGAAGGTGTGAGCGGTTATGGCGATAACTCTCCCCGCGGAAACGGCAGTAAATCCCGATTTGCAACTCGGACTAGTCCGACTATCGGATTAATCCGGGCGAATAAACTTGGCGGGGGACCCTTGTTTTACCTGAGAAACGACAAAACTCGTCTACACTACAAAGTGGAAGCGCCAGCAGTTAACTTAGCGCTGTTCCCCGTCGTAAACCCCGGTTAGTCGTAAATCCGCGCGCCGACTTGGGAACTGTGGACACTAGCAAGCCGAGACGTAGAGTCGCAACGATCGCGTCGCGCGGAGTTGAAACGCCGTATTTTTAACCTATTGTCACGCCGGACGAACGGCGTCCTTCCCGGTCAGGAGTAAGTAAGCATGATTCGCGTAGAGAACCTCGATGACACATCCGTATCCATCTCCAAGTCGCCGACTGGCGTTCCAGGCCTGGATGAGATCACGCGAGGCGGACTTCCAGCCGGCCGGCCGACGCTGGTCTACGGCGGTCCCGGTTGTGGGAAGACTATCCTAGCGATGGAGTTCCTGGTGCATGGCGCTGAGCAACTGGACGAACCTGGGCTCTACGTGTCGTTTGAAGAGACCACGGCGCAACTGCTCGAAAGCTTCTCCTCGTTTGGTTTCGAGCTCGAGAAACTGATCGAGAAGAAGAAGCTCAAGATCTCTTATGTGGAGCTTTCGCGGGGAGAAATTATCGAAGCGGGTGCTTTTTCTCTGGATGGATTGCTGATTAGGCTGCAGCACGGTATCGCCGAAATCGGCGCAAAACGCGTGGTGCTGGACTCTCTGGAGACGCTTTTTTCGGCCCTCTCGGCCAACGAAAGGCTGCGCAACGAGGTGGCGCGTCTGTTCCGCTGGCTGCGGGACGCGGGTGTGACGGCCGTCGTCACCGGAGAACGCGGCCGCGAGCAATTCACGCGGCACGGTTTTGAGGACTATATTTCCGACTGTGTTCTGCTGCTTGACCACCGCACGGAGGGGCAGATCTCCAAGAGGCGCATGCGCATCATTAAGTATCGTGGTTCGGGTCATGCCACGAACGAGTTTCCATTCCTGATCGGCGACTCGGGGCTTTCCGTTATTCCGATCACGTCAATCGACCTGGGCCATCCGGCATGTCCTGAGCGTGTCAGCACGGGAGTGAAAGATTTGGACGAGATGCTGGGCGGACAGGGCTATTTCAAATCCACTACAGCCCTTATCACGGGAAGATCAGGCACGGGAAAAAGTTCATTGGCTGCCGCCTTTGCCTTGGCCGCCTGTGAGCGGGGAGAGCGCTGCCTTTATTTTTCCTTCGAGGAGTCGGCGGCTCAGGTGATGCGCAACATGCGATCGCTGGGGATGGATCTGCAGCCATGGCTGGAGCGGGGCCTGCTGACGATACGCTCGTTCCGGCCGACCTTCCGCGGCCTCGAGGAACACCTTGTTTCTGTCGCCGAACAAGCAAACATCTTCGATCCTACGTGCGTGGTAATGGACCCGACCACGAATTTCGTCACTGTCGGCGATGAGGAGGAGGTCAAATCCATGCTCACGCGCATTCTGGATATGCTGAAGCGCCGCAGTGTCACACTCGTGATGACCGCCCTTACCACAGGCGCGGGCACCTCGGATCAGACTGAATCCCCTCTGTCATCGCTCGTCGATACCTGGATCGTCGTCGATCTGGAACCAGTTGGCAATGTACGGCGGCGGGCCATACACGTTGTCAAATCCCGCGGCATGGAGCACTCGCACGAGACGCGCGAAATGATCATGTCCTCGCACGGCCTGTCTATTCGCAGCCTGGAGGCGAAGAACTAAATCATGACACAACCAGACCCGGATGAAAGATGGATTTTGTTCCTTTATATTGCCGGCATGACGCCGGCTGCGAAGCGCGCGCTCAGCAACATCAAGACGATCTGCGAGGAACACCTTCAGGGACAGTACACGTTACAGATCATTGACCTGCTAGTGCAACCGGCGCTGGCGGAAGGCCACCAAGTCTTCGCCGTGCCGACGCTAGTGCGCCAACTCCCGGAGCCATTGCGTAAGATCATTGGCGATCTGGCGGACTCCGAGAAAGTATTAGTAGGGCTGGATATACAAACTACGGTAGTGCGTTAGTGGAAGGTTTCATGGTCTTTACAGATAACGATCTTGCCAGGAGGGTGATCGAGCACTCCGTTGACGGGTTGCTCGTGATCGATGCGGAAGGCATTGTCCAGTTCGCCAATCCGGCAGCCGTCTCGCTGTTTGCGAGCAGAACACACCAATTGACCGGGTTTCACCTGGGAGCCCCGGCAAGTCACGACGCGGTGGAGATCACCCTGGCGGGTGGGGATAGCGTGCGCTATGTGGAAATGCGCTCGACCGAGATCACGTGGGAAGGGTGCCAAGCGACCCTGGCGGCGCTGCGCGACATTACCCAGCGGAAGCACGCGGAAGAGGCGCTACAGAAACAGGCGGACGAACTGCGCGAACGGAACGGCGCGCTGGTCAGCTTCAACCGCGCGGCGGTGGGGCGTGAGTTGCGGATGATTGAGTTGAAACAGGAAGTGAACGAACTGTGCGCGAAACTGGGCCAACCGCCACGCCACCGGATCCCTGGCGAGGAGACCGGCGCCGCAGGTACCACAGGAGTCCGGCTATGACCTTCTCACCGAGCCGTTCCGCCGAGCGGTGCGGCCCGCATGCTTGACGGTGTTTCGCCCGAAGCGGCGCGGACTTATCTGCGGGATACCGCATTGGTGCTTCAGTTGGATAGCGAGACGCGCGTGGTCGACGCCAACGCGCGGGCGCGCCGCCTCTTGGGCGACAACATCATCGGTTGCCCTTTGGTGGAACGGTTGGTGGGTGTCCGGGACGCGCCGGACCTGGCTAGGCTGATTGCACGTTCTGAGAGCGCTCATCGGCTAACTTTAAGCGCTACTTCTGGAATCCTCGAGACGCTGCATTTCCGCTTTTTCCCGCTGTCCGGCGGAACGGTCGCTCTCGGAAGCTTGGACTTCGACGAACATCGCCTGCTTTGGGGCGAGCCATTGACGTCGGGCTGGGAGGCGAACGGCTTCGACGGCCGGTTGCAGCAGGCCAATGCGGAAGTGCGTACCCTGAAAGAAGGCAACGACCGGCTGGCCGAGGAGCGGAGGGAGCATGACGAAGTCCTGCGTGAACAGAGCCTGGCGTCCCTAAACCTGATGGAAGACGCGGTAGAGGCCTACAAACGCGTCGAGCAGGCGAACATGGCCATGCGCGCAAGCGAGGCACGCGCGAGCGCGATCTTCAAGAGCGCTCCCGAAGCGGCGTTCATCATCTATCCAGGGGGACGCTGTGTGGATCTTAACGCCATCACCCTGCCCAGGTACGGATACTCGCAGGAGGAGTTCCTGACGATGAAATCCAGCGACCTGGTGGTGCCCGAACTGAAGGCGGAGTTCGCCGAACAACTCGAACGTGGCAGGGAGGGCGTTCTGCGGTTTGAATCGCGCCATCGCCGCAAGGACGGAAGTGAGTTCCCGGTGGACATCAGCCTCAGTCCTTTGGTCCTCGATGGCGGCGAATGTCTGTTATGCACGGCGCGCGACAGCAGCGAGCGTAAGGCCGCGGAAGAGGCGCTGCGCCGGAGCGAATTGCGGTACGGAAGCATACTGGAAGGGGCTCCCGACCCGATTGTGGTTATCAACCAGGCAGCCCGGATCATCTTGCTCAACGGGGAAGCCGAGCGCTTGTTCGGGTACGCGCGCGCGGAGTTGCTGGGCCAACCGATCGAGTTGATCATTCCCTTTTACCTGCCGGAGCCTCTGGTCACGGCCGGATTCGAGCGCCCTAGCGTGAGCAGGGAGGGACACGCCCGGCGCAAAGATGGAGTGGAAATCCCGGTTGAGTTGCGGCTAACTCCGGGAACTGTCGCAGCCGCTGACATGGAATTGCAGATCATGGTGGCCATTCGCGACCTTTCGGGTATAAAGCGGGCGGAGGCGAAATTCCAAAAGCTGCTGGAGGCTGCGCCTGACGCCATCGTGGTGGCTGACGGAACCGGCGAGATCGTGCTGTTGAACGGGCGCGCTGAAAAGATGTTTGGACAGCCCAGGGAAGCGCTTTTGGGCCAGAATATCGAGCGGCTATTTCCGGATCGTTTCCGCGACGAATTGGCGGGGCAGCGCGCGGCTTACCTTGCCGATCTTCACACGCGCAGCCTGCTAGCGGCGTCCGAGCTTTTCGGAGCGTACCGGGACGGCAGCGAGTTTCCGGTTGAAGTGAGTCACAGTCCCCTGACAACCCAGGAGGGAGTACTGATTTTCAGCGCCATTCGCGACGTTTCGGAACGCAAGCTGGCGGAGCAGCGGAGCCGGCAGCTTGAAGGCATTGCGGCGCAGGCGGAGGCGGCCAACAAGGCCAAGACCTTGTTCCTCTCGACCATGTCGCACGAAATTCGTACCCCGATGAACGCGATTCTCGGCTACTCGCAATTGATGCTGCGCGACAGCAGCCTGGGGACGGAAGCTAAAGCAAATCTGAAGATCATCAACCGCAGCGGCGAGCATCTGCTGCACATGATCAATGACGTTTTGGACTTGGCCAAAATCGAAGCGGGGCATGCGCGGGTCACGCCCAGAACGTTCGCTCTGCACGCTTTGTTGAACGACCTGGAGGCTATGTTCCGGCTGCGGGCGATGGCGAAGGGGCTCCATCTCGACGTGGTCATCGAAGGGGAACGGTGGCAATACCTGGTGGCGGATGAGGGCAAGATACGGCAGGTGCTAATCAACCTTCTGGGTAACGCCGTCAAGTTTACGGAACGGGGGCAAATCAAGCTGCGAGCGAGCGTGGAATCGCGGGCGGAGGAGGATTTGTGGTTGTCCGTGCGAGTAGAGGACAGTGGCGTGGGCATGACGGCCGACGAACAAAGCGAATTATTCCAGCCTTTTGCACAAGGTCACGCGAGTGAGCGTATGGGGAGCGGCGGAACGGGCCTGGGGCTTGCGATCAGCCAAAAAGTGGCGCGCCTGATGGGCGGAATCGTCAGCGTTAGCAGCGAGCGTGGGATTGGTTCGAGCTTCATTCTTGAAATCCCCGTGCAACGCGCCAGCGAGCGCGACTTCAAAAAACACTCCGGCCCGGGAGCACGCGTAGTTGGCTTGGAAACAGAGGGAGAGGCCCCGCGCATCCTGATTGCGGACGATCTGGCGGACAATCGCGAGTGGTTGAGCAAGCTGCTCACCACCCTCGGTTTCGCGGTGCGCACCGCAGATAACGGGGAAGCTGCGGTGAAGCTGGCGGAGGAATGGAGTCCGGCGCTGATTCTCATGGACATGCACATGCCTAGGATGAATGGCTTAGAGTCGACGCGGCACATCAGATCAAGTCCTGTTGGAAAGGACATAGTGGTGATTGCCCTGACAGCGGACGCCATGGATGATTACCGCCGCCTTATTCTTAAGACCGATGTGAATGACTTCATCGCGAAGCCCTGCACCGAAGATGAATTGCTGGAGAAGATTCGCCAGCATTTGGGACTTGTCTATATCTACAAAGCGGAGACGTCCGCTAACGAAGAAGAAATGGTCCAATCCGACTTGTTGGGAGCGCTCAGCCCGGCAGAACTGAGAGAATTACCAGAGGAACTGATCCGGCAGCTCCAATCGGCAACCCTATCCGGCGACAAAACTCTGCTAAATCAGTTGATTCTGCTGACGGCGGAGAGTGGAGCTGCAGAGAGTGCGCAAGCTTTGCAGGCGTTGGCCGATGAGTACGAATATGACAAGCTACTCCAATTGCTGGATCACGCTTGGCCGAGTTAAGAACGCGCTAGAACAGAACGGTTGATAAGCGATGAAACCAACGGCAAATGCAGGCAGCGTCATGGTCGTGGATGATGAACCGGCCAATCTGAAGCTGCTGGAGGAGATGCTTGGGAAAAGAGGCTACCAGGTGCGCTCGTTCCCACGGGGAAGGCTGGCGTTGGCAGCGGCGGCCCATCAAACGCCCGACTTGATTCTGCTGGATATCAATATGCCCGAGCTTTCCGGCTATGAGGTTTGCCGGCGGCTGAAATTGGACGCCGGGCTTTGCGAAATCCCAGTAATCTTTCTCAGTGCTTTGCATGCAGCCGACGATAAAGTGAAGGGCTTCGGCGCGGGCGGGGTGGATTACATACCCAAGCCCTTCGAGTTCGAGGAAATGTACGCTCGTGTTGAAACCCATATCCAACTGAATGATCTCCGGCGGACACTGAGGCGGGCCAACGAACATCTGGAGGAAACGGTGGCAGCGCGCACCCGCGAACTCGCCGCGGCCTATGCGCGCCTCACTAAGCTCGACCAGGCAAAAGACGATTTCCTGACCATCATCTCGCATGAATTGCGCACGCCCTTGCAGGGATTATTCGGCATGGGCGAGATCGCTTTGGACGCACTACCCCGTTCGGAGCAGAACAGCAATATCCGGGGCGTGTTTGAGCGATCGCGGCGAAGAATCCTCTCGTTAGTGGACGACGCCTTGCTGCTCGCCCGCATCGATATCGAATGGGAGAAGTTCAGATCCACTCCGGTGTCCTTGAGCGCCGCGCTCAAGCGCGCCATGGGGCGGGCGAATGATTTCGCTGAATCGCGCCGCGTGACGGTTCAACTGCCGGAAGTGGACGCGGGGCTGGTTTTGGGAGAGGAAAATCTGTTGGCGAGCGCGTTGCACACTTTACTGGAGACCGCCGTCAAATTCTCCAAAGAGGGCGGAACGGTCCGGGTGGGCCATGCGGTTGTTGCCGATTCATTCTCAGTCGAGCCGCTCCGTGCAGGAGAGGTATCGAGCGCTCCGCCTGCGGAGTTGGCGAGTTCGCCATCCTGTGCTCACAAGATCGTCATCGAAAGCCAGGGCAGGGCGATTCCCAGTTCCGCCTTAGCGAGATTTTTTGATGTCTTCTCGATTGGTGAAGCAATCACACCCGGTGGAGATTTAGGGCTCGGCCCTCCCGTGGCGGCCCGGATCCTTTCGTTGTTCGGCAGCACCGTGACCGTGGCCAACCGCGATCTGCCGGGAATCCGGCTCACTGTGTCGTTTCCGAAATCGTTTGACGAAGTCGCAATGGCGCGGTCTAGTTAGCGCAGAAATTCAGTGCCATTCTTCCGCGCACTCCGCCCCAGACGAGATGGTTTACAGATTGCGCTCTGCCGCAGCTAGATCGATAGCGGAATAAAGCCTGTCGAGATTAGGTTTGGACACTTCGTCCATAAGGTCTCGAACATCGGCCGACAACGCCGCCATCTCCGCCGGGGCGTGTCGCACGTGACGAGCAAAGTATATGTCCCCCCGGGCGGACATGAGGAGCCGTCGCCAATAGTTGACCGCATATCGCAGCGGGACCCAACAGAAGATCGCACGCAGAGCGAGGGGTGCCGGCTCGATGCCTCGCCGATCAAGCGCAGACCAGCCCTCGCGTACCGCCCGGATAAAAGTGATAACGCCAGCCTGGCTCTCGGCAAGTCGGCGGGCGTTACCACCTGCTTCATAGAGTGCTCCGGCAATGCTCGTCACGAACACTGCATGCCGGCGGAGCCATCCATCCATATCCGCTACGCGCGCGACCTTAAACCCTGCCCCTTGCAAGAGTGAGATGACATCCACGGCGCTGGCTTCTACAGCTGTTGGCTGCTCCCTGATTTCGCTACACCGATCGACGCCTTCTTCAAGGCTGCCCGCCACCCCTGGGAAAGCCAGAACAACGCGCGCGCGGCCCAACGACCTGAAAATCTCTTCCGAGCCGTTAGCATGATTGACCATGAAGACAATGCGCTTTATGGCCGGCGTTGCCAGCAGATCCCGGAGTGCCTCGGTCATCTGCTCACGACGTATAGCAACGAGACATAGATCCGCGCTTGTACCGGGGGCTAACCGTTCAGCGATCGGTAATTGAATCGTCTCGGTTTGACCGGTGAACGCGTTCTCAATGACGGCTCCTCGCTCTCGCAACTCAATCGCTCGCCTACCCCGCGCGACGATCGTCACGTCGTGGCCTGCTTGTGCGAAGCGACCACCATAGAACGTCCCCTGCACGCCGGCGCCGAGGATTATGATTCGCATCACGTCAGGTTAACAACCCACGAGCAATGGGGACTGACACAGCGCCGCCACGACCAACTGACATACCACCGCACTTCGCGAATGCGCGTGCTGTCTGTACCCATGCGCTGCTCAAGCCAAAGACAATTCCGCAAATCTATTCAAACGGCGGCGGCTCATCGCCCGTATCCGCCGACAGATTCTCAAACCTCGTATACCGGTTCAGCCATGCCAGCTTCACTCGCCCCGTAGGTCCATTGCGCTGTTTCGCCAGAATCAGTTCCGCAATGCCCTTCAAACTCTCTTTGTCCGGCCGGTACACTTCTTCGCGAAAGATGAAAGCCACCAAGTCTGCATCTTGCTCAATCGATCCCGATTCGCGAAGGTCGCTCAGCAAGGGCCGGTGATCTCCCTGCCGCGTTTCCGTAGCACGGCTCAACTGGGAAAGCACCAGAAACGGCACGCGCAATTCCTTCGACATCAGTTTGAAACCGCGCGAAAGCGAACTGATCTCCTGCACGCGATTTTCAAAACGCCCGCGGCCTTGCATGAGTTGCAGATAATCCACAACAACCAACCCCAAATCCTGTTCCGCTTGCAAGCGGCGCAGTTTGGAGTGCACGTCCATCAAGTTCGTACCCGCCGTGTCATCCAGGTATAGCGGCGATTCCACAATCCGGTAAAGCGAATTCTGCAGCGCGGTCCGCTCTTCGTGGTTCAAATAGCCGGCGCGAAAACGCTGCTGGTCGACGCTCGCCGTGGCGCAAATCATGCGCGTGAGCAGCGATTCCTTCGACATTTCGAGCGAAAACACCGCCACTGCCTTCGGATTCTTCGGGTTCATCGCCACATGCTGCGCCATATTCAAGGCCAGCGCCGTTTTGCCCATCGCGGGACGCGCCGCCAGAATAAACAGTTCGCCTTCTCGCAAGCCGCCCGTCATTTCATCGAATTTCAGAAAGCCGGTGCTGATGCCTTTAATCCGCTTGCTGGCATCGAGGAAAGCGTTTTGGCCGCCCTCATAGCCCATAATGATCTGCGCTGGCGTGGCGAGCGCGTTGCGCGACTGCATGTCGCCCAACCTGATCAATGCTTCCTCAGTTGCACCAAGGACTTCAATCGCAGATTCCTGGCCGGACAAGGCACGCTGCTCAGCGTCTTTAGCAATGAGCGCAATGCGGCGAAGCAGCGCTTTCTCTTTGACGATGCCGACGTAGCTTTCCAGGTTATGAAGCTGCGGCAGACCGTCGTCCAGCGAGACCAGATAGCTCAGACCGTCCACCGACTGAAGCTGGCCCTGCTTCATCAACTCATTGGCCAGCGTGACGCGGTCGATCTTTTCGCCGCGCTCATGTAACTCGCTCATGCGCAGAAAAATGCGCTTGTGCTTTTCCAGGCTGAAATCTTCGGGCGTCAATATGCCCGCTGCTTGCAGGAAGGCGGAATCGTCGCTCATGATGGCGCCGAGGACAAAGCGCTCGGCGTCTAGATTTGCGGGAAGCGGACGATCGATGCCAATGTCGCTGATGGCCATACCTGACCTTGTTAAGTTAACGGCAATTCATACTCGAGTTCAATACGCTGCGCCGAATAAGCGTAGGAAAATCGCCAAGCTGTTGATGCGGGTGAGGCGATAACGGATTTCCACAACCTTTTCCTCACTACATTCTTACATGAAAATGTTTGGGCGAAACTGCCGCTCCCCAAAGCCCCTGTTATACTGGCTCTTTGATGAACCTGAACGCGCATCCCCGCCACCAACATCACCATCATTCGATGGTCTAATCCAGGCGAGTTTGCGTTCTGATCTGCCAGCAAAGATTTGCAACCGGCCCGCCCTCCAAGGCGGGCTTTTTATTTTTTTTGAGGATTCCGACATGAGCGAAGTACTCGATTTCGACAAGCAGGCCGGTCTGATCGCCGCTGTGGTGCAGGATGCCAAAACCCATCGCGTGCTGATGATTGGATACATGAACCGCGAGGCCTTCGATAAAACAATTGCCAGTGGTCATGTCACGTTTTTCAGCCGCTCACGCCAGAAGCTCTGGACCAAGGGCGAAAGTTCGGGCCATTACCTGATGCTGAAATCAATTGCTACCGATTGCGATGGCGACGCTCTCCTAGTAGAAGCAGACCCGATCGGGCCGGGTGTCTGCCACGAAGGCTATGAGAGCTGTTTCTTCCGTACTTTCGAACAAGGCTCCTGGCGGGTGAAAGAGCAAAGGATTTACGATCCCGACGCCGTCTATGGAGCCAAGAAGTGAAGTTAAAGCTGGGAATACCCAAGGGCAGCCTGGAAAACGCCACCATCGATCTTTTCCGCCGCGCCGGTTTCAACATCACCACAAGCACCCGCAGCTACTATCCCGCCATTGACGATCCGGATCTGGAATGTATGCTCATTCGCGCGCAAGAAATGGCGCGTTATGTCGAAGACGGCGTGCTGGATGCGGGCCTGACCGGCCGCGACTGGGTGGAAGAAAACGAAGCCAACGTTGAGACGGTGGCCGATCTGATCTACGCCAAACAGAGCTTCGGCAAAGTGCGCTGGGTCTTGGCGGCGCCGGAATCGTCGCCCTTCCAGACCGTGCATGATTTAGAAGGTAAGATCATCGCCACTGAATTGGTGAGCACTACCGAGCGCTATCTCAAGAGCAAGGGCGTGAAGGCACGTGTCGAGTTCAGTTGGGGCGCCACCGAAGTAAAGCCGCCCGACCTGGCCGACGCCATCGTGGAAGTAACAGAAACGGGTTCGTCGTTGCGCGCCAATAAGCTCCGCATTCTTGAGACCGTTCTGGAATCGAACACCCAGTTGATTGCGAATGTGGATGCCTGGCAGAACAATTGGAAACGTAAGAAGCTGGAAGACATCAAGTTGCTACTGGAAGGCGCTATTGCGGCACTCGGCAAGGTAGGTCTGATGTTAAACGTCAAGAAGGGCGACTTAAAAGGCGTGTTGAACGTGCTCCCGGCGTTGAAGAATCCGACCATTTCTCAATTAAGTGACGACGCGTGGGTTGCGGTCAATACCATCCTTGAAGAAACCACCGTGCGCAGCATCATTCCGCGCTTGAAAGAAGCGGGCGCGCAGGGCATTGTGGAGTATCCGTTAAACAAGATTGTGATGTAGGGCGGGGCGCTTGATTCAGATCTTCAACCTCAACAAGAAAAGCGACAAGCTGGAGCTATTCGATTTTGGCTTCGAGCGGCAGCGTGCCTCGCTGGAATATGAAAGCGCTGTGAAGCCCATTCTAGAAGCAATCCGGCGCGATGGCGACGAGGCACTCGTCAGCTACGCTCGCGAACTGGATGGCCTCGGCAACCAGGCGCTTAGAGTGCGTCAAGATGAGTTAGAGCGGGCTGCGTGGGCGATGAAGCCGGAAGTGAAGAAGGCCGTGCAAGCGGCTGTTGTCAACATTCGCCAGTTCGCCGAGGCGCAGCTGCCCAAAGAACGATTTGAAGAGTTTTCCGCCGGGCGCAAACTGGGTTGGATTGTGCGGCCTCTTGATGCGGTGGGTTGCTACGTACCTTCCGGACGCTATCCTCTGCCGTCCACACTTCTTATGACAGCCGTGCTGGCCCAAACCGCCGGCGTTCATCGCATCTGTGTGACCTCGCCGCGTCCATCGGTTGAGATTCTGGGCTGCGCGCACATGTTGGGCATCCAAGAGTTGTACCGTGTCGGCGGAGCTCAAGCCATTGCGGCAATGGCGTTCGGTACCGCTTCCATCAAACGCGTCGACCGCATTGTCGGCCCCGGCAATGCCTACGTAGCGGCCGCCAAGAAATTACTCGCCGGCGATGTAGGCATCGATTTTGTTGCCGGTCCAACTGAGATCTTGATTCTGGCAAAAGACGGCGACGCAAAATTAATTGCGGCCGACATGCTCGCGCAGGCCGAACACGATGTTACAGCGAGCGCCATGCTCTTCACCACGTCGGAACAACTCGCCCAAGCCGTCGCCGAAGAAATAGAACACCAGTTGGAAACTTTGCCGACAGCCGACGTGGCCCGCCAATCTATCAACAAGAGTAGTGCAATTGCGATCTTTCCCAATATGGATCTCGCTGTCGCCGCTGCGAATATGCAAGCGCCCGAGCACCTAAGTCTCCATCACCCGGAACTATTGAAAAAGATCAACAATGCAGGCACAGTTTTTCTGGGCCCTCATACGCCCGAATCGGCGGGAGATTATGCATGCGGCCCTAGCCACGTGTTACCCACCGGTGGTGCGGCTCGTTTGCGCGGCGGCCTGTCGGCGGCTGATTTTGTGAAGGTGATTGCTGTGCATGAATTATCGGCCGAAGCTTTGGCGGTTCTCGCACCCACGATTACAACTTTGGCGCGAGCCGAAGGGCTCGAAGCGCACGCCCGCGCGGTGGAGGTTCGGCCTGCCATCTAATCTATCTCCCCGTAAAGCGGTGCTCGATATGGCGCCGTATCATCCGCCCAGCAGCGGCCGCCGCAACAAATTGCGCCTCGATTTCAACGAGAATACGGTGGGCGCGTCTCCACACATCATCGATTTCATCAAGCGTTATTTGACGGCCAGCGACCTGAGCATCTACCCCGAATACGAACATGCGCTGGAAGATCTCGCCCGGCATTTCGGAGTTCAGCAGACTGAGTTGACGCTGACGAACGGCACCGACGAAGCCATTCAACTGCTCATCAACACTTATATCGACGATGATGCCGAAGTAATTGTGCTGCGGCCGTCCTACGCCATGTACCGGTTCTACAGCCAGCTCGCCGGCGCTTGCGTAGAGGAACTGGATTATCGGGCTGGGAAACTCGCCTTTCCCCTGGAAGAACTCCTCGAACGCATTACGCCGCGCACACGTGCGATCTTAATTAGCAATCCCAACAATCCCACCGGCACGGGCATTGGAGTCTCGGGCCTGGAAAAGATTTTGCGCAAAGCTGTGAACGCGGCAGTTTTAGTCGACGAAGCTTACTATGAATTCTCTGGCGTTACTATGCTTTCCCGTCTACGCCACCACCCGAATCTGTTTGTCAGCCGGACGTTTTCAAAAGTCTACGGCATGGCCGCGATGCGTTGCGGCTGTCTCTTTTCCCAAGCGGTCAATATGGCGCACGTCCGCAAGGCCCAATCGCCCTATAGCGTGAATTCTCTAGCGGCCATGGCCGCGCGTATCGCTGTGCAAGATCCGAAGTTCGTAGAAGATTACGTTACAGAGGTCTTGGCCGCCCGCGAATTGCTATATGTCGGCCTCGAACAGTTGAAAATTCCCTATATCGAAAGCCAGGCGAATTTTGTATTGGGCCAAGTAGGTGACCGCGCCGTTCCCATACGCGACGAATTGCGCGAGCGTGGCGTGTTGGTCCGCGACCGCAGCTATGAACTACCCGGATACTTGCGCTTCACCGTGGGCACACGCGATCAAATCCAGCGTCTATTAGATGAATTGGAGCGAATCTGGTGAGTAGGCAGACACCCGACGTCATTGTCTTCGATATGGACGGCGTGCTCGTAGAAGTAGGGCAGTCCTACCGCGAAGCTATCCGTGAAACCGTGCGGTATTTCACCGGTCAGGACGTCTCGCACGACACGATTCAGGACTTCAAGAACGCGGGCGGTTGGAACAACGACTGGCAACTCTCTCATCGCCTGATTCACGATTTGGGCAAGACCGTGCCATATACCGATGTTGTCGACCAATTCAACCTGATCTTCTTCGGCGCCAACGGCGATGGCCTGATCCGCAAAGAGCGTTGGATGCCGAAAGACGGTCTGCTTGAGGGCTTGGCGAAGCGCGCGCGCCTCGCGATTTTCACCGGCCGCGTGAAATATGAAGTGGACGCGACACTGGGCCGCTTTGCCCCTCACGTCACCTTCGATCCGCTAGTTACTGACGAATGGGTTTCGAATCCAAAGCCCGCGCCCGATGGTTTGGAAATCATCCAGCAACAGTATCCAGGCAAACACATTTGGTATTTAGGCGATACGGTTGACGATGCGCGCAGTGCCATAGCCGCGCGTGTGCCATTCATCGGCGTCTCAACGCCGCATAACTCAAGGCACGAAGAAATCGCCCGCAGCCTGCGCGATCTAGGCGCTTTCACGGTGCTGTCCGACATCAACGAGTTGGAAACGCTGCTATGAGAGAAGCGAAAGTTGATCGCAATACCAAAGAAACCCAGATCAAAGGCGAATTGCGCCTGGAAGGCACGGGCACATACGAAATTTCCACCGGCATTCGTTTCCTCGATCACATGCTGGAACTGTTCGCCAAGCACGGCGGTTTTGATCTAAGACTTGCCGCCAAAGGCGATCTGGATGTGGATCAACACCATACGGTTGAGGATGTCGGCATTGTGCTGGGTGACCTCTTCTCGCAGGCATTAGGCGACCGCCGCGGCATCAATCGCGCAGGGTATTTCGTCCAGACCATGGATGAGTCCCTCGCCCTTGCCGCCGTCGACCTCGGTGGCCGCCCCGCGCTCGTTTATGATGACCAAGTAGACGTCGTCCACGTTGGCGATTTGCAAACGGAACTTCTCGAAGACTTCTTCACCGGCTTCGCCAATCACGTAGGCGGCAACGTGCACGCCAAAATCATGTACGGCCGTTCAAACCACCACAAAATCGAAGCCATCTTCAAGTGCTTCGCGCGTGCCATGCGCTACGCATGCTCAACGGATGAACGCCTGAAAGATCAATTACCTTCCACCAAGGGTTTGCTGTGACGACGATTGTTAACTACGGAGCCGGCAATATTCGCTCAGTCGAAAATACCCTCGCCGAGTTAGGCGCGCAGTATGAAGTGACTGACCAGCCCGATGTTGTCCTACGCGCCACGAAAATCATTCTTCCCGGCGTTGGCCATTTCGGCCAGATGATGCAAGCCATCGATAAGTTGGGCTTGCGCGGACCCCTGTGCGAAAAAATCGCTTCCGGTATCTCCTTCTTAGGCATCTGTGTCGGCTTGCAATGCCTCTTCGAAAAAAGTGAAGAGGCGCCTGGCGAATGCGGTTTAGGCATTCTTGCCGGAGAAGTCAAACGCTTCGTTGGCCAAGCGCGCATCCCTCACATGGGCTGGAATTCGCTCGAACAGCGGCGCCCCACGCGCCTTCTAAAAGGCCTCGGCGAAGGCCCGTTCACTTATTTCGCTCATAGCTACTACGCGCCTGTCATCTCGGCAACCGCAGCCACGTGTACCTATATGCATACATATTCAGCGGTTCTCGAACAAGCGAATTTGCACGCCGTACAATTCCACCCTGAAAAATCCGGTCCTGTCGGCTTAAAAGTAATAAAGAATTTCTTAGAGATCTGATGCTGGCAAAACGAATCATTCCCTGCCTGGACGTCACTGCCGGCCGCGTGGTAAAAGGTGTAAACTTTATCGATCTGCGCGATGCGGGCGACCCTGTAGAACTTGCCGAACGCTACAACGCACAAGGCGCCGACGAGCTTGTATTCCTCGACATCACCGCCTCGAGCGACGCCCGCGAAATCATGGCTGATGTCGTCGCCCGCACCGCGCGCCGCGTTTTTATTCCGCTCACCGTAGGCGGTGGCATTCGCACTGTCGCCGACGCGCGCAAGATAATTCTTTCCGGCGCTGATAAAGTAAGCATCAATACCGCCGCCGTGCACCGCCCCGCGCTCATCAGCGAACTTAGCCGGGAATTCGGCGCCCAAGCGGTCGTGTTGGCCATTGATGCCCGCCGCTCCACCCCTGGCCGCTGGAACGTTTTCACGAAAGGCGGCCGGCATGACGAAGGCATCGACGCAGTTGAATGGGCTGCGCGCGGCGAAGCGCTCGGTGCCGGCGAAATTCTGCTAACCTCCATGGATACCGACGGCGTTCAAACCGGCTTCGATTGCGCTCTCACCAAAGCCGTGGCGGAAGCCACCACGATTCCGGTAATCGCCTCAGGTGGCGCAGGCGCGCCCGAAGATTTTATAAAGGTACTAACGGAGGGCTGCGCCGATGCAGCTTTGGCAGCCTCGGTTTTTCACTACGGAAAATATACGGTGGCGGATTTGAAACGAAAAATGGAAGAAGCCGGCGTGGCTGTGCGCCCCGCGGCATGATCATTCCTTGTATCGATTTAATGGACGGCAAAGTCGTCCAACTCGTACAGGGCCGCGAGAAAGTGCTCGAAGGAAAATCTCTCGACGAAATGCTTGAAATGTTCTCCGGCTTTCCACAAATTCAAGTGATCGATCTCGACGCCGCTCTCGGACGCGGTTCCAACGGCGATCTCGTCGGCTATCTCGCGCGCCACGCCAGCATTCGCGCAGGCGGCGGCGTTCGCACTCTCGAACGCGCCAGCGAACTGCTTCAGCAAGGTGCTTGGCGCGTCATTGTGGGCACTGCTGCTTTTTCTCCCAACGGCCCCAACCGGCCTTTCCTCCAAAGCCTCGCTGACGTCATCGGCCCGGAGCGCCTCACCATTGCTCTCGACAGCAAACACGGAAAAATCATGGTAAAAGGTTGGCGTGAGGCCACCAACTATACTGCCCTGGAAATGATTCAGCAGCTTGCGCCCTTCTGTTCCGGTTTCCTTTGCACTTATGTCGACAAAGAAGGTATGATGCAAGGCACAGACCTGGATTGGTTCACCAGTTTGCGCAATTCCACTCACCATGAATTGATTGCCGCCGGCGGCATCACTACCTTAGAAGATGTCCGGGCGCTCAACGGAAAAAATATTCATTGCGCAATTGGTATGTCTATTTATACCGGGCGGCTTGACCTGTCCGAGTTGCGCCAGATCAACAAAGAAAATGAGGAACACACCAAATGAAATCGATTTCTTGGAAGTGGACAGCGCTGGTCGCCTTGGCTGCCCTCGCCGCGCTAGCCAGCGATTCGGACGTAAAGAACGTGACCACTGGAGCTGCCGCGTTCGTCAATTTCAAAGATGAAAAGCCAGGCGCTTACCGCAAAATAACAATCGCGGATTTACCCGAACCCTACGCGACCAAGGGGGTTTCAAACGGCCCCAAGGTGGTTCCCAAGCCCGCGGACGCCTGGCCCAAAGCGCCCGAAGGCTTCAAGGTCGAACGGTACGCAGAACTGACCGATGAACCGCGCGAACTCAGAACTGCACCTAATGGCGACCTCTTTGTGTCGGACAGTAACAAAGGAAAAGTGGAAGTCTTTCGCGGCATCACCAAAGACGGTAAACCCGAACAGCACTCAGTGTTCGCTACCGGCCTCAAGAATAACTTCGGAATCGCCTTCTATCCGCTCGGTCAGAATCCCGAGTGGATTTACCTGGCCAACACGAATTCCGTGATTCGCTATCACTATAGTAACGGCGATTTGCAGGCTACAGGTCAACCCGAAACCATCATTGCCCAACTGCCCGCGGGTGGCGGACACTGGACGCGCGATCTGGCCTTCTCACCAGACGGCACGCGCCTCTTCGTATCGGTTGGTTCGGCGTCCAACGTCGATGATCCCGACACGCACCCCAAAGAGACACGTCGCGCCAACATTCTCGAATTCACACCCGAAGGCAAGTTCGTGAAAATTTACGCGGCCGGCATCCGCAATCCTGTCGGCATTGCCATCAATCCCACTACGGGCCAGCTGTGGTGCTCCGTCAACGAACGCGACATGCTAGGCGATAACTTGGTCCCGGATTACATTACTTCTGTCAAAGAAGATGGCTTCTATGGTTGGCCCTGGTATTACATGGGCGATCACCAAGATCCGCGCCTCGCCGGCACCCATCCGGAACTGAAAGGCAAAGTAACAGTGCCCGACATCCTGCTGCAGCCGCACAACGCCTCTTTGGAATTGACTTTCTACAACGGTACGCAATTTCCCGAAGAATTTCGCGGCGATATCTTTGCCGCTGAGCACGGTTCTTGGAATAGGTCCGTTCGCGCAGGCTATGAAGTCATACGCGTACCCCTCAACGACGGCAAATCGAACGGCGTCTACGGTGACTTCTTGACTGGGTTCGTAACAGAAGATGGCAACGTGTGGGGCCGTCCCGTAGGTGTCGCCACTGCGCCGGACGGTTCACTCATGGTCAGTGACGATGCCTCGAAATCCATTTGGCGCGTCTCCTACACCGGAAAGTGAGATCCTACGGTCGATGGCCGTAGCAGAAGAGATTGAGACGCCGCTACCCTCCAGTTCCGGAAGGATTGCGCGTCTTCGTGAACGGCTCAGCCTATTAGGGTTGTTCGGCGTGCTGGCGGCGTTTACTCTAAGCACGCTCGACGACGCGGCATTCGGCGCCGGTGCCGCGCCTCGTATCGTTTCCGTGGTGTTCTTACTTCTCGCCGCCATTTACCTCAGCGTGCCATTTACCCAGCGCTTCTCACTAAGTTTGCCGGTTGTTTGTTTGCTGCTCATGACGCTGTGGGGCGTTGCCCAAACGCTCTTCTCTCCTCAGAAGATTTTCGCCAGAGGCTGGAGTGGCGTTTTATTCTGGTTCACCGCCGCCATCATCGCCGTAGTGGCCACCCAGTTGTTCCAATCGCCACGCGCCGCCGCGCAATTCCGCCATTGGTTCATGTTGTTGGCCTCCGCCGTGTGTCTGCTCGATTTGCTGGAACAGGCCTCCCGCACCAGCCTCTATTACTGGGTCATTCAGAGCAAGTATCACGCCGTATTCGGCCCCTTCGCCTATTGGAATAACTTTGCGCAATTCGTCGAACTGGCCTTGCCCATCACCCTCTGGACAGGTTTGAGCAAACGCCGCTCCTCCCCAGCGCCCTACTTGGCCCTAGCTGCCATTCAGATTGGCGCCGTTGTCGCTTCCGGTTCGCGCGCGGGCGCAGTGCTCGTCGTGGCGGAACTCCTCGCCGTAATCTTTCTCGCTTATGCCCGCCGGCGCGATCGCCGTCTGCTGCTTGGCGCCGCTCTCGCTTGCGGCTTGAGTTCTGTCTTCGTATACGCTGCCGGCTTCGACGTCTTGATCAAGAAACTTCAACAGAACGATCAATTAGCCGTCCGCCGTTCCATCAACCAGTCTTCCATCGAAATGATTCGCGAAAGGCCGCTGCTTGGTTGGGGCCTGGAAACATACGTACCCGTCTATCGCATGTTCGCTCACTATGACGACGGAACCTATGTGAATCGCGCTCACAACGATTGGCTTCAATGGGCAGCCGAAGGCGGCATTCCGTTCGCCGTCTTCATGCTGGTGCTGTTTGGCTGGAGCCTAAGGCCCGCGGTCACCTCCATTTGGGGTGTCGGCTTAATCGCTGTTTGCTTACACGCGGCAGTCGATTATCCCTTTGCGCGCCTTGGAGTCTGCGGCTGGTATTTTGCGTTGACGCCGATGCTAGCCGGCGAAATAGCCGAGCGGCGCAGAATTGCGGCAACGGAAGCTGCGCCCAAAACTCCGCCTCGTGAGGCTGTGGCATAGGTTGTGAAAGGCGCGGTTTTAATTTTGTTGTTATTGCCCCGCTTGGCTGATGTCAATACTCCGCGCGAATTGCGGCGGATTCCCGGCGATGGGCAGGCCAGAGCCATTCGCATTGTTACTTGGAATATTGACCACGGCAGCCATCTGGATCAAGTTACTGAGGAATTGCGCAAGAGCAACGCCGACTTGTGCCTCTTGCAGGAAGTCGATTGGAACGCCGCACGCTCAGACTCGAAGGACGTAGCGTTCGAGTTGGCCGAACGCCTCGGCATGAACATTTCCTATGGTGTGGAGTTTGAGGAGTTAAGCCAGGAAAAGAATGGCGCCGCCTATATTGGCCAAGCCACTCTCACACGTCTGCCGTTGATTCAATCGCGCGTGCTTCGCTTTCAACATCAATCTACTTTCTGGCAGCCACATTTCTGGCTGCCTTCGTCAATTCCTTTGATGCAGCGCCGTCTCGGTAGCCGCATCACCCTCGTTACCGAACTGCAGTTCGCCGGCAGTCCGCTTGTCGTCTACAATCCCCACCTCGAAAGCCGCAGCATGGGGCGTATTCAAACCCAACAGCTCGATGAGATACTCGCAGATCTGCAACAGCGTTATCCGGCTGGCACCAGCGCCGTGATCGCCGGTGATATCAATTCAAAATATTTTCCATCGGTCTTTTTGCACAAGCTGGAGAAGGCTGGCTTTCGCAGTGCTTTGGGTGAACGGATTGAACGGACGCATGTTATCGCCATGGCACTGGATTGGATTTTCGTCCGCGGCCCATTCTCCCTTGACGAAGGAACGGTCCAACGTTCGGCGAAGGGGTCCGACCACTATCCCATAACGGCGAGCCTAAAAGCCCGTTGAACTTGGCTTTTCCTGCAATCTATATCATTCTGATAGGAATGTGGGAGTTTGCAAAACAAGATTAACTGTTCTTTTGCTCTTTTGTGCCACTTGGCTATTATTGCCCAATCCCCCGAAAAGGTAAAATTGGCAACATTTCCGACATGAGCCCTGCCGTTACTCTATTTACGCGGTCCTACTGCACTTGCGCTGGGCAGGCGGTTCGTTCAGCCGCTCCTGTGGTTTTCATCGTATTCACGACACGGCCATTGCTCAGTAGTGTTGATCTTCGCGTGAAGGTCAGCGAATTGTTATGAAACGTGCCCTCCCACATATTAAGGAGCGTATCTTGGGCGACAGTGCTTTCTCCCCCGAAGCGAAAGCTGCCGTCGCTGTCAACTCTGCCCGCTAATTTGGTGTGCTCGAAATCTAGGACCACTTGCAGGGCGCCATCAGTCTCCGCAACCGTCAATAGGCCATTTTCACCTCCGGTGTTTAAGGGATAACGACCCCAAAAGTGGTAACAGCCAGCCCAGAAAGAGCCCCGCGCATCGCCGGAAGCGAGATTCGCGATTTCCCTATGTGACACTTCCTGAATTGGAAGTCTCTCGACTGTCCCGGCCCAGTAAAAGTGATAATCAATGGCCATGAGCGGCAGTATGAAGAGACAACCGAATACGACATTCCGGCTCAGAGTTGAACCGACTGGACGCAGTGGCACGATCACGACTGCGGCAGAGGTGACTCCGGCGGCGATGCCACCCATAATGGCCGCCGCCACGAAGGTCACTGCTGGCAAACAAGTTTCGGCGAATCTAGCTTCGGGCATTGACGCATGCAGGCCTGTGCAAATGGCCTTGCGCTCTTACTGGCAAAAAGAAATTGTCTCGGCGGCGCAAATTGATGCAGCGAAGGCGTAATCAGATTCCTGAAAAATACTTTTGCTGCGCGCGTCGCAGATTAACTCCGATTGCGGATTTTAGATCTCGAAAATCCGATGCCGTGGGAACCAGACATTGCTTGAAACTCAGATTGGCCGACTGCACGTAAGCAAACATTGAAGCGAAACTGAGGGCGGCGTACGTGACGGTAGTGACCCAAGCGGCTCCCAACCCGCCCCAATTCGGCACCAGCATAAAAAGCAGTGCCGCCGTGATGGCCGCACCACCAAGCTGGATCACCGACCGCAACCACGTTCTGCCAATTGTCATGAGTCCAGCTCCGATAACCGCCGCCACTGCGCGTCCCATGGTTCCCAGCAGCAAAACTTCCACCATCCAAACCGCCGGAGCAAACTTCTTGCCAAACAGAAAAGGTAGCGCCAGGGGAGTCAGCACGCCACCGGCCACGCACAGCATTCCAATCGCTAAAACGGTAAGGCGGCACGAACGGGCGATGATTTTCGGATCATCGCGCTGAGCCGTTACGCTGAACGCCACGTCGCGAATGGCTGAAACTACCACCAG
>PMSX01000360.1 GCA_003167495.1 Bryobacterales bacterium | reverse complement strand
GGTTGGCTCTGGCGCGTCTCATTGCTGGCTGGTTGTACGGTCGCCGTAGGATTACTGGTGTTCTGGAGCCCTTGGGGGAGCGTAGCGCTGTTCCTGTTATTCCCGATGTTGCTGGCTGCGGCGGTCTTACTCAAGGGAGTTGGCGCAAATACCGTCGCTCTCTTACTCGTCAGCTTGGGGGTGTGGTCGACATGTCTTGAACATGGCCCATTTGTCAGCGGAACGCTCGATCAAAGTCTCTTGCAATTGGATTTCTTTGCGGCATCGGTGCCGTTGGCGGCCATGCTCCTCTCGGTGCTGGGGGAGGAAGGAAGTCTGCTCTGGCCCGGGGTCGTTCTGCTGACGGGCTGGGCTCTAAGCGGCTGGCTGTTTTCCAGTCTTACGCGCCAGCGGCTCGATTTTGACGAAGCGCAATTCAAGCGGTTGGAAGTGAGTTCGGAGAAGGATATTCAAGAACGGATGGCAACGTACACGGAAGCACTCATTGGAAGTGCCAGTTTTCTGTCCGTTTCGGGGCAAATCGACAGGGAACGGTGGAAATCGTGGGTCGATTCTCAGCGTCTGTCGACGCGCCATCCCGGCATTCATGGCGTGGGCGTGGTGGACATAGTTAAAGACAGCGAGATGACGAGTTTTCTTAGAATGGCCCGGCTTCGCTTTTCCCCGGATTTTACGCTGAAGAAGGTGCAGGCGCTCGACCCGCCAGCGCCGCTTCCTTTTCACTACATCATTACGTTAATTGAGCCCATGGAGAAGGAAGCGAAAGTCATCGGACTCGATGTCACCTCGGAAAAGAACCGTTTGGCGGCGGCCCTCGATGCCGCCGCTTCAGGGAACCTCACCATGACCCGGCGGATCGCGCTGACAACGGACAGTAAACACCGCAATGGATTTCTGCTATTCGTCCCGATGTATCGAAAGGGCAGTCTGCTCACGACCCCGGAGGAGCGGCGACGTGCTCTGGTTCGGTTTATCAGCGCACCCTTCGTGACGGAAGACTTCTTTAGGGGCGTGCTTGATCGCATGGGTTGCCAGATCGACATGGACGTGTTTGAGGGTGCCTCGACGCGTTCCGAGGATTGGATTTACAGCACTCGTGGACAACCCGGCAAGAAGTTTGCCGCCACCACACAGATCACCATGGCAGGCCGGGTGCTGACGTTGGCTTGGAACCGCGGTCTGGGCTTTACGCCGCAGGAGAGCACGGCTGCCGTTTGGGCAAGCGTCTGCTCCGCGGCGCTGACTCTCTTGTTGGCGTGTCTGGTGACCAGCCTGAATTCCGTGGGCAAGCGCGCCAACGCAATCGCGGCCGAACGGACACTCGCTTTGGCTGCTTCGCGGGATGAATTAGCCGTCGCGCTTTATGCCGCCGATGCGGCTAACCAAGCCAAAAGTGAATTTCTGGCAGTGATGAGCCATGAAATTCGTACGCCCATGAATGGCATTCTGGGCATGAATTCGCTTCTGCGGCAAACCAGACTAAGCGCCGAGCAAAACGAATACGTGCAAGCGATCCATCTTTCCGGGGAAGGGCTGCTTACACTGATCAACGACATCCTCGATTTTTCAAAGATCGAGGCTCGGCAACTGACTTTAGAGGCGCAGCCGTTTTCGCTACGCCAATGCATAAGCGATGTCATTACCCTGCTCGCGCCACGCGCCAGCGCCAAGAATCTCGAACTGACTCACAGTTACGACCAGCATGTGCCCGAGTTTGTAATGGGCGACGTGGGCCGTTTGCGCCAGGTGCTACTAAACCTGATCGGTAACGCGGTTAAATTCACGAACTCCGGACATGTTCGCGCCTATCTCAACTGTCTTGACAAAACCGAGACCGAGTGTACGATCGCCGTCGCGATTGAGGACACGGGAATCGGCATACCTGAAGGTGCGCAAGGGAAACTATTTGAACGATTTTCGCAGGCGGACGCATCCACCACGCGGCGCTACGGTGGCGCTGGCCTTGGCTTGGCGATCTCGAAGAATCTGGTCGAACTTATGGGCGGGAAGCTGAGTTTTCAGAGCAAACTCAATGAAGGGTCCACTTTCACTTTTAGTCTGAGGCTATCGATTTGCGCGGAGGCGCCGGCCCCGTTGGAACCGCGTTCACAGCTGGCGCAATCGCGGATTTTGCTGGTTGACGACAGCGCTGCCGAAGCCGCCGAAATCGTTCGTTACTTGCAACGCGTGGGATTACGGCATCAGGTCGCTCAGACACAGGAAGAAGCGGTGGAGTGCCTGCGGGAAGCGTGGCTCTCGAATGACGGCTACAACATCGTGCTCGTGCCCGATACGCTGCCAGGGTCGCTGCTGGCTCTCAACCGCGCTGTTGAAGCCGATCCACTGAACCGGAAAGCCGCCCTCATCCTCATCCGAAACAGTCGCGCTGTTGCATCTCAAGCTGAAGCGGCGCAATGCACCTTTGCGGACACGATTGAAGGCCCGCTGGACGCAGGCAAAGTGTTCGAAGCGCTCGCGCGCGTGTCGAATGGGCTACGAAATACAAAAATAATGCCCGCCACGCCAGTCCCGGCCAACCAGCCGGCGGCAAAATGGCAGATTCTGATTGCGGAAGACAACCTCATCAATCAAAAAGTGATGCGGCGGCTGCTCGAAAAAGCGGGCTATTCCGTGGAGGTGGCTGCGAATGGGCGCGAGGCCGTCGAAAAATGGGCAACGGGTGCGTACGACTTGGTCCTCATGGATTGCCAGATGCCGGAAATGGACGGC
>PMSX01000213.1 GCA_003167495.1 Bryobacterales bacterium | reverse complement strand
GTGTTAGTGTTCGCACTCAATTGCGCCGAGCGGCCAATATTCGCAGATAATTAGCGAACTGACAGATCTTGAACGAAAATGTCCATGGCCGCTCCCGTTCTTATGTCACGAACGTTCTCCTTCACCTGTTCCAGACCTCCACCTCTCTGTGAGCGGATTGCATGGCCACTTCACGGCTCATTCCGTCCCTGGCTTTGTCAGCCGCGACAAGTTCGATATAGCTGCTAATTTCCTCTTCCAGGTCGTGATCTACACGCCCCTTGCAAAAAGTGTTCCGCCAGAAAGAAAAAAAGCGCTTGATCAAAATAAACCCCGCCTATGTAGCTCGTAGAGCGCTCGCCATCGCCAGCGAGATCCGCTCCCATCGTTCAGTCTCGGAGCTCAGCCGGCTCCGGCCAGATTTCGTGAGCCGGTAGAACTTTGCTCGCCGATTAGTTTCCGATTCGCCCCAGGTTGACGTTAACCAAGCTGCCTCTTCCATCCGGTGCAAAGCGGGAAACAGAGAGCCGGCCTTTACTGCGAACGTTCCGTTGGCGATCTGCGTGATGCGGCGCGATATGCCCATTCCATGCAGCTGTTCGAGTGCAAGGGCCTTTAAGATCAACAAATCGAGCGTTCCCTGAAGAAGATCGGATTGCGAAAAAGCCATTTTCTTATAGACCGGCTATAGGAATCATCGCACGCTCTCTTATAGACTGTCAATAGGGCGTCGCGTTTTGCCGACGGCCAGCGAGGCTTTAGCTTTGCGCTGAGAACAGAGCAACAACATTTCGCAAACGATGCGCTGGCGCGCCTGGCCTTTCAAGGTTTACGGTCGCCTACACGCGCTGGCGGACGTTTACCATTCTGAAGCGCACGCGTCCGAAGCGCGTCGGCGAGCCGTCCGGATCTGCTTCTCCGACGGCAACCAGTCGCTTTGCACAGCGCGTGCCGTCCAGTTTGAATTTCACAAACTGGCACAGGGCGTTCGACGGGTGGTGCGACACTTGGGCCAGCACCGGCCACCGTTACGGCCGTGCCTTGTGGGAATTCTCGTCGATCCGAATGCTTCACTCCTTGACGCGGTGTCAGACTGGCTGAAGTTTCTTTCCGGCGTCGGAAACCTGCCGATCGAGCGCCGTTCGGATAATTTCCTTGGCTTGCGCTAGTTCAGCGCCTTGCAGAGTGAGGCGAGGTGGGCGGACTCGTGCATTGCCCATGCCCACCTCTTCTTGCACGAGTTTGATGAGTTGGACGAATTTGGGTACGGTATCCATACGCAGCAAGGGTAGAAACCAGCGGTAAAGGTCGAAGGTCTTTTCGCGCTCTCCATTGGAAGCTAGCTTGAATAGCTCAACGGATTCCTTCGGAAAAGCGTTGACCAAGCCGGCAATCCAGCCGCAAGCTCCCATGTTGAGGGATTCCACAATCGCGTCATCGACTCCCACCATGAGGCGGAATGCGGCGGGCATGATCGATCGGAGCGCCGCAATGCGTCTCACGTCGGCGCTGGACTCCTTAATAGCGTTCAGGTTTGTGTGTTCGGAGGCTAGTTCCTGAACTTGTTCTGGGAGGAAATCGACACCGTAGGCAATTGGGTTGTTGTAAAGCATGCAAGAGAGTGACGTGGCCTTCAAGATAGCGGCGACATGTGCTTTGGTTTCACGCCAGTCTCCCAAATAGACATACGGTGGGAGGACCATTAAGCCGCTACAACCAGATTCGGCGGCGCCTGTTGCAAGCGCGACAGCTTCCGGAGTGCTGAGGGCGGAAATGCCGGCCACGACGGGTGCTCGACCGTTCAGCGCTTTAACTATGGTGGTGAGAACACGCAGTTTTTCGGCATGAGTGAGGGTTGCGCCTTCGCCAAGTGAGCCGAGGGCGACGATGCCTGTGCAGCCATTATCGATGAGCCAATTGGCGTGCCGCGCCACGAAAGGGTAATCGACCTCTAGACTTGTGTCGAAGGCCGTCGTCATAGCAGGCATAACGCCTTGCCAAGTTATGGTCATGAAAAAGTGGTCTCCTTAGATTGCGATTGGTTTTCGAGTCTTGTGGGAAAGATGGTCATCTCGAACGCCGTCGGGTTTATGCTCCGTCGAATGCGTTCTTTAAGACTTGACAGGCGGACTCCATTAATTAAAGATTTTAGATTGAATCATGGGAATTATCAACTCCTTAACAGCGGCGCTCTGCTGCTGCCTCCTGTGGAACACCGCTTCCGCCAATGCGCAAGGGACAATCGACGATTACAAACGCGCGGCGGGGCTGCGCAAGAGTTTGGAAGGACTTGCCATCCATCTTCCGGGCCGCGTCACTTGGTTGGAGGGAACTGAACAGTTCTGCTACCGGAGGTCAATAAAGGAGGGTCAGGAGTTCGTGCTGGTCGACGCCGTTACCTTGGCAAAGAAACCGGCTTTCGACCATGCTCGTTTGGCGGTTGTTTTGTCGAAGGCCACGGGCCAGATCTATTCGGCCAACAAACTGCCCTTCCCGGTGGTTGAATTTCGAGACAAAGGCCAAGCCATCGAAGTACCGGCCGCCAACTCCACTTGGAAATGCAGTCTTACCGATTACACATGTCAGAAACTAGGCCCAGCCTCCTGGGAGTTTCAGCGCCACGCGTTCGCCGCCCCGGAAGAACCGAAACCCGCGCCCAAGCCAGCTGTTTCGCCGGATGGCAAGTGGGAAGCCGTGATTCTCAATTACAACGTGTACGTAAGGCCGAAAGACAAACGTGCGGGCGTTGCTCAGAGCTATGACGGCTCAGAGAACAACTACTATGCGCAGGAGTCGATTGTGTGGTCGCCGGATTCGAAAAAATTGGCGGCGTATCGCATTCGTCCGGGCTACCACCGGCACATACAGTACATCCAGTCCTCACCCGAGGACCAGCTTCAGCCGAAGACCTTTAGCCTTGAATATGCGAAACCCGGCGACACACTCGATTTGCCGCAGCCAGTGCTGTTCGATTTGGAGGCCCACCATCAGATCGATATCGACAGCGCACTATTCCCAAATCCGTATGAGATTTCAGCGCTGGAGTGGAGAAAGAACAGCCAAGCGGTGACCTTTGAATACAACCAGCGCGGGCACCAAGTGTACCGCGTCCTCGAAGTGAATGCCGCCGGCGGCAAGATCCGTCCACTTATCGAGGAAAAGAGCAACACCTTCTTCTGCTACTCAGGCAAGATGTACCGCCACGACATCGACGACGGCAAAGAAATCATATGGATGTCGGAGCGCGACGGCTGGAATCACCTCTATCTTTACGACGGCTCGAGCGGCCAAGTGAAGAATCAAATCACGAAAGGCGACTGGGTCGTGAGAGGTGTCGACAAAGTGGACGATCAGCGCCGCCAGATTTTCTTTCACGCCAGCGGTATGCATCAAGGCGAAGATCCATACTTTCAACACTACTTCCGCGTCAACTTCGATGGCAGTGGGCTGACTCCGCTCACGACGCCCGCAGCCAACCACGCAGTCAGTTTCTCTTCCGATCTGAAGTACTATGTGGACACTCGGTCGCGTGTGGACCTTCCTCCCGTATCGGAATTGCACCGCACGGAAGACGGCAAGTTGATTACAGAGCTGGAACGTACGGACACTAGCGCACTCGCGCAAAGCGGATGGCGTGCGCCAGAGGCGTTTGCCGCCAAGGGCCGCGATGGCGTAACTGACATTTGGGGCGTTATCATCCGGCCTTCGAATTTTGACCCGTCGAAGAAGTATCCGGTGGTGGAATTGATCTACGCCGGACCGCAAGATTCGTTTGTGCCGAAATCGTTCAGTGCGTACAACCCAATGCAAGCGCTGGCGGAATTGGGATTCGTGGTGGTGCAGATTGACGGCATGGGAACGTCCAACCGGTCGAAGGCGTTTCATGATGTCTGTTGGAAGAATCTCGCCGACGCCGGTTTCCCCGACCGTATTTTGTGGCATAAAGCGGTAGCCCAAAAAAATCCGTGGTATGACATTAGCCGGGTGGGCATCTATGGGCATTCAGCCGGAGGACAAGAGGCGATGGGAGCGTTGCTGTTCCATCCGGAGTTCTATAAGGTTGCAGTGTCTACATCGGGCTGTCACGACAATCGCATGGATAAGATCTGGTGGAACGAACAGTGGATGGGCTGGCCGCTTGGCCCGCAGTACATTGCCTCTTCCAATGTGGAAAACGCGTCCAAGCTGCGGGGCAAACTGCTGCTCTCGGTGGGTGAACTGGATCAGAACGTGGACCCTGCTTCAACGATGCAGGTAGTCAATGCTCTGATCAAAGCGGGAAAAACTTTCGATCTTGTGTTTCTACCCGGGCAAGGCCACACCTGGGGCGGCACGTGGGGCGATCGAAAGCGGTACGATTTTTTCGTTCGTAATTTGCTGGGAGTGGAGCCGCCGAACTGGAATGAGTTAGACCTGAAGCTAGAGCCAGAGGAAGCGTATTGACCATGAAAATCAAGCTCTTGAGTGTCTTACTCGGAATGGGACTGACTGCCCAGGAAGCGTTCGCTCCCAAGCATGAATATCCCATCAAACCAGTGCCTTTTACGGCAGTGCACTTGCACGACATCTTCTGGGCGCCGCGAATTGAGACGAACCGAACCGTCACTATTCCCTTCGCCTTCCAGCAATGTGAGAACACCGGCAGAGTGGCGAACTTCATTCACGCGGCGGAAGCATTGCGCGGGCAAATCTCGCCCGCCGACCGCAAAATCCCTCCCTACCCATTCGACGACACCGATATTTACAAAGTGATTGAAGGCGCCGCCTACACACTCAGCGTCAAGCCTGACCCGAAACTGGAGTCGTACATAGACGCCTTGATCCAAAAGATCGGCGCGGCCCAAGAGCCCGATGGCTACCTCTACACGGCTCGCACCATCGATCCGGCGCATCCGCACAAATGGTCTGGCGCAGAGCGTTGGGAAAAAGAAGAAGACCTCAGCCACGAGTTGTATGATCTCGGCCATCTATACGAAGCAGCCGTCGCGTATTATCAAGCCACCGGCAAACGCACTCTGTTAGACATTGCACTGCGCACTGCCGACCTGCTCTGCAACACCTTCGGGCCAGGCAAGCGTGCCATATGGCCGGGTCACCAGATCGTCGAGATGGGGTTGGTGAAGCTATATAGAGTGACGGGCGAAGAGCGCTACTTGAATCTCGCTAAGTTCATGCTCGATTCGCGGCAGGGTGGCTCGGAATACAGCCAATCTAACATCCCGGTGGTCGATCAAACCGAAGCCGTAGGCCACGCCGTTCGCGCCACCTACATGTATTCAGGAATGGCGGATGTAGCGGCGATGACCGGTGACTCCGCCTATGTGAACGCGATTGACGCTATCTGGAGCAATGTGGTGGGTAAGAAGCTCTACATCACCGGAGGCATTGGCGCCACCGGCGCGGGTGAAGCGTTCGGTGACAACTATGACCTGCCTAACCAGAGCGCTTATAACGAGACCTGCGCGTCTGTCGGCAACGATTTCTGGAACGAACGTCTCTTCCTGTTGCATGGCGACGCTAAGTACGTGGATGTGATGGAACGGACGCTTTACAACGGTCTGATTTCCGGAGTTTCGCTCGATGGCAAATCGTTTTTCTATCAGAATCCGCTTGAATCGAGAGGCCGGTATGGGCGCAGTCCTTGGTTCGGTGTGGCTTGCTGTCCGGGCAATATCACGCGCTTTCTGGCTTCGGTCCCGGGCTATGTGTATGCAATCGGCAGCAACAATGAATTGTACGTAAATCTTTACGCCGCCGGCAGCGCCGAGATCACTTTGGATCAGCACAAAGTTGAGCTTGTTCAGCTGACGCGCTATCCCTGGGACGGAAGCGTGAAAATCTCCGTGTCTCCCGATCAGCCCGCAACGTTTGCGGTCAAGGTGCGGATCCCAGGCTGGGCACGGAACGAAGCCGTACCCAGCGATCTATACCGCTTCACTGACTCAATCCACGAACGCGTCACGCTGGCGGTGAATGGGACGAACATCCCGGTAGAACCCGAAAAGGGGTACGTCACCCTGAATCGCGAATGGAGGGTGGGAGATGTAATCAATCTCAATCTCCCAATGCCAGTACGACGGATTGTGGCTAACTCGCAAGTGGCCGCCGACCGTGGCCGTGCGGCGATTCAACGCGGCCCCATCGTCTTCGCGGCAGAGGGTGTTGACAATCTCGATCACAAGGTGCGAAACCTCCTGTTGCCGCCGCAACCGAAATTGACTGCGGAGTTCAGGCCGGATTTGTTGAATGGCGTGGAGGTGGTGAAAGGGCGCGCCATCGCGCTGGCGTACGATTCAGCCGGTAAAGTCACACATACGAACGCGGAGTTTGTGGCGATTCCGTACAGCGATTGGGCAAACCGCGGAAAGGATGAGATGGTGGTTTGGTTGCCCGATGAGGAAGCAGCCACCAGGCCGACTCCCTATCCCACACTTGCGATGAAAAGCAAGGTGAACGTCTCCCATGGCGGCGAACGAGTGACTGGCGAGGGCGTCCGCGCGCATCCGGAAGGCGTGAACGATGGCGAGGATCCGACGTCATCAAACGATCCTAGTTCCTACTTCGATTGGTGGCCCGAAAAAGGAAAGACCGAATGGATCGAATATCAGTTCCCACGGCCGGCCAGTGCGCATAGCGTGCAGGTCTACTGGTTCGACGACACCGGGCGCGGCGAAGTGCGCGTGCCGGCGGCCTGGCGAGTTCTTTACAAAGACGGTGACACCTGGAAGCCGGTAGAGAATCGGGAGCCTTGGGGAGTAAAGAAAGACGGCTATAACCTGGTGAACTTCAAGCCTGTTACAACCGAAGGCCTCCGCCTCGAAGTGACGATGCAACCAGAGTGGTCTGCCGGGGTCCAAGAGTGGAAGGTGCAATAAGGCGATCTTCTCGCCCAATCCCGCCGCACGCTATCTTCAAACCACCTCAGGGCGGTCGCGAGTATTTTCAAACTGGCCCAAAGAAAAAGGGCGGCATCGCCGGAGTTCCGCAAACCATTCCGCACAAACCAATCCAGCAGCCGCGTCCCCTCTTTTTCGCTGCTCTCGAACTATTTCATGGTTTGCTATCAGCCGCCAAATCAATCCGTTGCGAGACAAGTGTGCGTGCGGTTGCCCTATCCAGATCCGCCACGGCGTTCCCCATATCTGCTTTTGCTCTAATTTCCCTCGAACGTGCGGCAATCAGGTCGGTTTGTCGCTGCAGCACTAGGAACACAGACGAAGTGCCGGCCCGAAATTGCCGCTGTTCACTCACATACTGCTCATCCGCGAACTTGCTAGCAGATTCCGCGGAGCCAAGCCTGGATCGCGCCGCGGCCACAGACTGTAGCGAATTGCGAACATCGGCTTCCACCGCCATTTCCACGGACTGTTGCTGCGCAGCCAAACGTTTTCCTTGCGCCGTACTCACGGCCACTTGCGCCATCGCCGTCCGGTTTCGAATGGGAAGAGACATCTGCACGCCAACCTGAACGGTTGGGAAGATTCCATTCGCTACGTTGTTCACTGACTGCGTATATCCGCCCGGGAAAATAGCCGGGAGCGTTCCAGACGTCAAGCCGAGTTCCGTCAATAATGGGCTTGCCACAAAAGGAAGAGGATGTCCCGACAATCCCTGGGCACTGACCCTCGCTACGGCATTAATCTGCGGCTTGGCCTGCTCTCGACTCAAGCGCATGTCCAATCCATTAATGTCTATGTTCGTCTTGGCCTCCGCAATCTCGGGGCGGCTGCTGAGCGCTTCTTTCAACGCATCGGAAAGTTGCGGAACCTCGGTTTCCAAACGGAGGGGTGTCACAGGAACCAAAGCAGCGCTCCATTCCGGATCTTGCCGGGCCGCTAGAATCAATTGCTTGAGAACGTTCTCGGCGCGCGTCAATCCCTCTTGCGCGGTGAACACATTCTGCTGAAAAGTGGCTATCTGTGTCTGCGTTTGGATGACATCCACCGGCGCCAAGATACCTTGCTTCACCTGCCGCCGATTGCTCAAATCCTGCTGCTCAGCCAAACGTACCGCTTCAATTTGCACAGTCAGATTGCGGTAGGCATAATCAAGTTCCCAATAAGCCTGGATCGCCTGTGTGACAATCTCAATCACCCTCTGCCTCAGTTGTTCATTGCTCAACAACACATTCTTCCGCGCCACCTGGAGGCGATAGCGGTTTTGATCAAAGCGCAAGCCTCGCCAAAGCGGTTGCGTCAGGTTTAAATTCAGCGAAGTGGGAAATTGTGGATTGAGAGTGGTAAAGGTGCTGTCGGTAGATTGCCGGGAGGACGAGAAATCCAGCGTATACGTACCTCCCAGCCATGGTGAATTGCCACTCACTTGTGGATCGGCATATAACTCCTTCTGAGTCAGCTTCCCGTCGGAGGAACCACCAATAAGGGAGGCAACAGGGGTCACACTCTTGAGATGGAAAGCGTTCAACGCCAAACTTGGATCGTAATAACCTCGCGCACCGTTCACATTGAAGACTGCCTCCTCGGCGGCGATGCGCGCCACTTCCAGGTCTCGGTCATTCTCCAGCACTTTCCGAATCACTTCGTCCAAAGTGATGTTCCACTCACTTCTTATGCCGGTGCGGACCGGAACTTCCAGCGGCTGCACCGAGGGAACGTCTGGAATGACCGGTTCATTCGGCGCAATGGGCGCAGGCGGGTTCTGCGCCATCATAGAACCCAGACACAATAGAGTCAGTAACACGGCGCGCAATCTCATGCCGCATCTCCCGAAACCACCGCTTGAACGTCGGCTGTCTTTCGAACCGGAAGGTATCGCCGAATGCCGGCCGTCAGATTGCCTAGACGCCGCAGCGCGGGCCATTGCGATACATCCTCAAAAAACGAATAGAAGACCGGAACCGCCAACAGTGTCAGAATCAGGCACAAAGATTGACCTCCCACAACCAAAACTCCGATGGAGCGATTCGTGGCCGACCCGGTTCCGCTGCTGATCACCAGCGGCAGCATCCCGGCCACCAGCGCGATGGTGGTCATGAGAATTGGGCGCAATCGATCGCGGTTTGCTTGCAAAATCGCTTCATATCGCGGTAACCCCGCCGCCCGCAAGCCATTCGTGTGGTCAATCTGAAGAATGGCGTTCTTTTTCACGATCCCGAATAGAAGAAGCAAGCCAAGCCCTGAAAAGATGTTTACCGTTTGACCCGTTACCAGCAGAGACACGATGCCGAAGGGAACGGCCAGCGGCAGCGTGATCAGAATCGTGATGGGGTGGATGAACGATTCGAACTGGGCAGCAAGCACGATGTACATGAAGATGAAGGTAAGAGAAAAAGCCAGCAGAAAGTAGTAGCCTGTCCGCCCCAACTCCTTAGAAGCGCCAGCTAAACCCGTGTGATAATCCGGCTCCATTTCCATCTCGCCGGCGGCTTTATTCAACGCCGCCAAAATGGCGGCTTGCGATCCGCCGGGCAGAACATTACACGTCAAAGTGACCTGCCGCTGGCGCGCGATTCGGTTCACAGAAGATGGTCCAGTGGTAGGCCGCATATGGACGACTTCGTCGAGTCCCACCGAACCCAGCTTGTTCGCGGAAGGTACAGTCATCTTACTTAAGCCTTCAACGGTCCCTCGAAACTGCTCTTGCGCGCGCACCCGCACGTCGTACTGTTCATCCCCGGCGTTGAAAGTGGAAGCAACTTGTCCAGCCACCAACGTGTTCAGTGCCTGCTCAATATCCTGAACCGACACTCCCAGATCGGCGGCTCGCGCGCGCTCTATATCCAGGCCCACCTCGGGCTTTCCACTGCGTAAGGTTGTGTCGGCATCGGTTACGCCGGGAATCTGCTTCATCTTTGCCAGCAGCGTATCGGAGTACTTCGCGAGCTTGTCCAGATCCGGGCCTTGGATGAAGTATTGAACCTCCGCATTGCTCTGGTTACCTCCAATGGCACTCACTAACTCAACGCCTGTGTGTATATTCTGCGGAAAAGTGCGCAGCAGTGCACGCGTCCGCTGCATGATGTCAATTTGCGAAAGGCTCCGCCGATCGATGTCCGTGAGCTTCACATAGATGGACGCGTTGTTTACCGAGGCATCCGCGCCACTGCCGTCCGTCATCAGGGTGCTCTCCACACCCGGTAGGGCGCGAATCTGTTGAGCGACACTTTCGGCAATCTGCGTTGTCGCCGCTAATGAAGTGCCTTCTGGAGAGCGTATCAGTACATTGAATTGCGATTGATCGTCCGCCGGAAGAAAGTTCTTGCCGACGAACATGAATAACGGCACAACGCTGAGCACCGTCAGCCCGCTCCCTAAAATGATGGTCTTCCTGTGATCCATCGCCCAAGTCAACATGGTCGTGTAATGACTGTCAAGCCACTTAAAAAAACCGCTCTCTTTCGAGACATGCCCGCTGTTTCTGCGCCGCGGAGCCTTAACAAAGCGCGAACACAACATTGGCGTCAAGGTAAAGGAGACCAGCAGCGAAACGGCAATCGAGAATCCCGACGTGAAACCGAACGAACTCATGAAACGGCCCACGATGCCTCCCATGAAGCCGACCGGGAGGAAGACCGCAAGTAATGAAAGCGTAGTGGCCATCACGGCCGGTCCTATTTCTTTGGTTCCTTCAATGGCCGCCTGAAAGGGCGTCATCCCTTTCTCTTCAATGAACCGGTAGATGTTCTCCAGCACAATAATCGCATCGTCAATCACAATGCCCACCATTAAAGTGAGCGCCAGCATGGTGATTTGATTCAGCGTAAATCCCATCGCCGCCATTAGGGCAAACGCCGAAATAATCGAGGTGGGTATGGCAACCGCGGCAATCAGCGTCGTTCGCCAATTCGCCAGAAAGAGGAAGATGACGATGGATGCGAAGATGCTCCCTTCAATCAAGTGACGCTTGATCGAATCTACCGCTGCTTCGATAAACACCGACTGATCTCCGATGACTCGCGTCTTCACATCTCTCGGAAGAGTAAGGCCAATCTCCCGTAACCGTTCCTTGACCTCGTTCGCCGTGGTAACCGTGTTTTCACCAGACTGCTTAGACACCACCAGCGTAACGGCTGCCACGCCGTTCAGGCGGGCCGTTGTCCGCGGCTCTTCGTAACTATCTTCTGCGTAGCCAATATCGCTCACCTTGACAACGTAGCCGCCTCGTGTGGCGACGGCTATCTGGTTGAACTGCTCAATAGATAGAATTTTTCCAGTGGTGCGGATCGTCAACTCTCGAGAGCCGGCATTCAAGTTTCCGCCCGGCAGTTCCAGATTCTGCTGCTTCAGCGCATTGAATACGTCGTTCACCGTCAAGTTATAAGCGCGTAAGCGATCGGGATTAACCAGAATATGGATTTCGCGCCGTGCTCCTCCCACGATCGTGATTTGTCCCACACCACTCGCATTTTCCAGTTTCTGTTTGATCTCTTTGTCGGCGATCAGTGTCACATCCCGCAAAGAACGAGGCGCCGATACCGCTACCTGGAGAATGGGCGCCGCATCAGGATCGAACTTCTGCACAATCGGAGTTTTGGCCGTTTGTGGCAGATCGTTCACAATCAAATTGACTTTATTTTGAACTTCCTGCGCAGCCACATCTCCGTTCTTTGAAAGTTCGAAGGTAACGATGACCAGGGACTGACCTTCCGAAGAAGTCGAGCGCACTTCGTCCACCTGACTGATGGTGTTAACCGCGTCCTCTATCTTCTTGCTCACCTCCGTTTCAATCTCCTCGGGAGAAGCACCCCGATCTTCCACCCGAACTTGCACTGTGGGAATGTCTATTTTGGGGAAAAGGTCTACGCCCAGGCTGAAGTAAGAAAAAACTCCCACGACGACCAGCGAGAGAATCAACATAGTGGCGAAAACAGGCCTATTGACACAGAATTTAGCGAGTGCTTGCATGAAAGTACCTTAGAGCGTGGCGGTGGCGGTGCGTTCTTGAACTGCGGCGCCATCGAAAAGTTGTGACTGATTTGCGGTGATCACCGATTCATTCCCGGAAAGCCCCGACTGCACTCTGACCGAATCACCCACTGCCTCCCCGATCAGCACAACGCGCATTCGAGCTTGACCGTGATCCAGCACGTAAACAAAATTTGAGTCCGTGGTTTTGTCCCGCAAAACCGCCGTGCGGGGAACGAATACCGCATCTTCACCGCCCGGCAGAACCACCCGCGCCGTCGAAAACATACCTGGACGTAGCGCGTTGTCTGGATTAGGAAAGCGCGCTTCCAGCACAAAAATGCGCGAGTTCGGATCCACCGCCGGATTAATGGCGGAAACTTTGCCCTCAAATTGACGGTCTGGATAAGCGGAAACATGAGCAAGAACAACCATTCCCACCTGGGCCTTCGCTGCCCGCTGTTCGGGAGTCTGCAACTGAAGTTTGAGAGTCTTGACTCGAACCACGGTCGCAATCTTGTTTGTCAATGCTACGTATTCGCCCGCTGAAACGGGCCGGTCGCTGATGAAGCCGTCAAATGGCGCTCGGATGTAGGTATCCGCTAATCCCTTCTCCGCCTGCGCAACCTGCGAACCTACGGCATCGAGCGATGCTTGCGAAGACGAAATCACCTGGTAGCTTTGTCTCGCGGTGTTGAGCGCGCCTTCGTATTGCTGCCGGCTCGCGTTGGCTTGCGCCTCCGCTGTCTCCTGCTGTGTGCGGGCCTTCTCAAACGCGCTACGTGAAACGTCTCCCGACGCCACAAGGTTTGCATAGCGTTGCGCGTCCGCGGCCGCGAGCCTGGCTTGTGCTTCCGCCGATTCGTAGTTGGCCCGGGCGGCAGCCACTTCAGGTACCTTGGCTGCATCGAATTTACCCGAATCCAGACCGATTCGTACTTGCGCCTGCCGCACGGTTGCCTGCGCCTCCGCTAACTGCGCGCGTACTTGCTGCAGCTTCAACTCCGCATCTCGATGGTCCAGTTCGCAAACAATTTGCCCTTGCTTTACAAACGCTCCCACATCAACCGGAGTCCGCAGTATCCTGCCGGCAACAGGCGGCGCGATATCGGACGATTCTTCAGCCACAAACGTCCCGGTTTCATCGAAAGCAGCCGCGACCTGCTTCACAACGGATCTTGCGGTGGTCACATCCACTGACTTGGCTGCGGCTGATTCGACCGTTGACTTTTGCTTCTTGGCGGTACAAGAACAAACCAGGATGCCCAGACCACACAGCAACAGAATCGTGTTTCTCGTCATTATTTTTTCTTTGATACCAGTCGTTTTTGCGGCGTAGGCGCCCGAAGGCCATCCATGGCTATGCGCGTAAAGCTTTCCACCGCTTGCTCATCGGAAAGGTCCTGTTCCTTCAACTCGTGAACGTATTTGCAAAGCGCATAATTCTGGGCCATTCCCACAATGGCTGTCAATGCAAAATCCGGTACGCACGGACGAAGGTAGCCTTGTTTCTGGTGGCGTAGAAAATATTTTCGGTAAAGATCGACGATCGACGCGGTAACTTGGCGCAAATGCAGGAGCGCTATCTCATTACCCTCCAGTGCGGCGTATAGCATTAAACGTTCGAATTTAGGATCCGCCTTGTGTGCAGAGATGATCGCGCCGATCAACTGCCGGACCACGGCCTCGTCGTCATCGCGATCCATGGCCGCCCGCAGGCTGGTACACCACTCTGCAGCATCCGGCGAACTCACTCTTCGATCGATGATCGCGGTATAAAGCCGTTCTTTGGTCTCAAAATGGCGAAAAATAATCGCTTCTGTCACGCCAGCTGCCGCCGCGATCTCGCGTGTGGTTGTGCCGTTAAAGCCTTTGCGGGAAAAAAGATCCACTGCCACTTGGATTAACTGTTCACGCCGTTTGCTGGCCGTAAGCCGGACTTGTGCTGCGCCTTCACTCATGCGAGGAAGCGGCTTCTTCGAGGGAGCCTCGGGCCTTGTCATGCCTGTATTTTAAGTGAGTGCTTACTTACTTGTCAAGCTCTCCCGCAGTGGATTCACGGCCAAGGCGCGCGCCTTAAACTTGCGGCGGTAGCACTAAGCGTCCGAAAAGCTGCTCTAGCGTCTGCTCTGGGTTCTCACACAAACCGGCGTGCACCGGCGAAACCTGAATCATCGTACTGCGCGGAGCCACTAGCCAGTGAAACCGCTCGCGCTGGGAAAGGCGGGCGATTGGGCCGGCATCCTCAGCCCCCCGACAGACTTTTTCGAAAGCCGCCAAATGATCGCGCAGTGACACCAAATCCACAGCCGGGTGCAGCACCCAGAGACGTTTTTCATCGAGTTGCACGAGCGCTTTGAGAAAACGGCTTTCCAAACTGAACAGGATGACGCCGGCGTTCAAGAACTCTTCGCGCTCAACACGCGGCACGACCCGGATGACAGCGTATTCAAACGAGGTGGGCATGAGCCTGCACAGCCTCCTCTAGAAACCCGCTACTGGCCGATTCTAAACGGCGCAGAAAATAGTCAAGATAACCTGCCCGTTTCGCAACAGGCGTTTCGGCGCTTGGAACAGGCAGCAACCAAGCGTCGGGTACCTTGGCGAGCACGTTTTCCAACGCGGCGCTGGTGAACAACGAGAGGACATCTTCGTGAACAATTTCCAGTTGGCTCGCCCAGCGCAACAAGACATGGTCACGAATCGGACTAAACCGCGCCATCGCCGCCGTTTGGATATTTTGCCAGTTGTGATGAAAATAGAGGGCGGCGCCGTGATCGATGGGATAGAGCTTTTTGTGCCAGCAGAGCAGATTGGGGTTGCGGGCGGTGCGGTCCACATTGGTTACAAACGCATCAAACCAAACCAGGCGCGAGGCGAATTCGGCGTTGGCCTTATCGCCGGCTGCGGGATCGAACATCAGCGAGCCGGGAAGATAGTCCATGCCGAGATTTAGACCGACGCTGGCACGCAGCAGGTCGCGCACTTCTTCGTCCTGTTCGTTGCGCCCGAAGGCTTCGCCCACCTCAACGAGCACCAATTCGGGTACGGGCAAGCCCAGAAGCCTGCCGATTTCGCCGGCAATGATTTCGGCCGCTAGAGCCAGCGGACCTTGCCCAGCACCGTAGAATTTCAGGACGTATAACCCCAAATCGTCAGCTTCCACAATGGCCGGCAAAGAGCCGCCTTCGCGCAACGGGGTGACGTAACGGGTGGCTTGGACAGAACGCAACATTCGCTAGGCAAAGTGTAGCGTGAGGAAGGAACTGGGACCGGGGCTTGAATCAGCCCGGCACCTCGGTCCGGCTGTGATCCGTTAATATGTTGCATGTATCAAATCGCCCTCACACTCCTTCTGGGCAGTCTCCTGTTCGCTCAGGATCAACCGAAGAAACCGCAAACCTTGCGCGCGGTTTTATTAGAGCAATTGCACACTACACATGACCAGAAGGACTGGTTTGTCCCGATCTTGGTGGCAGTCGAAGGCGTCACGCCAGAGCAAGCGAAATGGACAGATGGTCATGGGAATCATTCCATTGGACAACTGGTTAACCATCTGGCTTTCTGGAATGCTCGGGCGCTTGAGCAATTTAAAGGCGAAAAGCCCGCTCCCTACGGCGGCAACAATGATGAGACTTTTAACAGCTTCGATAGTAAATCATGGACCGCCACGATGAACAAACTCGACAGCGTAATGAAGGCTTGGGAAAAGGCTGTCGAAGAAGCTGATGATTCGAAGATAAGAGCCTCAGCTTCGCAGATCGCTCATGTCGGAACACATAACGCTTACCACGTAGGACAAATCATTTACATCCGTAAATTGCAGGGTTCGTGGAATCCCGCCAATGGTGTGAAGTAGGGACTCGCTTCCCGCATGGGATAATTAAACCGTGGGTGACTCTGAACGCTTTGAAATTAGCCAACCGCCGGGACTGTTCGCGCGGATTGACGATCCGGCCAAAGAATTTGGCGACAGCATCATCACAACGACTCTCGACAGCGCGTTGAATTGGGCGCGCAAGAACTCGTTGTGGCCAATGACCTTCGGATTGGCATGCTGCGCGATTGAAATGATGTCGATGATGGCGTCGCGCTACGACGCCGCGCGTTTCGGAGCCGAAGTGTTTCGCGGGTCGCCGCGGCAATCCGATTTGATGATCATCGCCGGGCGCGTTTCAAACAAAATGGCTCCCGTCATTCGCCAACTTTACCGGCAGATGCCTGAGCCCAAGTGGGTGATTTCGATGGGTGCCTGCGCTACGTCGACTGGTGTGTTCAGCAACTACGCATTGGTGCCGGTGAATCAGGTGATCCCGGTGGATGTCTATGTGCCGGGCTGTCCGCCGCGGCCCGAGCAGTTGATTTACTCGATTATGCTGCTGCAGGAAAAGATCCAAGCTTCGCGCGGTACGTTAGCCAAGACGTTGAATATTGGGCAGTGAGAAAGGGTGGCAACTGACCCGCGGAGACTGAGGCTGGCCGCAATTTGTTTGCTTGCAGATGCGTTTCGAAGAGCTTGAGCCAAGCCTCTGCCTAGATTCGCAACCCTACCGTTTCAACGGATCTTCCACCCACGGCGGCGTTGCATCCACCAGCGATCCTAAAGCGGGATCAATTTTCTCCAGCGCTTGCTTCATACCCCACGCCACCTGCCTATACGAAAAGTGCCCCTTCACTCCGCTACGCAGCCGCGAAATATATTCCAACTCCGCAAAATCCATCTTGAACAGAAACCGTGAGCGCGCCGCCAAAGGCAAGAGATATTGCGCGGCCGGCTGCGGCAGTTTGGCTATAGCTTTGTCTACAACGCTGAGTGCCCGATCAACCGTTTGCGCGGCGCCGCATTGCTCCACCACGGCGGGCCGCTCATAGCCAAGTTTGTTGGTGTAGAACTGCCGAAACTGCTGGCAACGGCGGTGACGGTGCAGATCGCGATACGCTCCGATATCCATAACGAAATCGAACACGTAGGGTGCGCTGCGGAAATGGCGTGGGAGTTCGTCGCGCCGACCGCGGGGACCCATGGCGACGTCCAAAAGTTCTTTCCGCTGTACGGCGGACCAGGACTGAGCTAATTCATAGAGCTCTCGATACGGACGATCGGTTACCGGATAGAGCAGTGTTGCGCAGATATCAGCCAGAACATCACTTGGCTGTAACAGATCGACAGGCAGAACGTCTTTACTCGGAGACTTCGGTAAATGATGCGCAGCCCATTCTGTCAAATCGGCTCGGAGGCGCTTTGTATATTCGTCCGGTTCCGCGTGGCGCGCGAGCGTTGGCGCCAGCGGTTCGCGAAAAGCAGCATCGTCGTCCCAAGTGCACTCGGGTGCACCCGCACAAGCATTGGTCAGTTCATGCCCAATCTCGCGCAGTTCTTGAAACTCGGAGGCTTTCAGCCGCCGGATCTGCTTTTCGAGCGTCCTGATACTAGTCACCTGTCCCACGCCCGTTGGGATACCGAACGGCAACAAATAGCGCGCGACATCGAACGCACGCGCGGCAAGATTGCGGCGGTACGCATCCGGCTTCATGTCGTCCGGCTTCGGCAGTTGCGTTTCCAAATAGGAGGCCATGCGCGCTTGCACTGCCGTATAAGACTGCAACAAAGTGGCCGCGGCCGATTCATAAACAGCGCGTTCATCGGCACTCAGTTCCGGTGGAACGACAACGCCAGACTTGGAAAAATCTTGATAACGCGAACTGCGGGCCTGCCCGTCCCAGAGTTGCTCGTCCTCGATTTCGGTAGCGGCGATTTCCGAGACGCCTTCGAAACAAATGGTCACATGTCCAAGGTCTGCAATGGACGCGTGGCCATACTGAAAATAGAAGCTTTCGAGAAATTTGGTGGAATCGTGCGTGCGCACCCAGGCGACAGAATCGCGAATCGAATCAGGCGATCGGCTATAACGCGCTAACGCATAGGCAAGTTTTTCCGGCGGCATAGGCGCAACGGTAAGCACGCGTTTTTGAAGTGAGTTCGGCAAGACGTTATGATAGCGGAGTCGCATGCAAATCAAGATCAAGAAGCTGTCGCCCAAAGCGGGGCTGCCTGAATATGCACACGGTCCGGCGGAAGACGCGGGGCTTGACGTGCGTAGCATTGAAGGAGCAGTGCTGATCCCAAACGTGCCGCTGGCGGTTTCCACAGGCCTGGCGTTCGAGATTCCACCCGGTTACGAAGTGCAATTGCGTCCACGTAGCGGACTCGCGCTCAAGTACGCGATTACTCTGGCGAACTCACCGGCCACCATTGACCCCGGCTATCGCGGCGAGCTCAAGGTCATTCTGCTGAATCTTGGAAAGCTGCCCTATGAAATTCACGAAGGCGACCGGATCGCGCAGATGATAGTCAGCAGATACGAAGCTGTGACTTGGGACGAAGGCGATTTAGGCAATTCGAATCGTGGCGCTGGCGGCTTGGGTTCTTCGGGCCGCTAATCTCTTACTCGCCCGCTTTCGTCTCACTCGTTAAGCGGCTAGCCAGCGGCTGTGTCTGTCCCGCATATTTGTTGCCGGCCTTCTTATAATAAGGAACGGAAACCGGCGACGAAAGCTGTTCGAACGTGAACGAACAGATGCGCATGCCAGGATATAGGGCAACTGGCATAATGCCTAAGTTACTTAACTCAAGCGTCGCTTTTCCGCGCCAGCCAGGATCAAACAAACCCGCCGTTCCATGCACGATAATGCCAATGCGGCCAAGGCTCGAACGGCCTTCCAGCCGCCCTAATACCTCGTCATCGAGTTCCAGATTTTCTTCGGTAATAGCCAGCGCAAATTCACGCGGCTGCAACACGAAAGGGTCGCCCGGTTTGACGTGAACGCTGCGCATGATGTCCTGAATGGCGTTCTTATCGCGAACATCAATGAACGCGTGGCGGCTATGCTCGAAAACGCTGAATTCCGCCCCCAAACGGAAATCGACCGAGCAACTGCCAAATTGTTCCGGCGGCAGATCGGGCGAAATGCGTATCTTGCCTGACGCTAAATAGCGGCGAATGTCGACGTCGGAAAGAACCATAATGATGCGAACCGTTATCCTAACATGCGCTACTAAACCCCAAGCGATTTTTGCATGAGCACAGTGTCCACCCATTTTTCAAACTTGAATCCCACCGCTTGAAGCGTTCCCACATGCTGAAATCCAAAGCCCTCGTGCAGATGGACAGAGCGCACATTAGCGCTGTCGCCAATGACCGCAATCATCTGCCGCCAAGACCCCTTTGAGCAGATATCGATGAGCGCGCTTAGAAGAGCGCGACCACAGCCGCGGCCCGTATATTCGGCATCGACATAGATCGAATCTTCAATGGTGAAACGATACGCCGGCCTCGGCCGGTACAAGCTTGCATACGCGTAACCCAAAACCGTGCCGTGGGACTCGGCGACAAGGAACGGCAGTCCAAGAGCTAGAATCCCGGCCCGCCGTTGTTGCATAGTTACGAGATCAGGTGGATCAAGTTCAAAGGTGGCTGCGCCGTTCAGAACATAGTGGGTGTAGATCCTGGTAATTGCACCTAAATCTGTTTCTTCGGCGTGACGCACCAAATACGAATTCGACCGCATACGAGAATGCTATCCTGATGAAGCGTACCACTCAAGCACGCATAAGTGGGCGGCTAGCTCAGCTGGGAGAGCACCACGTTCGCAACGTGGGGGTCGTGGGTTCGAATCCCATGCCGTCCACCAAATTGATCCATTTGTTTTTAAGCATGCGTCCTCGGCCGGGCTCGAAATTCGCTCCTGCCGCTGAACTGTCCATTGCACATCTCTGGAGTGCCAAAAACGTTCGCATCGTCCTTGGTCGTCGAGCCCTTTTCCAGTAACGCCGTTGCCAAGGCGTGTTGAAAGCGACGCGCATGGGCGCGGCTTTTACTCCCGACGATTCGAATACACGCGCAAGCGTTCGCGTAGGTCTCCGAATGAAAGCCCTTGTTGTGCCGTTAGCGCTCCAGAATAGGTAGTTCGATTCCCCTTTCCTTTGTTCCCGCCGATGGATCACGCAAACTGGGATATCGCAGAAACCTTCTGAAGATAACTACACTGTCCCCAAAGAACGCATTTGAGGTGCGACGTTTTTCTCATGGTTGTTGCTGAGCCAATCCTTCTGACCGTTCCTCGACGTCTGCCGTCTGCCAATGATCACTAATTTGAGCGATCACCTCGGGCAAGGTTGTCAATAGATGGTCCCCCGGCGTTAATTTAAGGCGGCTCGCCATTTTCTGAATGTCGCCCTCAAATTGCCAGAAACAGACGATTATGCGTAGGCTTGTGTGCCGCTCGCGCAATTTACCGTAAAGGGCCCTGGCCGGTTCCATGGCAAAGGGCGGAAGGGCGGATAAGCAAACAATAACCGGCGCGGCAGTTTTGACCTGCCGCAGGATTGCTGTCCTGGTGGTGACCGGCAGGTTGCTTCCTGGGAAGCCCATCTTGGTCAACAACTGAGATAGTATTATGGCCGCGATTTCATCTGCCTCGTCTCTTACCGGTATACAGAGTACCTTTGGCCTTGCAAGGTGATTCACTGCGAAGTTCGGCGTAGAAATCGCCGAGGCTTGCGTCGAACTATCACTAAGATCAGCGAGTTCGTCCACGAACTCACGCGTACTTTGATAAATGAACGTTCGCGCATCCTCATCAAGTTCATTTCTGTGTCTGTCTTGTTCAGCCAGACCCAAGGCAGGGAGAAGAATCGCACTGTAGGTATCTTCTAAAGAGTGTTCGTTCCGATATCGTTCAAGGATTTGGCGAGCTTCACCTTGGTCTGTGGCTAAGAGGCGTTGGTAGTACTGGGCATGGGGCGGTAGAACGGGTTCGTCTCCCAATATAGTGTTGAGAAAGGCTAAGCTCGGCGAGTAGCGACCAATGACGACAAGGCATACTGTGAGTGGAGTGGAGAGAAGCAGACCAGGGAAGCCCCAAATCAAAGTCCAAAAAACGGCGGCGACCAAGATGGCGAGCGGGGATAGGCCGACGTGCGCTCCATATACCAGGGGTTCGACCAAGTTCCCGACAACGAGCTCCAAGACCACATAGAATGCCATGATACCGAGGGCGTGGAAAAAGCCAGGGAATACCGCAATAGAAATTAAAATGGGCATGATCGCGGCCAGCGGAGGGCCGACATAAGGTAAGAATCGAAGTACCGTGGCCGTCATGCCCCAGAGCGCTGCATTCGGCAAACCGATGAGAGATAAAACGATGCCGATAACAAGGCCATAACCCGCGTTCACCACAAGTTGCAGGAAAAGGTATTTGTTAATCCGTTGGGTGGTCTCGTCTAGTGCTCGAGTCATTAAATTCAATCGCCGGCCTCCTACCACTAATTTGATGAGGCGATCTCGAAGATCCTCGCGCCCAACGAGGATGAACATCGTAAATATAGCGACGACGAAGACATTCACAATTGGGCCTAGCATACTGGCGATGGATTCGAGGGCATTTCCTGGAGGAACAACCGTCACGGAGAGGGGGTGGGCCGCAGACGAGCCAAGACTACTCTGGGCATTTCGTTTGGTGTCTTCAGGCGAGGATCCCGGGATCGCTTCGGCTAGCTCGCGCCCTAGCTCGCTGACGGTTTCGGAGAACCTCGTCAGCCGGATGTTGCGAGTGCGATGACCGGCGTGAACTTTCTTCTCAAGTGTTTGAGCATAGCCGGGGAGTTGGTCCGACAACTCAACAAACTGTTGGGAGGTGATCCAACCGATCAGACATGTGATACCCAACAGCGTAAGGACAACCAGGAGAATTGCCACAAATCGCTGGAATTTGATCTTTTCGAGAAATACTACAACCGGGGTCAAGATGAGCGAAAAGAGCAGGGCGAAGGCAAAAGGAATGAAAACTACACGTCCAAGGTAGAGGGCTCCGATGCTCACAACCGCGGCCACAATAACGAAGAGGTTCGAGTCTTGCCGAGACGAATATATGCGTTTCAATGTGATCTAAATCCTTTTTCGCAGCAGGTACGCTTATACGAGGACGCGGAAACTCGCCCGGTCGTTCTCCCAACGGGAGCTCGACCGTGATGTTCTCTCCCTCGTCCTCCTGATTGAGTTTGTACCCGGGCAGGCCCGTAATAGTAGCAGCTCCCCGCACTACCCATCCTCTAGTTAGACCCGCGAGGAAGATTTTGTTGCGCTGATTTTGTTTCCGGCGACGTACTGCGTACTTCGGTTTCGCAACGAGAATGTATCTCTTGTCTTAATGAATGATTGTGGTATGCTGCGGTTTCATTCGGCCATGACGCCGTTGCAAGCCCCTGGAGCATGGAAGATTGAAAGCGTCAAAATTCCTCTTTCCTTTACTGGCCGCCGCCACACTATGCAACTCGTTAAGCGCGGCCGCTAATCCACCTGCCTTCACGGTTGGTTGGTCTGTCTATGTTGGTTGGGATCCCTACCAGTATCTGGCTCGTTCAGGAATCTTGCGGAAGTGGGCCGAGAAGTACAACGTCAGCATCAAGATTCAGCGCTTTGATTATGCGCCATCGTTAGATGCATTCGTTGCGAAGAACATCGACGCCTGTGCCATGACGAACATGGAAGCGCTCGACTTGCCGGCCGCCGCAGGGGTAGACACCACCGCGGTGATTGTGGGCGATTATTCCAACGGTAATGACGCGGTGCTCGTCCGGCACAATCTTACGCTCAAGCAGGTCTCCGACAAGCGAATTCTATTGGTGGAAAAGACTGTATCTCAATATCTGTTTGAACGCGCCCTGGTGCTCAATGATCAGGCCGCAAAACTCCCGCACGTCAAATACATCAATACTTCCGATTCCGACATCGCCGGCGCATTCCTGAGCGATACCAGCCAGGATGTGGCCGTTACTTGGAAACCCCTGGTCTCGCAGATTCTGAAAGGAAAAGGAATCACCAGCATCTTCGATTCTTCAAAAGTTCCCGGTGAAATCCTCGATCTTTTGGCTGTTCGGACTGAAGTGTTGAATCGGCCCGATGGCTCGGGACAAAGATTTGTGAAGGCGTTGGTCGGAGCGTGGTACGAACTCTTAGGCCAAATGTCCAGGCAGGGACCGGAAGGCGACAAAGTGCTAACCGCCATTGCGAGCGTCTCAGAAGACACGCTTGCTTCCTACAAAGACCAGCTTTCCACCACTCATATGTTTTACACGCCACAATCGGCCGCTGAGATGGCGCGTTCAAAACAGATCAAAACGACGATGGAGTTAGTGCGGCAGTTTTGTTTTTCCCATGGATTGTTGGGCGACAAAACCGGCTCGGTAGATGATGTAGCCATCCGCTTCCCCGATGGCGGCATTCAAGGGAAAAAGGACCGCGTCCGTTTGCGCTTCGATTCGTCTTATATGGAGATGGCCGCCGGGGGCAAGCTTTGAGCGTTCTCCAGATCCACGCCCAACCCGGGCGAGTGGCCGTGCAGGTTCTCTCCTGGTTCCTATTCGCCGTGGGGCTCACGGCGTACTTCTGGATATCGACAGCGCGTCATCATGATAATGCCGACGACCGCGTGACACCCACGTTAATACAGATGGGCAAAGGGTTTACCGACTCCGTTCTCAAGCCCGCCGAAGAAGATGAAGTTACTTCCGATGCCGACCGGCAACCGCTACTAACTAAGATTGGTCACAGCATGTTATGGAAAGATACCCAGGCAACCGGCAGACGCTTCGCAATTAGTCTCGCGTTGTTGTTCCCGGCCGTGCTCATTGGTCTGCATATGGGAATGTTTCCCTACGTCGGCACTTTCTTTCTTCGCTTCGTTCTCTTTTTTGACAAGATCGTGGCGCTCTCACTGCTGCCGATTCTCTTCATCGCTTTCGGAATCGATGAGCTCGCCAAAGTGATGCTGATCGTGATTGGCGTGGCTCCCACGATCATCCTAGATGCTTTCAATCTGACCCGGAGCGTGCCGCGCGAGCAAATCGTCAAAGGGTTCACCTTGGGAGCCGGTGATTTTTCGGTGACCTATCGGATCGTTCTCAAACAGATTTTCCCACGCGTCTTTAACAGCATCCGCCTCAATCTGAAAGCCATCATGTTGTTCCTGTTCGCCGGCGAAATGATCGCTTCCTCCGACGGGCTCGCCTACCGTATTGCGTTGCTGCGGCGGCACATGGGTATGGACACTATCATCCCTTATGTGTTGTGGGTAGCGCTGTTGTTGTTTCTGGTGGACCTTGCCATGCGCGTACTGAACAGGAGATTGCATCCGTGGTTTCAGGAGACATAGACGCGGTGAGAGGGGTGGGCTTCGCAACCGGCGCTCAGGTCACCCCGCCGATGATTCGCATACAGGACGTCTGTGTCGAGTACCAGCAAAAAGGAAAAGAATCGAAGAAAGTCCTCAACAGAATCAACCTGGATGTCCGCGCCGGAGAGTTTGTATCTCTCGTCGGACAAACCGGCTGCGGCAAATCGACACTCCTGCGGCTCGTGCTCGGCGAGGAGATACCGCTCAGGGGGAAAGTGCTCGTCGAGAATGGTCTTCGCGGACAACCTGATCGCCGCTGTGGCTACGTACCGCAAAAATATTCCCTCTTCCCCGATCGCACCGTTTTGCAGAACATTACTTTCGGGCTGGAAGTAACGGAAGTGGGATTCTTCGGGCGCGCTCTGCCCTCCCGCCGCGCTCTCCGCAAAAAGTTTGAGACGGAAGCGTTCGACTATCTCCAGCGCATGGGATTACGCGAATCGGACGCCGCCAAATATCCGCATCAACTGTCGGGCGGGATGCAGCAGCGTGTCGCCATCGCGCAAGCGCTTATCATGCGGCCGAAAATTCTCCTCATGGACGAAGCGTTCAGCGCGCTCGATCCCGCTACTCGCCGGGGTATGCAGCGGCTGATCAAAGAATTGTGGCGAGAAACGCAAACCACCATTCTGTTCGTGACGCACAATTCCCGGGAGGCCGTTACTTTAGCGACGCGCGTCGCTAAA
>PMSX01000180.1 GCA_003167495.1 Bryobacterales bacterium | reverse complement strand
TCAACATGAATCGGTCCACACTACAAACGCAGTGCTGATTCCGATCTATTACTCTCCAAAGTCTTTTACCGGCCTAGATGATGACTGCCTCCTTGCCATTTGCTCCCCTGATTCTTGATGCCAGGCTCACACACGGGGATTCTATATCCACTTCGCCAGTAAGAATGATCTGCTAGTTGAGTCGATCGGATCACCGCGGAGGTAGTCAAAAGCACGTCGTTCAGCTAATGCCCGGTAGGCAGATGAAAAATCGGGAGAAAATTGTTTTTGGGATTTTTTCCGCAACGCTGGGCGCAATTGAGATTGCCCGCATTATCGTGTGTACGACACAGCGACTTGTTCCGAGCCGCGACCGAGCGAGCTAGACTCCACGAATCTATCACTCTTACGTCGGGCGCAGCACGTGGGTTCTTTTTCTCAAACACCCTGTCGGGAGTAGAAGAGTATGGCCCGGTCTGATGATTTTAAGGGCAAATCCGAACAGACCGGGCCAGACAGAGATCTTTCAAGCGCGGCGTCGGCGCCTGTACCAGCTAACAACCACGAGACCCGTGCCAAACAGACACACGGTGCCGGGCTCGGGCGTGGGTGTGGTAGTAGTAGGAGCCAAGTCGTACCCGACCGCATTGAGAATGTTGATTTCAGCGCCACCATCATTCAGAATACTGAGGCCTGCATCCTCGCCTGGGCAACCCTCTGCGTCCTGGACGGCCTGATTCGTCCCGCAATCAGGAGAGCTGGAAAGAAAGTCGGCATAGTCTTCGCCATTGTCAAGAGTGTTGTAGATTTTGGGAAGACCTCCCACTCCGTTCGCTCCGTTTGTCGCGCCGCCGTTATAGGAAAAATAAGCGCCTGGCGTCGTACTTAGGGCGCTGTCAGGAATAAGCTTTCCCGAACTGGAATAGCGGAACAGATCGACCGCCGAAGGAGTATTCGTTCCAGGACAGCCGTTGGACAAAGGCGTAGTCTGCGTGGTTACGCAAGAAGACGTGCCGAGAAGTTCGTCGGTCTCATGCTCCACCGTGGCGTAGTAATCGTACGCGTCCGACGGCTCTGGTCCACCGAGGTTGTCGTAATACAACGGCGTGCCGGGGCTGTTCGTCACAGTGATGATGCCGTTGTAGCAGCCTCCGCTACCCGGCGTGAAGCACGCGGCGCCGCCGGCGGTTGTGCCCGTATTGCCGCCCGCGACCTCTCCGCTGATCCCAAGTGCATTAGCGAGGGCGCTCGTAATATCCACGTTGCCCGCGCCGTAGAGCGGGGCATCGTATTTGGTCAGCGCCGCGACCGCTGCTATCTGGACCGCGTTCCCACTCGCAGTAGCTTCGGCGCTAAGGGCAGCCGCGTATTGCGCGAAGGTCACCTGATTGTCGTACCCAGTTGTGCTTTGTGCCAGCCCCGTTGCGCCGTACTGGATGTAGATGCTGGCGTTCGCATTGCCGAACGCGGCGCTGTAGTTGCCCGCTACCGTCGTGTTCAGATAGGTGCACGTCGCGGCCGAGACACCTGGGGCGCAGGTGTAACTCACGGTGCCCGCACTACCCAGAGCCGCGCTGAACGCTAAGCCGATGGCCACGCGCATAGATTTCCTAAAATTCACTTAATTTCCCTCGATAAGACAATAATATAATTACACCAAGAAAAAGTGCTTGACTATTGGAGCCAAAAGAGTAAATTCTGCATGACTATGTACGCTTTGGTACTGGTACTATTATGACCTCCGAGGAGCCGGGCTCGATCTCGCCTGAGAACCTCCAACGCGTGGGCGCTCTCTCTTTTGTACCTGAGCTTTTGCGCCAATTCGGCGCCGACCCATCAGACGTGCTTGCAGCCGCCGGTTTAAGCCCGCAGGCGCTGCACAATCCAGAGAGTACGATCCCTTACAGGGCAGTGGGCGTCCTATTAAATGTGGCCGCCGACAAGACTCAGTGCCCACACTTTGCGCTCGAGATCGGCAAGCAGATTCGGACTGCTTCTCTGGGCTTGGTCGGCGAACTGATTCGAAATGCCCCGACTCTGGGCACTGCATTGCTTGATTTCGCCACCCACCAGCATCGCAACGCTCACGGAAGTGTCGTGTATCTGCTGGCGGATGGGCCTAACGCGTTCTTTGGGTATGCGGTATACCAAGCGAACGTCCCCGGCAACCATCTGATCTGCGACTGCGTCGCCATGGCGGGATTCAACCTCATCTGTGAGCTTACGGGTCCAAGCAATCCTCCCGAAATCGAAGTTTTGTTTTCCCGTTCCGAGCCTGCGGATCTGACACCCTACCGCCGATCGTTTGGTGTGAAGCTGCATTTCAACGCCAGCCAAACCGCCATCCTTTTGCCCCAAGGGTTGCTTGACCGGCCGGTGGCTGGGGCGGATGCCGGGCTCCGAAAGGTTCTTGAGAAGCGCATTGGGACACTTTGGCAGGCTGGCGAGTTCGACACGCTGACCCAATTGCGCCGGGCGCTGAGGATCGCGCTGCTCAATCGCCGGATCTCCGTCGATGAGATCTCGGCGCAGTTGGGCATGAGCCGCCGGACGCTTCACCGCCGCCTAGATGCCCTGGGCCTTCGATTTCAAAGCGTATTGGACGAAACGCGCTTCGAATTCGCCCGGCAACTACTTGCCAACACCCGGCTCGGCATCGCCGAAATCGGCCTGATTGTCCGCTACACAGATCCAAGCGCTTTCACGCGAGCTTTTGTTCGCTGGGCGGGAGTCCCTCCGAGTGAATGGCGATCGAATTTCGACACAAGCCCCCTCAAATTTGAGGCACAAGCCGCTTCGCCGTAGCGCTCCCGGGCCGCCGATGATGATGAAACGCTCCTGCCCACACCGTGCCCTTTGCGTCCCCCGATGATCGTGAAAAACTCGCCAGGGGAAAAGTCGGGACGGTCCACTCAAATACAAATTTCGTGAGAACGGCGCGCAGTTTTCAACCTGTTTGGCCCGTTGGGCCACCCCTGCGGATGAAAATAAAAAGTCACGCCGACACTTTCATATGCCACTTCAGGCGAGGAAAGGGCGTTTTTGCGAAACGAACCCAATCCTCCCGACAGCGGCATGGGCCAGCTTGGTTGTGATTCAGATTGTCAGAGAGCTGTCGGCCAACGCTTCGAACACCTTGCAGCGAAGAGAGATTGGCGCGTACCTCAAAAGTATTTTCGAGGCAAGCTTGGCGCGCAGTATGCCCAAGGCTTCCCGCGAATCGGCGGCGACATCTCAGTCGCCACCCGTGTCACATCTGCGGGAACATGATTGCAAGCATCCGAAGTTTGCGCAGCCAACCCACTCGCTGGCCCTCATGCCGCCTTTAGAAATCGGCCATCTCGCCTATCGAGATCCGCTCGCACTCGCTCCCTAAGCCGGTAGACCTGGCTCGTTTTGATCCCCAGTTTCTCGCCCGCCTCCCGCAACGTTGTGGGCGCACGAAGAACCTCTAACACTTTCTCGTCCTGCCACCACCCCAGCAGTCGCGCCTTTCGCCCCAACAGCCTAAAGCGTCGATCCATCGCAACATGAATATCCACCCCATATCGCTCGGCGAACTCGCGTGCCTTCAGCGCTTTCAGGTCGCCGATTCGATCCTGAAAGAACGCGTCCACGTCATCCAGCGAATTAAAACCGAGCCGCCGCCGTACTCGCTTCATGGTCGTCCGACCCGCCGGCAAATCAAAGATCTCACCTCGCCGCTTCGTCTTAACAAGTTCCCAATAATCGCGCAGCGCTGGCGTGGCGATCAGCCGCGGTAAGCCTCCGAAATAGCTTCCCAGGGGAGTGTTGGCTGGACTGCCAAGGAGCAAATCGAATCCATGTTTGGTCGCGCGAGCCTCGCGGACGTCCCAGAGACACTCGTCTACGTCGTAGACTTGCACACCGCTTGGAGGATATTTATACCGTTTCATTGAGATGCCCCCAACGCACACCTGTCTGTGGCTGAATCGTGGGGAAACCCGCTGGGCGGCCGGGTTTCAGAGTTTGCTGCGCAACGGCGCTGGGAATTTCGCGTAAATACATTTCGCGACTCCTTTTCGGAAATAGAAATGGCCCACCAGAGTAATCTCTGCTGAGCCTGTCGAAAACATAGCACCGGCGCGGTCGAAAACGAACTTTGGCGGTGCAGGAATTTGGAGTTAAGTCTTTTGCGCTCTATGAGAAAGAAATATTTTCAGAATCTGTGAACGGAAAAGCTCCTCCAACGGGCGGGGCTTTCTGCAGGTCCGCCTTGATGTGGAAAGGTAATTTTTTTGCCCTCTTCCGCGCTGCGTTTCGCACATTGGGGTGAAGGACATCCAAACCCATGAAAACCGCCGTTATGATGATGCTTGCAGCGTTGACAATACTTGGAGCGCAGGCTCCGACCGGCGATGAGATTGTGAACCGGATGATGGAGAACGATCAAGCGCGGCAGTCTTCCCTACGCGCTTATAGCTGGAAATCGCAATACACGCTGGATAACAAAGAGCGCCACGCGGAGATGATGGTGCAGTGGACTCGCCAGCCAGATGGATCCAAGAGCTATGACGTCATCTATGAACGCGGCGATGGCGCCGTTCGCGACCACGTATTTCATAAGCTGCTGGAAGCTGAAGTGGAGGCGTCGCGGCCCGCCTTGCAAAGCCGCAACCGGCTAAACGACAAAAACTACGCGTTTCGATTGACTGGCAGTGAAGAGATCAAAGGCCGCCTAGCTTACGTCCTGGAGATCGAGCCCAAGACTGAATCCAAGTACCTCATTAAGGGGCGCATCTGGATCGATGCCGCGGACTACGCTGTAGTCCAGGTGGAGGGCAACCCGTCGAAGAAGCCATCTTTCTGGACCAATACGGTGAGCTTCATCCAAACCTTCGAAAAGACAGGCGAATACTGGATGGCGGCGTCGAACCGTTCGGTGACCGAAGCAAAGCTGTTCGGCGAAGCTAATCTCGTGATCAAGCACTCGGGATATCGCTTCACGCCGGCAACAATGATGATGGCGTCCAATTAATTTTGCCCCTTTTCCAAAGCGACTTCGCATACCTGAGTGAGAGCGGACAACGCTCCACCCAAAAGAGGAGATCAGCCATGAAAAACCAACTGCTTGCCGCCACCATCCTGATGCTAACCGGCGGGCTGGCAAATGCCGCTTTACCGGGCGAAACCGCTCTGGCCACTATTGACAAGGCGCTTCATTCCAAGAACCCGGACACGCGCAGGGAGGCGGTGAGCGCGCTCTCTATCATCGGTTCGAAACACCCGTATCAGGACCGCCTGGAAGCCATGCTGAATGACAAAGATGTTCCGGTCAGACTGGCGGCCGTGACGAGCCTGGCGGAAGCGAAAGACGCGCCGGCGCTCCGGGTAGCTTTGGATGACAGTACGCCTGAGGTGCGCTTCGCGGCGGCGAAAGCATTGTTCAATATGAACGACCCGGCGGCTCGGGCGGCGCTGATCCGAATTCTGAAGGGCGACTCTAAAACGGCTTCGAATTTTATTGTCCAGCAGGAGCGCGCAGGGCTGCGCACCTTGCAGACACCAAAGCCAATGGTGGTGATGGCGGTGCGGTACAGCACCGCGTTCGCGCCTGTACCCGGCGCGGGAATTGGGATATCGAAGCTCTTGCAAGCGTTGTCAAAAGGAAGCGGTTCTGACCGGGCGGCTATCGCGCTTCTGCTGGGAGAAAACAAGGACGCGGAAATAGCAGCCGCGCTAAAGCAGGCGTTGACCGATAAAGATGCGGCGGTGCGGGCCGCGGCGATCCAAGCAATTGCTCTCGGAGGCGATCCGGCCATGGCGCATCACGCGGAGCCAATGCTGAACGACAAGAATCCGACTGTCCGGCTGCGCGCCGCGGCTTGCTACCTAAGGCTCAGCTCGATCAGAGTGGGCACGGTGATTCGCAGTTGGGAAGATTAGTCAACGCCGGAACGAGTTCGAAGGTGACTGGGGATGACAAAGGGTCAGCGCTCTTTGTCATCCCCAGTTCTTTTTTCCCGGCATTGCCCCGAAACAGCATTTTCGCGCATATCAAGTTAAGACCGCCCGAAGCGGCGTTCTCGTAGGAGAAGAGTTATGAAGCTAAAAAGGACTATATTGTTTTCTGGAGTTGCCCTAACGATGATCGCTTCTGTAGGGATCTGGCAGGTCTTGGTGGTGGCACTGCTGGTACACAGCATTGACGAAGTAATTGGAGCCTTCGGACGCTTGTTATAGCAACGGCGGGGGGTATAGACTCAAGGGGATTTGCTTATGTCTAAGGCCGATAAAATGCCGGAGTCCGAAGAGTCTCTCGTCGAAACTTATCGAGCGCGGCCGGAGTCGCCGGAGGTGCTGTTCGGGTTGGTCTATGACGAGCTGCGGCGCGTGGCGCGAGCTTACATGCAGAGGGAGCGCGCCGACCACACCCTACAAGCCACCGCATTGGTCAACGAAGCCTATCTCCGGCTCTTCGACGGCCAACCGTTTCAATGGGAAAATCGCAAGCACTTGTTTTGTACGGTTGCCAGAAGCATGCGGAGAGTACTGATGGACCATGCCCGCAGGCGTGGGGCCGAACGTCATGGCGGCGCGTTCCAAAAGATCGCGCTCGACGAGCAGGGACCGGCGATCTTTCGCGACCTCTCTGAGTTTCTCGCACTCGGCGAAGCGCTCGACCGGCTGGCGCAACTCAGTCCCCGGCAGGCTCAAGTAGTGGAACTGCATTCGTTCGCTGGATTGACTGAGGAGGAGACCGCGGAGGTTCTGGATGTCTCCGTGAAGACTATAAAGAACGACTGGCGGTTCGCCAAAGCCTGGCTGAAGACGGAGATGGGAGGGCCCAGGGGATGACTCCCGAGCGGCATTCCCATCTTCAAAAGATCTTTGAGGACGTCGTCCGCCTCAGCGAGCCCGAGCGATCTGCCTTTTTGGACCGAGCGTGCGCGGGCGATGCGGATTTGCGGGATCGCTTGATCCAGCTCCTTTCGGCGGACGAAGAGACGGTGATCATGCCGGAGCCAATCTCAGTTCACGTCGGCTCCGCCGTCATGGAGTGCCCGAAATGCTGGCGATGTTACGAAAGCCCCCATTCTGCCTGTCCTCGTGATGGCTCGACATTGCAGTTTGCTTTCGCCGGACGCCAGTTGATTGATGGCAAGTACCTTGTGGAGCAAAGGCTGGGCCGCGGCGGCATGGGGGCCGTCTATCTCGTCCAGCACGTCGGGCTGGAAAAGCGCTTCGCCTTGAAACTCATTTTGCAGGACGGCGCGCTTTCGCCGGTTTATTGCGAAAGTTTCGAGACGGAAGCCCGGGCGCTCGGTCGTCTAAGACACCGCAACATAGTAGACGTAACCGACTATGGCCTTGACTCGCGCGGCGGCGGTGTGCCTTATCTGGTGATGGAGTACCTGGTGGGCAAGACGCTCGGCCAGATCCTGAAAGAGCGCGAAGTATTGCCGTTTGAGGAGGCGATCGGTCTCCTTCGCGCCACCGCGGAAGCCGTGGACGCCGCGCACGACAACAACATCGTCCATGGCGATTTGAAGCCTGCTAATCTGTTTCTCGCCGAAGAACCGGGTTCCCAGCAGACGCGTTTAAAGGTGGTCGACTTCGGCCTGGCTCGACTGCAAAATCCCTTATTGAGTTCAGAACAAGAAGAGGGCAATCAGACGTCAGCGGGCGGAAGCCTTCGCGGAACCCCAGCGTATATGGCGCCGGAGCTTCTCCGGAGCGAAGAAGCATCACCAGCCAGCGATCGGTTCGCGTTTGGCGCACTCATGTATGAGCTGCTCACCGGCAGCACGCCGTTTGGCAGGCACTTGGCCGAGGTACGTGTAAACATCAAGAAACCGCCTGCGGCGCTTTCCTCACGCATTTCGAAGCTGCCGCCGGATATCGATCCGCCCGTGCTTGTTTTGCTGAGCCCAGATCCGAAGGATCGTCCGCCCAGCGCATCGGCGGCGGTTTCAGCGGTAGCATTTGCGTGGCTTTGTGCGGAACAGCGCAAGTGGCGTGCGCGAGAATGGCCGAAGAGACTGGCGCTGGCGATTGCCGCGACGATCCTAGCACTCTTGGTTTCCGCAGGTATTGGACAATTACGCTTCGCGCGATCACTGGAGGGCCGGATCGCCGACCAGCGATTTGCACTGTTGCCGGAAACGCGTCCAGATCCCAGTCTGATGCTGGTTTCGATTGACGATGCGACCCTGAGTGCGGATGAGCGCCCATTGAGCGACCGCGCGAGCGAACTCGCCACAATGATTGACAACATATTTACCTCTGGCGCGAGGGCGGTCGCCATTGACCTCCTGCTTCCGTCGCGCTGGGGCGAGTCGCAGGAACTCGCAAGAACAGTGATCTCTCATGCGGACCGGCTGACCTTAGCACTTTTTTCCGCGCCCTCGGGTCAGATCGTCGGTACCGAATGCATAAATCGCCTCACTGCATACATACTTGGTCCGCAGCGATACGCCGCTCTGTTCGGCCTAGTGAATCTGGAAGAAGAAGAGGATCGAACGATTCGGCGTGCGCGGCTGTTCTATGTGGACAAGTCCGGTCGCAAACGCCAATCGTTTGCCGGCGTTGCAGTTGAAAGCGCATTTCCACAGCGGCTGCACGCAGTTTCCCCGGTCGAGCCGATGTGGATCGACTACTCCGTGCGTCTTCGCAACTTAACGCCGATTTCCTGGAAGGACGTGCGGGCACAGCTAAGCGCAACGCCCGAGCTGTTTCGCAATCGGCTGGTAATCGTAGGCGCAACCTATGCTGGGAACAACGACGAACATCGCGTTCCTCAGGTTGCCAGCGAGAAGCTGGTATCTGGACAATTGGTGCAAGCCCTAATCGCCAATACAATCCTGGCTGGCAATCCTATTCGTGAAGTTCCCTTGTTGGGCTGTCTCGCTGCGGTGGGATTGGCCTGCCTGGCCACGACGGCCGCCGCGCTTTGCTTTCCTCATCACTACCTTGCTTCTTTGATCGCTTCTGCCATTCTGCTGTGCGTCTATATTGTCTTGGCGTTTTGGATATTCCGCACCAGCCGGACGATGATAGCGGTCGTGACTCCGGAACTGGCAATCCTGTTAAGCATGCTTGCCGCCTGGGGTTTGAAGTCTACCTTGAGTGCATACCCGGTGGCGGAGCACTGATTTTGGAGGTTCCCTATGTCAGTGTGCGCTCAAACAATTCGCTGCATGGCAATGGTGTTGGCGCTGATGCCAATGCATGCCGCCGATTGTTGTAAAAACTCGGTGGCAGTGGTAGCGTATCTTTCCGGCAGTGTCACGGTGCGATCACCAGGGAGCCGTGAAAAAGTCACTGTCTCCAGCCTGGACTGGCTCTCTGACGGTATGACGCTGCAAGTGGGCAAGGGGTCGCAGGCCGTTTTGATTCTTTTGGATGGCCGTCGCTATGAACTGGGTCAGGGAGCCGAGATGACTCTCACTGCGGCTGGAGCCCCGAAGATAAATGGCGCGGTTCGGGAGTTGCCCTCCCTGCCTCCTATCCCGAAGCCCGCTCCCATCGAAGCGGACTCAGCTCCAACCTCCGGCGCAGTGCGCATTCGCGGTCCCGCTGAGATGAGCGACCTCTACCCGAAGGCGGGCATGGTTGCACTTCCGGATAAGGTGATCCTTCGATTTAAGGCGGTTGGTGATGCGGCCTCTTACCACGTTATTCTCCGAGACGCGGGAGGCGATAGCAAATGGAGCGTCACAACCGAATCCAGTGAAGTGCTGGTGCCGAGCGAAAAAGTCGAGGCAGGAGCGCACTACTACTGGAACGTCCGGGCTCTGCGCTCCGGAGTCGTCATCGGTGCTGGTGAAGCAGAGTTCAGCACGCTTTCGGCTGAAGCCGCCCTGCAACGTACGAAGTTCGCCAGCGCCTTTGGCGCCAGTGGCAGTGATGCGGCGACGCTTGGCTTGCTGGCTGAGGTGGATCTGCGCCTTGGGTTGGTCGCGGAAGCGTGCGACGAATTCAGCGCTGCTTTGAAACAGAAGCCCGAAGACATGGCCTTGCGGCGGGCGCTCGATTCCGCGCGTGCGACGTTGGCCGACGGAGGGGGCAAACCCAGGATTGGAGGACAAAACCAATGAAGGCTCTAGCGTTACTGTTAGTCCTCGCGGCCGTTTCTTTGCCACAGACCGCCCCACCTGCCGCTGTCAGTGAGCGGCAGGCCGGTAAGCTGGAACTGCATGTGCCCGTGGAGCGGGAGTTAGGTCCGGGGCTGACGGATGTATTCACTGTTGAGGTTACGGCCGCTCAATTTGCGCACGTTGTGGCGGAGCAAAAGGGCGTGGATGTTGTGGTGACCGTCGTGGCGCCGGACGGAAAAGTGCTTGTTACGGCTGATAGTCTGAGCGGCGCGTTTGGGCCGGAGCCGGCATCGTGGATTGCGAAAGACTCGGGGGAGTATAACGTTCGAGTAGATAAAGCGAAGCGGACCTCTGAGGGCGGACGTTACCAGATCGAGTTGACGGATTTGGGGGAACCAGCGGAAGCAGATCGCACGCGAATCGCGGCTGAGAGGAGCTTCTTCGCGGCGACGGCTGACGAGCTGGCAGGCGACAAAGGTAAATTGCTTGCAGCGATTGAGGAATATGAACGAGCAGGGTCCCTGTGGCGAGGATTGAAGGATGGCTATCAAGAGGCGCTCTGCCTTCACCGAATCGGCAGGCTTTTCTGGCTTCTTGGCGAGAAACAGAAGTCGCTCGACTACTACGGAAGAGCGCTGCCGCTCCGCCGCTCCGTCGGCGACCGCTCGGGCGAAGCTGCCACGTTGCGAAACATGGGCGTCCTGCACTGGTCTTCAGGAGAGTCCCAGAAGGCTCTGGACTCCTACGCGCAAGCGCTACCGCTCTTTCGCGCCGTCGGCGACCGCTCGGGCGAGGCTGCGACGTTGAGCAACAGCGGCCTGGTGTACTCGGACTTGGGAGAGAACCAGAAAGCGCTGGATAATTTCAGGCAGGCCTTGCCCCTCGCCCGCGCGGTGGGTGACCGCTCTGGCGAGGCGGTTGCGCTGGGCAACATCGGCAACGTGTACGCGAATCTTGGAGAGAAGCAAAAAGCGCTCGACTACTACGGGCAAGCGCTGCCGCTGTTACACGCCATCCGCGACCGGAGTGGCGAGGCGATGATATTAAACAATATCGGCGTTGCTTACGCCGATCTTGGGGAGCAGCAGCAGGCCCTGAATTACTTGGGGCAAGCTTTGCCCTTCCGCCGGGCTTTGGGGGACCGCAGCGGCGAGGCTATGACGTTGAACGCCATCGGTACCGTGTATTCGGATATGGGAGAGAAGCGGAAGGCACTGGATTTTTACAGACAGTGTTTGCCCCTCCGCCGGACGATAGGCGACCGCGCAGGCGAGGCTGCGACGTTGAACAACATGGGCGAAGTATACGCGAGTTTGGGACAGCGGCAGAAAGCGCTCGATTTTTACGGCCAGGCTGTTCTGCTGCACCGCGCGGTGGGGCGCCGCTCTGGCGAGGCAATCGCGTTGAACAACATCGGCAAACTATACTCGGATTCGGGAGAGAGGCCGAAGGCGCTTGACTATTTCGGGCAGGCGCTGGCACTGCGCAGGGCGGTGGGCGATCGCTTCGGCGAGGCTGCTACCTTCGGGAATCTCTCAACCGTCTACAAGGATCTCGCTCGTCCCGACGCCGCCATCCGCTTCGGCAAACTAGCCGTCAATGTTTTGCAGAGCATCCGCCGCGACAACCAAAACCTTTCCGATGAATTGAAGCGCAGCTATGCGAAATCGATTGAGTCCACATATCGCCGGCTCGCAGCTCTTCTCGTCGACCGCCAACGTTTCGGCGAAGCGGAAGAGGTGCTCAACCTCCTGAAAGATAAAGAAGCCAGCGATTTCATACGGCGCGACGCCGTCGCCGATCAACTGCGGCCAGCGACGCTGCTCCCATCCGAACGCAAAGCGCTGGAGCGCTATGAGCAAATCGTCGGCGAAGTAGTCACCCTCGGGCAGCAGAAGGCGGCGCTGGTCGACAAACGGAATCAAGGTCCACTCAGCACGGCGGAGGCGGAGCAAGCGGCGCGGCTGGACAGCGATCTGGCGGCTGCGAACCGAGTGCTCTTACGTTATCTGCAGGAAGAGGAAAAGGACTTCACCCCGGCCTCGGCGGTTGCCAGACGCACCGGCGAGTTTCGGGAGGAAGCCGTCAGCGTGCAAGAAGCACTGCGGCAGATGAGTTCAGATGTGGTGGCCATCTATACGCTGGTGATGCCCGATAAATACATCGCGGTCCTGGTCACCAGCGGCACTCGCAAAGCGTATACCACCGCAATTAAGGAGACAGATCTCAACCGGAAAATCTTCACTTTTCGACAGCTCTTGCAGAATCCTGCATCCCACCCAGAGGTACAGGCGCAGGAGTTGTACCGGATCGTGTTCCCGGAGGGGTTGCGCAAGGATTTGGACGCGCTGCACGCTAAGACCATCATGTGGTCCATCGACAGTACCTTACGTTATGTACCGCTGGCCGCGCTGCATGACGGCCACGACTACATAGTGAAGCACTTGCGCAACTCGCTCATTACGCCGGCGAGTCTGACGCGTTTGACGGCAGTGTCGGATGCGCTATGGGACGGGACGGGATTTGGGGTCTCGGAAGCGAAAGGGAGTTACACCGCGCTGCCGTCCGTGCCCGCGGAGTTGCACGGTATCTTCCGCCAGAACGAGACGGAGGTTGCCCCGATTGCCGGTGCCATTCGCTTGAACGCCGAGTTTACGCGGACCTCTTTCGAGAGCGATTTGCGAGCCAAGAAGAACAGCGTGATACATATTGCGACACATTTCGATTCCGAGCCCGGCGTGTCGGCAAACTCGCACCTATTGCTAGGGGACGGCAGCGAATTAAGTCTGGCCGATATTGAAGATCAACAGGATCTTTTCGACGGGGTAGAAGTGTTGACTTTATCGGCATGCAGCACGGCGTTTACGAATAAGAGTGAAGACGGGAGAGAAGTGGATAGCTTCGGAACGATCGCACAGCGACTGGGAGCGAAGGGAGTGGTTGCAAGCCTGTGGAGTGTGAACGACGAAGCGACGGCGCGGCTGATGGAGACCATGTACCGGCTGCGGCAGCAGAATCCAGGAGCGGGGAAATCGGAAGCCTTGCGGTTGGCGCAAGAGCAGATGGCGAGTGGCGCGCTGCGGCCCGATGAACAAGAGCGGGAGACTGCGATATCGAAAGATGTAGTGGCGAGGGACTGGAGTCACCCGTTCTATTGGGCGCCGTTTATTCTGATTGGGAATTGGAAGTAGTCATATGAGATCCGCGCTCTGCGGGCACTGAATACGTAAGGGCGGATCATCCGTCGCCTATCGAAGGTGGTAGATAGCGGAATCGGCCCCATCCGCCTTTCAAGTTTGAGATAGGCCCAAACGATTGGTACCTTCGTTTATGCGCTGGCGCGTTGCAAATGCAGCGGCGGGCGTGTTGTGATTAGGGCATCGGCCCGATCTCAAACAACGAGGATCGCTCTCGTCATCTCGGTTTCACGTACATTCCTCCGAAGGGGTTCGGGCCAGCGAACGATCGGAGGTCGCTCAATGAAGAACGGCCGAGTACGTTTCGGAAGTCAATGGCTGCTGGCTGGTGCGTTGTTCTTCTTGTTGGCGCCAAAGGGCTTGCCGCAGACCGCGCAATCCGCCGCTGTCAGTGAGCGGCAGCAAAGCAAACTTCAACTGGGCGCACCGGTGAAGCGCGAGCTAGGTCCCGGGTTGACGGACGTGTTCACTGTCGAGTTAACAGCCGGCCAGTTTGCGCACGTTGTAGGCCGACAAAAGGGTGTGGATGTTGTGCTGACAGTCGCGGGGCCGGACGAGAAAGTGCTTGTTACGGCGGATAGTCTGAACGGCGCGTTTGGGCCGGAACCGGCATCGTGGATCGCGAAAGACTCAGGGGTCTATCAAGTTCGAGTGAGTAAAGCAAAGCGCACCTCCGAGGCCGGACAGTATGACATTGAGTTGACCGACTTGCGGGAGCCTACCCAAGCAGATCTCAGCCGAATCGCGGCAGAGACCAGCTTCTTTGCCGCAGTGGCTGAGGAGCAGGCGGGGGACAAGGAGAAATCGCTCGAAGCGATCAATGGATTTGAGCGGGCGGCATCTTTATGGCGAGGGTTGAAGGACGGTTATGAAGAGGCCCTCTGCCTTCACAGGATCGGCGCTGCATACGCGGCATTGGGCGAGAAGCAGAAGGCACTTGACTACTATGGGCAGGCCTTGCCGCTTCGCCGAACGGTAGGAGACCGCGCGGGCGAGGCCGATACGTTAAACAACATAGGCATCGTTCACTCGGATCTGGGACAGAAGCAGAAAGCACTGGATTATTACGGGCAGGCTTTGCCGCTCGTCCGCGCGGTGGGGGACCGTGCGGACGAGGCTTGGACGTTGAGCAACATAGGCGCCGCTCACTCGGATCTGGGTGAGAAGCAAAAAGCGCTGGATTATTACGTGCGGGCTTTGCCGCTCTTCCGTGCCGTTGGGGATCGCGCGGGTGAGGCTTGGACGTTGAACGGCAGTGGCACCGTTTGCTCGGATCTGGGAGAGAAGCAGAAAGCGTTGGAGTATTACAGCGAGGCTCTGGAACTCTTCCGCGCGGTCGGTGACCGCTCCGGGGAGGCTGCTACGTTAAACAAAATTGGCGAGGTTCACGCAGGTCTAGGAGAGAAGCAGAAAGCACTGCAGTATTACTGGCAGGCTTTGTCGTTCCTCCGTGCGGTCGGTGACCCTTCCGGCAAGGCTTGGACGTTAAACAACATCGGCATCGTTTACTCAGAACTGGGAGAGGAGCAGCGAGCGCTGGACTCTTACCGACAGGCTTTGCGACTCTTCCGCGCCACGGGAAATCGCCCCGGTGAGGCTTGGACGTTGACCAGCATCGGCGCCGCATACTCGGATGCGAGAGAGAAGCGGAGAGCGCTGGAGTATTACGAGCAGGCTTTGCCGCTCTTTCGCGCCGTGGGCGACCGCTCCGGCGAGGCCTATACGTTGGACAAGATTGGCGTCGTCTACTCGGATCTTCGGGAGAAACAGAAAGCGCTCGACTACTACGGCCGAGCTTTGCCCCTCGATCGTTCGGTCGGCAACCGCGCGGGCGAGGCTGAAACGTTGGGAAATATCTCATCAGCGTTTAGGGATCTGGCTCGCCCCGACACCGCAATCTGGTTTGGCAAACAGGCCGTTAACGTTTTGCAGAGCATCCGCCGTGACAATCAGAACCTTCCCGATGAGTTGAGGCGCAGCTACGCGACATCAGTTGAGTCTAAATACAGGGATCTCGCTGCTCTTCTCGTCGAACGCGAACGGTTCGGCGAAGCCGAAGAAGTGCTCAACCTGTTGAAAGACAAAGAAGCCAGCGACTTCATCCGGCGCGACGCCGTCGCCGATCAGCTGCGCCCGGCAACGCTGCTTGAGTCCGAACGAAAGGCTCTCAATCATTACGAACAAATCGTCGGCCAAATGGTCTCGCTCGGGCAGCAGAAAGCGGCACTGGTGGACAAGAGGACTAAAGGACCGCTCAGCGCAACCGAATCGGAGCAAGCGGTGCGGCTGGACGCCGATCTGGCGGCAACCAACCGCGTGCTGTTACGGTTCCTGCAAGAACAGGAAAAGGACTTCTCCCCGACCTCCGCGGTCACCAAACGCGTGGGGGCGTTTCGCGATGAAGCCGCTGGCGTGCAGAAGGCTTTGCGGCAGATGGGCCCCGATGTGGTGGCGATCTATACCTTGGTGATGCCAGATAAATACATCGCCATGCTGGTGACCAGCGGCGCTCGCAAAGCCTATACCACCGCGATTAAAGAGAAAGACCTCAACCAGAAAATCTTCACGTTCCGGCAGCTTTTGCAGAATCCGGCATCTCACCCCAAAGCACAGGCGCAGGAGCTCTACCGCATTGTGTTCCCGGAGGGGTTGCGAAGGGATCTGGATGGACTGAATGCGAAAACAATCATGTGGTCGATCGATAGCACGCTACGCTATGTCCCATTCGCCGCCTTGCATGACGGCGATGACTACCTGGTAAAGCGTTTTCGCAATTCACTTATCACGCCGGCGAGCTTGACACGATTGACGGAAACGTCAGCATCGGTATGGGAAGGGACGGGATTTGGGGTTTCGGAGGCGAAGGCGAACTTTGAGGCGCTGCCGTCGGTAGCCGCGGAGTTGCATGGTATCTTCCGCCAGAACGAGATGGAGACGGCACCCATTGCCGGAGCCATTCGCTTGAATGCGGCTTTCACCCGCAGCTCCTTCGAGAACGATTTGCGAGCGAAAAAGAACAGCGTGGTGCATATTGCCACCCACTTCGACTCCGAACCAGGGGTCACAGCCAATTCGCACCTGCTGCTGGGCGACGGCAGCGAATTGAGCTTGGCCGACATAGAAGACCAACAGGACCTTTTCGACGGGGTCGAATTACTAACGCTGTCGGCGTGCAGCACGGCATTTACGAACAAGAGTGAAGACGGGAGAGAAGTGGATAGCTTCGGGACCATCGCACAGCGGCTCGGGGCGAAGGGAGTGGTCGCGAGCCTGTGGAGCGTGAACGACGAAGCAACGGCGCGGTTGATGGAGACGATGTACCGGCTGCGGCAGCGTAATCCAGGAGCAGGCAAATCGGAAGCGTTGCGGCTGGCGCAAGAGCAGATGGCGAGTGGCGCCCTGCGACCCGATGAACAAGAGCGGGAGACGGCGAAATCAAAAGATGTGGTGAAGGACTGGAGTCACCCCTTCTATTGGGCGCCGTTCATTTTGATTGGAAATTGGAACTAGGAACAAGGTCGCGGGAGATGCCGCCGATCGCGCTCCATAAAAGAGCGGTGCGCCGAGAAAAAATCCGTCAAGAGACCCATTTACATCATTAGGATGGTACGGCTCTGGTTCGCCTACCCTGTGACTTCCGACCGCGCCAAGCCAAAAACGGGGAGATTCGAACACTTCCCGATGTCGCTGGGCAAACCCACCAACAAGTTACAGACCGTTCAATCCAGCACCCTGTCTGCGCCGTTCTCAGCTCCTATCTCCCAGCCGTGCCGTTAGGCGGGGCTGGGCTGCTAAACATTGCCCCTCAAGTAAATCCGTTTTCCAGGCGATACCAAATACAAGGGCTTGTTGTCATGACTGTTCACTCCACTCTCGTTCCGCTGACCGGCGAGTCGGCGCCCCAACTTGACATATTGCCTGAAAAGAAGGCGCCTAAGGCGAAACGGGCGGCAGAGGCCATCCCGATTCTTCGTCCTCAGCTGCCCTCGACTAGCGATATTTTGCCTTACCTACAGGCCATTGATTCGCGGCGCTGGTATTCAAACTACGGCCCGCTGGTGCAGCAGCTGGAGCAAGAACTTTCTAAACGGCTGGGCGCAAGGGACCACACACTGGTCACCGTTTCAAACGCCACAGCTGGTATCACGGCCGCCCTGCTGGCCCTGGGCCTCAAACAGGGGGCCCTGTGCCTGATGCCTTCCTGGACCTTTGCGGCCACGCCGCACGCAGCAAAAGCCGCCGGATTAACACCCATGTTCCACGACGTGGAGCGCGGGACTTGGGCGCTGAACCCGGAACAGGTACGGGAAACGCTCCGAAAAGGGTACGCGGTCGAAGCAGTCGTCGTCGTCTCGCCTTTTGGCGCGCCGCTCCGGCTGAAGGCGTGGCAGCAGTTTCAGGACGAAACGGGCGTTCGTGTGGTAATCGACGCCGCCGCCGGCTTTGATACCGTAACCGCTAGCGTTTTGCCTTCTGTGGTCAGTCTGCATGCCACCAAAGTGTTTGCCGCGGGAGAAGGCGGCTTCGTTCTAAGTACGGACGCTGAACTGGGTCATCGGGTACGGTCCTGCTGCAACTTTGGTTTCCAGAATTCGCGCGTGGCGTTGTGTTCCGGCTTCAACGCCAAAATGAGCGAGTATCACGCCGCGGTCGCCTTGGCCAGTCTCGCGCGTTGGCCTTTCTTCCGTTTGAAACACCTCAAGATCATGGAGTGGTACACACAGGCACTCGCAAGGATTCCCGGTGTAGCCCTGCATCCCGGCTATGGTGAGGGCTGGGCCACCGGAACCACCAGCGTGATTTTACCCAGTGCTTCCGCACCCCAGGTCGCTGCTCTGCTGCTGCGCTCTGGCGTCGAGACACGCAGTTGGTGGGGACAGGGTTGCCATGTACAACCCGCTTTTGCAGGTTGTCCGCGCGGCGAATTGCCGGTTACCGAAGATTTGGGCGGGCGCGTTTTGGGCTTGCCACATTACCCCGACTTGGAAGAAGAAGATGTCTGGCATATCGCGACCGTACTCGCACATGCTTTAAGGAGCCTAGGGGGGCGCCGGCAAGCTTCATGAATCCAAACACGCCAAGCCAGGAATCTATTTTGGTGTTTCCTACGGGAATGCCCTCGTGCGTCGACTTTGCACACAACGCGAACCGTTTAGGGCGTCGCGTCGTTCGTTTGGATGCGAAAATCGAACGCGCCGATTGTCCATGAGAGATCGCACCCAAAAACGCCACTGTCTTAGGTAACGTCTCTCTCCGCCGAAACGCTATTAGCTATGGACAAGTTTTGTGAAAGATTCGCCGCCGTCTTGGACCTGGCGGAAGTGAAGCCGACCGATGTCCTCGAAGACTTGCCCGACTGGGATTCGCTCGCCGCATTAACGGTGGTAGTGATGCTTGGCTCCGATTTTGGTGTACACCTCAAGGCTTCGGATTTGAGAAACCTGAGCACCATACAGGATCTGCAGGAGTTGGTTGGCCAAGTCTGTCACAGGTAGTGGATGGAAGCGGCCCAATGCACTCTGGTCACCGGAACCTCTTCGGGAATCGGCCGTGCCACGGCGGTTCGCCTCTCGCGGGGCCGCAAGCTCATCCTTCACGGAAGAAATGTGGGCCGTCTCAACGAAACTCGCGAGATGTGCTGGCGCCCCGCGGAGCATCTCCTCTGGTCCTGCGATCTGAAAGCTGTAGATAAACTTGCCGATTCCTTAACGCCGCTGTTAGCTGCCTCGGAACTTTGTGTGGAAGCCTTTGTGCATTGCGCCGGCATCGTGAACGTCCTGCCGGCGCGCAGCGTCAATTATACGGTCGCGCATGAAACCATGTGCGTTAATTTCTTCGCGGCGGCGGAGATCATCCAACTGCTGCTTAAGAGAAAAGTGAACGGCGTCAAGCAACTGACAGATATCGTGTTCATTTCCAGCATCGCGAGCCGCTTCGGTGCCCGCGGGCACAGCGCCTATTGCGCCAGCAAAGCGGCAATTGATGGTTACATGCGCGCCCTCGCCGTGGAGTTGGCGCCTAAGGTGAAGGTCAATTCGATTCTACCGGGAGCCCTTCGGACAGGTACATGCGATGCCGAAATCTTGGCCAAATTGCAACCGGATTATCCTCTGGGCTTGGGCGAAACAGGGGATATTGCGGATGCAATCGAATTCTTGCTATCCCCTAAAGCGCGGTGGCTCACCGGGCAGCAGATCGTTATCGATGGTGGTCGAACAGTCAATATATCTCGGAAGTGAGGGGACGGCCGCCGCATGAATGAACACCAATTTAGATTCCAGTCGCGACCCCGACAATACAGCCACCACAAAAGAGACGCTACTAGCCAATCCTCATGCTCGCCCGTGACATTGTCGTTTAGTCTCCGGCGAATTTAGGACTGCTCGAAGCTCCTACCGGAGGGCTAATCATTATCTATCAAATTCAAAACCGGAAAATCGTAAATCACTGGACGCAGTTCGACAAGTTCGCACTACTTACAACAACTCAAGAAGCTTCACGAGCGGCGGCGTCACAAACGAAAGACCCATCAACGATTGTGATAGATTCGCTGACATGTTTGGTCCTCCGACATGAAAAGCCTCGGTATCCTACTCGCCATAAGCACGTACTTGTGTGCCCAAATTCAAACGGGGCCGCCCTTGCCTTATCGCGTCGTTGACGGTTGGCCTCAACTTCCGGCAGGTTGGAACTTTGGCGAAGTCGCAGCCGTGGACGTCGACACGAACGACAATGTATGGGTCTTCAGCGACGGGCCTCATCCTGTGATGCAATTCGACAAAACCGGAAAGTTTCTGCGCGCCTGGCCAGAATTTCTGGGCAAGAAGCCACATGGCTTGCGCGTGGGCCCGGATGGAAATATTTGGACGGTCGACTTGGAGGCACACCGCGTTATGAAGTGGACGCCGGAGGGCCGGTTGCTCATGAACATCGGCACCAGCGCACCCGCTGCCGACAACAATGCGAAGTACTCGTTCAATCGCCCTGCAACACTCAATTTCGGCCCAAGCGGCGATTTTTTCGTCGCCGATGGCTACGGAAATTCACGCGTAGTCCACTACAGCAAAGATGGCGAATACTTGAGCCAGTGGGGAACAAAAGGAACCGGCGACGGCGAATTTAACCTGGTGCACGATGTGGCCATCGACAGCAAGGGGCGCTTGTACGTGGCTGATCGCGTCAACAAGCGCGTGCAGATTTTCGATCAGCAAGGCAAGTTTCTGGGAAAGTGGACGGATCTGGGCGTACCGCAAGGGCTTTACTACGTGAAGAGTGAGGATGTTCTTTACATGTGCGACGGTGATAATTCGCGCATCATCAAGGTGGCTTTGGACGGAAAGATTTTGGGTGTTTTAGGTTCGTTCGGCAAAATTCCGGGCAAGATTGATATCCCACATTACATCGCCGTGGACAGCACGGGAGCCATCTATGCGGCGGACTTCCGCAACTGGCGCGTCGACAAATTTGTGAAGAAATAGTGGGCATCGCTGGCGCGGCGGCGCATGCTCTGCGTTTTAAACCACTGGCTCGCCCACAAATTCAGGGTTTCAAAACTGACTCATCGTTGAAACCGGTATCAACCTCTGCCGACGCATTTTTCACCTTGGCCAAAAGTCTTCATTTCGTTCGCTCCGCATCTCGTATCGATTGTTCTCCTAACCACTGACAGTTTGCACCTTCTCCGACTCCATATCCTGATTAGGTACAGCGGGGTTGGCCTCCTCGCGAACCATCGGGCCGTTGGGAGCGAGTTCACTTCCTTCCACGCTCGATTAGAAGATCGGCCACAACAGTTGGGCATACCACTCGTCTCCTTCGTAATGGGAGACGCCGTATGCCTTTGGATATTGGCGCGAAATCAAAGCCGTGCCGAAGATCACATCCCAAAGAAAGAACATGTTTCCAAAATTCCCTTTGTAGAGCCCACTCCGTCGTCACTTGTGGCCGCATGATGCGCATGGTGTGTCGCTGGGGTGGAAATCAACCGCTCGACAACCCAGGCGACAGGGTGAAGCACGCGGTAACGGTATAGCGGTTTGTCCCACGGAATGCTTGAATGGGCCAGCGTCGTAATTAAGCCCTTTATGCTCCCTACGACAATGGCAGGCGCTCCCAGACCGAGATAGACCAATGCGGAGACGACGTACGTTTGCGAGAAGAAGAACGTATAGATTAAGTTCTGGCGGCTCGCCATTGCCATCCCCATATAAGATGCCGAATGGTGCGTCCTGAACAAGACGGGAAGAGCATAGATGAACACGCTGAGAATCGCGTTGCGGATGATTCGCCGGCGAATGCGTTTTCCATCTTCATAAGCGTCCCTCACAGACCATGGCGTGCCAGCCATAGAGCCGCGATCAGTATGGCCAGTGGCACAACGGCGAGAATCACTCCCACTAGAATTTTTTTTGCTATCAAAATCAGATCACGCATGGGTATTTATGCAAGATCAGCGCCCCATTCACCTAAATGTCTATCGGGTTGGCTTATATTCGTCTAGTATACGGATTCGCGGTAAATAGTCAAGTAACTCATAGAAAGGCTAGGGAAATATTTATCGAAAGCAGCGGCTGCTGGTAATAGCCGGAGCGGGACCAAACTTGTAGCTGGCGCCAGCTAGCGGAGACTGGGCTTTCGGGCGTCAGACATCAGTTTCATGTACGGCGTCCGGCAAAGTCCACGTGAAGGGCAACTGCCGAAAGAGAGGAAGGAACTACTGCACAGTCAGCGTCAAATTGGTTATGATCTTTACCCCACTCGCGGCGTTGGCCGCCGTAACCACCAGATTGTAGGTCTGGGCGGCGGGGCTGACAGGCGTTATAACACTTCCGCCGCAGCCGACAAAACTCAACATTCCCAGGACACAAACTATCAACATCGCTAGTGGCAGACTCCGAAGGTGTCGGCGCACCCTCTTACTTCCGGCGATGGGCAGCAAGAGCAATCCCCAGGCCAGCGAAGCGAAGGGGTCGCGGCCAGAGGGTTTTCTTTGCTTTCCGGTTTGGCTGCTGGTCTGGATCGTGAGTGTGACCGGGGTTACAGGACTGCCCGCCGCTATCGACGCCGGCGAGAACGTGGCTGTGGCGCCTGGGGGTAGACCGCTGATGCTGAAGGTAATCTTGCCCGTAAAGGTGGTTGCGCCTTCCGGAGTGAAGGTTAGCGGGAAGGTGGCGGCTGCGCCAGCGGCGACTGTCGCTTCAGACGTGGAGCCGGAACTGGGGGCAATCCCAACGGTGGTAGCGACGATAAAGCTGGCGGTCTCGGATCCAGCTGAAAAATTCACGCTCGCCGATTCAGAGGCCCTCAACACCACCGTGCCGGCCTTGGTGATGGTGACGGTAGATCCCGAGATGGTGGCGGGACCCGAGACAACCGAGTAGGTGAATGCGCCGGAGGAGTTGGAAGTGGCGCTGACGGCGAAGGGTGCATCGCCGAAGGTGTGGCTTGGGACGGCGAAGGTGATGGAAGGAGTGTCAGTGGCGACGATAACCGTTGCGTTGCGTGTTCCAACGAGATAGTTACTGGTGGAAGCTTCTGAGGCTTGCAGCACGACAGTTCCTGCGCCGGTGACGGTGACGGTGACTCCCGAAATGGAGGCTGGACCGGAGACGACCGAGTAGGTGAATGCGCCGGACGAGTTGGAAATGGCGCTGACGGTGAACGGCGCTGCGCCATAGGTTTGGTTGGCTACCGTGAAGGTGATGTTGGGAGTACCAGCGGCGACGGTGAAGGTTGCGTTCTGGGTGCCGGTCGCATAGTCACTACTTGCGGCTTCCGAGGCTTGCAATACCACGGTTCCTGTGCCGGTGAGGGCAAGGGTAGATCCCGAAATGGTGGCTGGACCGGAGACGACGGAATAAGTGAATGCACCCGTCGAGTTCGAAGTAGCGCCGACGGTGAAGGGAGCCGCGCCGTAGGTTTGGTTGGCTACCGTGAAGGCGATGTTGGGTGCGCCAGCGGCGACGGTGAAGGTTGCGTTCTGGGTGCCGGTCGCATAGTCACTACTTGCGGCTTGCGAGGCTTGCAATACCACGGCACCTGTGCCGGTGAGTGTAAGGGTGGATCCCGAGATAGCGGCTGGGCCGGAGACGACTGAGTAAGTAAATGCACCCGTCGAATTCGAAGTGGCGCTGACGGTGAACGGCGCTGCGCCATAGGTTTGGTTAGATACTGTGAAGGCGATGGTTGGGCTAGCGGCGGCGACAGTGACGGTTGCGTTACGTGTCCCGGCGAGATAGTTACTAGTGGCCGCTTCTGAGGCCTGCAGGACCACGCTACCGGCACCGGTGAGGGTGACGGTTGCTCCTGAGATAGTAGCCGCGCCGGAGATAACCGAGTAAGTGAAGGCGCCCGTCGAGTTGGAAGTGGCCCGGACGGCGAAGGGCGCTGCACCATAGGTTTGGTTAGATACCGTAAAGGCGATGGCTGGGCTAGCGGCGGCGACCGCGAAGGTTGCGTTCTGAGTGCCGACGAAATAGTCACCGCTGGCGACTTCTGAGGCCTGTAGGACCACCGCACCGGCAGCGGTGAGGGTGACGGTAGATCCTGAAATGGTGGCGGGCCCGGAGACGACAGAGTAAGTAAATGCGCCGGAGGAGTTAGAGGTGGCGCTGACCGTAAAGGGCGCGTCGCCATAAGTGTGGTCGGGCACGCTGAAGGTGATGGTAGGCGGGCCAGTTGCGGTACCGCTCAGCGCGATGCTTTGCGTGGTGTAACTCGGACCCGTGCTGTTCAAGGCATTGTCTGTCGGGGCCAGCGAACCACTGATTGCGCCGACTGCCACGGGCGTGAAATTGAGTAGGTAGGTGCAGGAGGTTCCGGCAGCTAGAGTGGCTGCGCTCGACGAGGTAGTGAGTTGTGGACAGGTAGAACTGCCGCCGATGGTGAAACCAGACGCGATGGTGGGGTTCAGACCGGAGGTAGGTACGGGGAAGGTGAGCGTAGCATTGCCACTGTTCGTGACAGTAACTGTTTGCGGGCTATCGGAACTGATGGAGCCGACGGCGGTGCTTAAGAAGCTCAGCGCCGGCGGATCGGCAAAATCTAGCTTCTCGACTAAATTGTTACTCGTCCCGGTGAAGAACACGTTGGCGCTGGCATCCACTGCTATGCCAGCAGGGCTACCAGCATTGCTGTTGAGCGTTTTGACGGTGGTATAACCGCCCACCGCCAGTATTTCCTTCACCGCATCGTGGCCGCGGTCGGAGACGAACACATTACCGCTGCCGTCTACCGCCACGCCTGAAGGATAGCTAAAGCCGCTGCCTAATGGGTTCACGGTGGTGTAGCCACCGGCCGCCAGAATCTCATAGACCGCATTATTGCTGGAATCGGCGACGACGACGTTGCCGTTTCCATCGAGCGCCACGGCAACAGGACCACCGAACACGAAGCTGCCGCCCAGCGTGTTGATGGTGGTATAGCCGCCGGCACCTAGAATCTCCTTGATCGCATGGTTGGCGGAATCGGCGACGAAAACGTTACCGTTTCCGTCTACCGCTATGCCCCAGGGACCGTAGAAGCCGTTGCCCACGGTGTTGATAATGGTATAGCCGCCGGCAGCTAGAATCTCCTTTACCGCGTTGTTGGCAACATCGCTGACGAAGACGTTGCCATTTCCATCGACCGCTATCCCTGCAGGACCGTAGAAGCCGCTGCCCAGCGTGTTGACGGTGGTGTAGCCGCCGGCCGCCAGAATCTCATAGACCGCGCCTGCGGTATCGTCGGCGACGAAGACGTTGCCGGTTCCATCGACTGCGATGCCATAGGGGGTGTTGAAGCCGCTGCCGAGGGTAGTCGAAACAGCGGGGCTGAAGGTAACCTGCGGACCTGTGCCTAAGCCAGAGACATAGGCGCTGGCGATGAGCACTCCCGAGGTATTGGTCAGCGTGACGCCACCGTAGCGGGGACCAGCGAATTTCGGCGTAAATGTGACATCGACGGTGCAGCTATCGCCCACGCTATAGCTGTGGCTGGTTCCATTGGTAGTGCAGGTGCCGGTGCCGGCGTCGGTGAAGTCCAGATTGGCTGCTCCCAGGGTGAGCACTGCAGGTGCGGCAATGGTGGTGCTGGTTCCAAAGGTGAAGGTGAGGGACGTAGTAGCTGGAGTCGCGGTGGCGATGGATAGCGAACCCAAATTCGACGCCGGTGTAGCGAACCCAGCCACGGTTAAGGTTGCGTTCTGTGTTCCAGCAGTGTAATCGCCGGATGCGGTTTGCGAGGACGCGAGCACCACAGTTCCACCGCCGGTGAGGGTGACTATGGCTCCTGAGATAGTGGCTGGGCCGGAGACGACGGAGTAGGTAAGCGCGCCGTAGGAGTTGGATGTGGCGCTAACCTCGAAGGGGGCATCACCATAAGTGTGGTTTGGCACGCTGAAAGTGATGGTGGGCGGGCCAGTCGCTGTCCCGCTCAGAGTGATGTTTTGCGTGGTGTAGTTCGGACCTGTGCTGTTCAAGGCATTGTCTGTCGTTGCCAATGAACCGCTGATTGCTCCGATCGCCACGGGCGTGAAATTGAGTAGGTAGGTGCAGGAGGCTCCGGCAGCCAGAGTGGCGGCGCTCGACGATGGGGTGAGTTGTGGACAGGTAGAACTGCCGCCGATGGTGAAACCAGACGCGATTGTGGGGTTCAGATCGGAGGTAGGTACGGGGAAGGTGAGCGTAGCATTGCCACTGTTGGTGACAGTAACCGTTTGCGGGCTATCGGAGCTTGTGGAGCCGACGGCGGTGGTGGCGAAGCTCAGTGCCGGCGGATCGGCAAAATCTAGCTTCTCGACTAAATTGTTACTCGTCCCGGTGAAGAACACGTTGGCGCTGGCATCCAGTGCTATGTCAGCAGGGCCACCAGCATTACTCTCGAGCGTATTGACGGTGGTGTAGCCGCCCACCGCCAGTATCTCCTTCACCGCATCGTGGCCGCGGTCGGCGACGAACACGTTGCCGCTGGCGTCTACAGCCACGCCTGAAGGATAGATAAAGCCGCTGCCGAGTGAGTTCACGGTGGTGTAACCACCGGCCGCCAGAATCTCATAGACCGCATTGTTATTCTGATCGCTTACGAAGACGTTGCCACTCCTGTCCACCGCCACGCCGGTGGGCGCGTTGAAGCCGCTGCCCAGCGTGTGGACGGTGGTGTAACCGCCAGCCGCCAGCATCTCCTTCACCGCGTGGCTACCCGCATCGGCTACGAAAACGTTGCCACTCCCGTCCACTGCCACGCCGAAGGGAAGGCCGAAGCCGCTGCCGAGCGTGTGGACAGTGGTGTAACCACCAGCCGCCAGGATCTCCTTCACCGCGCTGTTGTTGGAATCGGCGACGAAAACGTTGCCGTTTCCATCCACTGCCACGCCGAAGGGATAGCTAAAACCGCTGCCCAGCGTGACGGTGGCACCGCCAGCCGCCGGAATCTCCTTCACAGCACTGTTTTCATAGTCGGCGACGAAGATATTGCCGTTTCCATCCACCGCCACGCCCCAAGGAAAGCTTAAGCCGCTGGCGACGGTGGTCTGCACGGCGGGACTAAAGGTGACTTGCGGACCCGTCCCCACGCCAGATAGATAGGCGCTTGCGATGAGCGCTCCCGAAGCATTCGTCAGCGTGACTCCGCCGTAACGCGGGCCGGCGAATTTCGGGGTAAATGTCACGTTCACGGTGCAGCCATCGCCGACGCTATAGCTGTGGCTGGTTCCGTTGGTGGTGCAGGTGCCGGTGCCGGCGTCGGTGAAGTCCAGATTAGGTGCTCCCAGGGTGAGCACGGCGGGGGGGGCAATGGTGGTGCTGGTCCCAAAGGTGAAGGTGAGGGATGTAGTAGCCGGAGTCGCGGTGGCTATGGCTAGCGAGCCCAAGTTCGTCACTGGAGTAGTAAACCCAGCCACGGTAAAGGTTGCGTTTTGTGTGGCGGCAGCGTAGTAACCGCTCGCTGCTTCCGATGCCTGCAGAACGACAGCTCCACCGCCGGTCAGAGTGACGGTAGATCCCGAGATCGTGGCAGCGCCCGAGACGACTGAGTAGGTGAAAGCTCCCGCTGAGTTAGAAGTGGCGCTCACCGTGAACGGCGCGTCACCATAAGTGTGGTTCGGCACGCTGAAGGTGATGGTGGGCGGGCCAGTCCCTGTCCCGCTCAGTGCGATGCTTTGCGTAGTGTAACTCGGACCTGTGCTGTTCAAGGCGTTGTCTGTCGTTGCTAGTGAACCGCTAGCGGAATCGGCTGCCACGGGCGTGAAGTTGACCAGGTAGGTGCAGGAGGCGCCGGCAGTTAGAGTGGCTGCGCTCGACGAGGTAGTGAGTTGTGGACAGGTAGAACTGCCGCCGATGGTGAAACCAGACGCGATGCTGGGGTTAAGGCCGGAGGTAGGTACGGGGAAGGTCAGCGTAGCGTTGCCGCTGTTGCGAATCGTTATAGTTTGAGGGCTGTCGGAACTGGTATTGCCCACGGCCGTGGTGGCGAAGCTCAGCGCCGGCGGATCGGCGAAATCAAGCTTAACGACTGGACCGTAAATGAAACCGGAGACGAACACGTTGCCGTTTCCATCCACCGTCAAGCCAGTGGGGTTGGCAAAACCGCTTTCGACCGTGTTGACCGTGGTGTACCCGCCAGCCGCCAAAATCTCCTTCACCGCATTGTTGTCGAAATCGGCGACGAACACGTTCCCATTCCGATCTACCGCCACGCCGGCGGGGGTGGAAAATCCGCTGCCCAACGTGTTGACGGTGGTGTAGCCGCCGGCCGCCACGATCTCTGACACTGCACTGTTGCCTTGGTCGGTGACGAAGACATTCCCGTTTCCGTCCACCGCCACGCCGAAAGGCTGGGAAAAACCGGTGCCCAGCGTGTTGACGGTGGTGTAGCCG
>PMSX01000179.1 GCA_003167495.1 Bryobacterales bacterium | reverse complement strand
AGTGGGCCGGGGATCGACATTCAGGGCGGAATTGCAGCTGAGACCCGCGAGGGTTCAGCTGCCAACAAAGGTACCGAAACAGTTGTCTGTTGCGCCTCTCGATCGGCGCCTGACGGTTCTTGTGGCGGAGGATAATCTCGTCAACCAGAAGCTGTTGACCCGAATATTGCAGCGGCTCGGATGTCAATTTCAGATTGCCAACAACGGTGCAGAAGCGGTGGAACTGTTTTCCAAAGCGCCTTTCGATATAGTGCTGATGGATTGTCAAATGCCGATTTGCGACGGATACGAGGCGACAGCCGCGATTCGGCAGATGGAGAAAGACAATCGGAAGATTAAAGTTCCCATTGTTGCCCTGACTGCTCATGCTGCGAGCGTTGACCGGGATCGTTGCTTTGCTGCCGGCATGGACGTATATCTCACCAAACCGATTTCTGTCGAGCGGCTGCGGGAAGTTTTGAGCGGCATAAGCGTAAACTCGCCACTGGACCACCAAACGCTGCCTGAGCGGCAATGCGTGCAAATCGAAACCTAAAGCGAAACGGCGATTGCTACTCGTGTCGCAGGGCTACCATAGGGTCAACTCGCGTCGCGCGTCGCGCTGGAATCCAAGTGGCCAGAGCCACCGTGCTGCTCAAAAGAATTGCCACGCCCGCCAGCGTCAGCGGATCATGCGCGCTCACTCCGAAAAGAAGCCCCTCAAGCCATTGAGTCACCGCCAATGCCGCAACGATGCCAACCGCCGTACCTATCATCGCGAGCCGCATACCCTCGCCTAGCACCAGGCGAAAAACCCCGCTTCGCTTCGCTCCCAGTGCCATCCGAATGCCGATTTCATTCGTTCGCCGGCCCACTGAGTAAGAAGTGACTCCGTAGACGCCCATCATGGCCAGCGCTAGCGCAAGAGCCGCAAACGCACCCAGCAAAATCATCGCGAAACGCCGCGCGGCAATCGTTCCCGCAATCACTTCATTCATGGTTTCCTGGCCATAGATTACTTGTTCGCTGCTCATGGCGGCGCTGGTACGTCGAAGCGCTTCAAAGACCGGCGTGGGAGACCCGGTGAAGCGCACAACCACGTCCATGCCGCCGACTGGATCAACCTGTTGCAAGATGGGAAGGTAGAGTTGGGCGCGCAGTGTCTCTTTGTCGTCTGTATCGAGGCTCCATTGCTTCACATGGGCGACGACACCGACGATCTCCGCCTCGCCGTGCGGATCGGTCAGTTCCAGGCGCTGGCCGATGGGATTTGCTTTGCCGAAGAATTTGCGCGCGAACTCTTCATCGACCACAACCACCAAGGGGGCATGATTGTCGTCGTGATTGTTCAAGAAGCGCCCTTGGCGAAGCGCGATACGCATGACCTTGAGATAGTCCGGACCTACCGCGTAGCGAAGGGCCCAATTCATGTCGGATTCGCTCGCCGGTTTGGGCTGTCCTTTCAGCCAGAAGAGTTCTTCGTCGTCACCCTCCAAAGGCAAGGCTCCGAACGAAAGTGAGACGGCCTCTACGCCGGGAGTTGCCGCGAAACGCGCTTGTGTCTCGCGCAGCACGGCACGAACCGCTTCCGGCGGCGACTTAGCCAAGGAAGGAGGCAGAGAAAGGCCAAACTGCAAGACGCCGTCGGACTGAAATCCAGGATTGACACTCCACAGCGCTGCCAGGCTGCGAATCATCAAGCCTGCGCCGGCCAGCAGGACCAGCGCCATGGCGATCTCCAGGATCACGAAAAGGCCTTGGGCCCGTTGCTTTGGGCCACTCACGCTGCGTGCCCCTTCTTTGAGCGTCCCCTGCAAGTCCGTCCGCATAACCTTTAAGGCCGGGACTAGCCCAAACAGGATGCCGGAGAGCAAGGAGATGCCGATCGTAAACGCGAGCACGCGATGATCCACCGCAATTTCACCAGCGCGTGGCAAGACTGTCGGCAGCATTGCGAGTGCCACGTGCGTGCCCCAAGACGTAATTGCCAGCCCCAGCCCTGCGCCAAGCAGTGCGAGAAGTATGCTTTCGGTGAGCAGTTGCCGCACCAGTCGGCCGGCGCCTGCCCCAAGCGCGGAACGTATCGCTACCTCGCGCGTTCTTCCATTCGCTCGGGCCAGCAACAGATTGGCCACGTTCACGCAGGCAATCAGCAGAACGAACACCACCGCTCCCAGCAGCGTCAACAAAATCGGCCGAATGCCGCCCACCATCTCGTCCTTGAGCAAAATGAGCGCGGCGCCCACGCCTTTGTCGTCCGCTGGATACTCCAGCCAGAGTGCGTTCGTCACACTCGCCATGTCTGCGCGCGCCCGCTCAATTGTAACGCCCGGCTTCAGCCGTCCGAACCCATGAATGGCAAGGCCCGCGCTCCGGTATTGCAATGCATTGTTGTTCCATTGGCCGATGGGCACGTACACATCGGCAGTCCGGAAGCTCTCCGTCAGCAGATCGAAGGTTGGTGGTACAACGCCGATGACTGTGTAGCCACGATCATCAAGCTTGAGCACGCGACCCATTGTGTTTAACGTTCCGCCAAATTTTCTCTGCCAGAGTGAGCTGCTGATCATCGCCACGGGGGCCGCACCGGTTTCGTCTTCACCAGAAGCTAAATTGCGGCCAAGCACTGGGCTCACCCCAAACACAGTGAAGAGATCGGAAGAGACAAACCTGGCCTGCAATCTCTCCGGCTCGCCCATACCCGTAAGACTGAAAGCGTAGGGCCGTGAAATCGCCATATCCGAAAACGTGTGGTTATTCTTTTTCCAGTCTTTGAAATTCGGGAAGGAAATGGAGCCTGTCGGAAAATTCGGCTTGCTTTCGTGCATGGATACAAGCTGTTCGGGGTGGGGATAGGGAAGCGGGTTCAACAATCTTGAATCGCCTCACTGCTGTTTGCCAAGCCTTTTCCCGCGCAGCCGTCAAATCTGGCGTCCAGGCGTTGCGATCACCCGGAGCAAGATCCACCAGTACTTCGTCGAGCGGAACGCGGTGAAGCCTTCGTTTACCGATTTCCCGCGCGACAATAGCTTCAAAACCGGCATAGTCGACGATGACAAATCGCCGGCCCTGCCAGCGAATTGTGGTCCCTGGGATAAGTCGAAGCCAAGTCGATTGTCGAACAAACTCAATGCCATTATCGAAGCGGCCATCAACAAGATTTATCTGAAGGCGGAACAGCCAGATGTCGCCGCCGTTATCGAAGAAGTCCAACTGCAGTGTTTCAAAGCCAAAATCAGAACACCTCATCCTGTCACCGTACGCCGCAGAGTCGCGGCCCTTCCCGATCGCCTCAAATTGGAAAGACGAGAGAGTAGAAAGGCTGCTGCAGAAAAATACGAACCAATCAAGGGGCACTTTCCTGGAGCTGACCATCCGCTAGCGGTTGTTCAGATCGACCATACGCCCATGGACGTCATTGTGGTCGATGAGGAGCACCGGCAGCCAATCCAGCGACCATCGTTAACCGTCGTCATCGATGTGTACAGCCGCATGGTGCTCGGCTTCGCCATCTACCTCGAGAAGCCCAGTGCCTTCACCGCGGGTCTGGCAATCGTGCATGCCGTATTGCCGAAAGAAGATTGGCTCGCCGGCGTCGGGGTACAGGCCGAATGGCCTTGCTGGGGGAAAATGCGCAAAATCCACTGCGACAACGCGAAAGAGTTCCGGGGCACAGTGATTGGTCGTGCGTGCCAGGATCATGATATCGCCGTCGAGCACCGCCCACCACGAGAGCCACGCTATGGTGGCCATATCGAACGCGGGTTCGGGACGTGGCTAACTCGGGCTCGCCGCCTCAAAGGTACGACGTTTTCCAATGTTGAAAAGAAGGGCGATTACGATTCCGAGGGTAGGGCCATTATGACGCGCGCGGAACTCGAAAAATGGTTCACGATCTATGTCGCCAAAGTTTACGCGAACACGTTCCACAGCGGGATAAAAACAACACCTTTGGCCAAGTACAAGGAGGGAATCCTGGGGACCGACGGTCATCCGGGCATCGGCCTGCCGGACCGCGTTGCAGAGCCGACAACGTTCATGCTCGACTTTATGCCATTCGAGGAGCGCAGCATTCAGGAGTATGGCGTCGTGGTTGACCATATCTTCTTCTTCGACGATGCGCTGAGGCCGTGGATACATGCGCCGGACCCACAGGACTCCAAACGTCCCCGCAAATTTACCTTTAGGATCAACCCGCGCGATATGCGTGAAATCTATTTCCGGGACCCAACCAGCAACAGCTACATCGCAATCCCTTACCGCGATCGTACCCTTCCGCCCGTCAGTCGCTGGGAGGTTCAGGCCGCTGAGAAACGTTTGCGTGAAGCTGGCTATGCCCGAGTCGACCAAGCTCTGATCTTCGGGGCGGTGGAAGAAATGCGTAGCGTGGAGCAAGAAGCCGAACACAAAACCAAGAAAGCGCGGCGCGCACGAGAAATGCGACACAGGCCGCCACGCAAGCCCTCCGCTACTCCGTCGAAACCTGGCTCCAGCGCCGCTAGAATTGTCGAAACCGATCCCTATGCGGAGCGAGTGGAAGCGTTCGAGGGCATCGTGGAGCCAAAATGACAACGAACGGCGAGCATCTCTCCCCCAAAACGCGCGAGCTGCTGGACCGGCCGATGGAAGAGCGCATCGCCCATATCCAGAAGGACAGTTGGATACCGTATTCGGAAGCCAATAGGATTCTCCAGCAACTGGAAGATCTGTTGCATCATCCCAAGTGCGACCGCATGCCGAACCTGGCGATTTCGGCGCAGACCAACAATGGCAAGACGCGGCTAATGAAGCATTTCTTGTCGCTGCATCCGGCTAGCGACGCCAGCGACGGGAAGATCGCGGCACCGGTGTTCTTTTTGCAGTGCCCCGGCATTCCCGATGAATCGCGGTTGTATAGCGCAATCCTGCTGAAGTTGTGCCGCAAATTCCGCCCCAGCGCCCCCGCGCAGGAAAAGCTTGTGCTCGTCTTGGATGCGTTGACGAAGATCAAGATCCGTATCCTCGCCCTCGATGAAGTGAATTTCACGGAAGTCGGCACCGCCGCTAAGCAAAAGCGCTTCCTTAACGCTCTTCGCTATCTCGCCAATGAGCTTCACATCTCGATCGTCTGTCTCGGCACAGAGGAGATGATGCGGGTCATCCGCTCGGTTCCCTCCGTTGAGAACCGATTTCCGCCGGCAATCCTTCCGCGCTGGCAAACAGATAACGAATTTCGCAAGTTGCTGGCTTCGTTTGAAAAGATCATTCCTCTGAAGCAGCCATCAGATCTGCAAAGCAGCCTTCTCACCACGAAGCTTCTGACCCGCTCAGGGGGCACGATCGGCGAACTCAAAACCCTCCTCGCCGCCGCGGCAACGGAGGCAATGCGCAAAGGGACAGAGCGCATCACAGAGGAGATCATCGACGGATGCAACTATACGCCACCATCGGCGCGAAGACAGCGCTCCATTTCCGGTTGACATGCTTGCCTCGCGGGCCTACGGGTTGCCAACGCTTTTAAACATTTCCGTTATCTTCCTCCAGATTCGCGATTCCAAAACCGCAATGCTAACCAGTTCCCGGTGGGTTGTGGTCTTGCATCGATATCCTGGCAGCTCATCTTCCACCGCCCATCCTCGTCTCTTAGCGCAAACCAGAAGAAAGGCCTGCCATTCGCTGGGCTTGATTTCTTGGCGGTCGCTGGCGTCATAACCAGAATGGCGTGCTGCTGATTTGTGCGCTCGATTTCGAGCGCGTATGCGATCGCATCTTCGAAGCGGATCTCTGCGATGGCTACACGTCTGGCTCGCTTCTCCTTTTTGAGCCACGCCCAGGCGATTCTTTTCCCTTTGCGTGGATCATGGGTTGGAAAACTCGCCAGAGTATGTTCGCCAAAACTCGTGTCTCCTCCTTCGCCTACGCCGATGAGCCTGACTTTATAGGGCTGCCGTTGCTTCGCAAACAATTCGATGGCTTGCACGAACGTCTCCAAACCGGCCGGCAGCACGGGCACCTCCCGCCGCTTTGGCAGCGGTGATTGGACGGTCGTCAGTTTGGTCAGTTGCAGGTCGCTGGTACCCCACGTTCCCTGGCCCGTACCAAGCCCTGTCAGTCTTTGGCTGGCCTCCGTCTTCACCGGCAAGAAACGGTAGCGCTGAACAATCTTCTCGTCCTTTTCCAACGTTTTCCCGCTCAGGTCTTCGAAGCGATCTTCGATTAGTCCTATCCTCAATGGCTCCAGACCGCGCCGCGGTTCCTCGTTCGACTGGAATATATCCGGTGCCAGCTTTTCCACCTCGCTTTCTGATTCTTCGGCCTTTGACCAGGCGGGCATCAGATTGTCATCCTCCGCATTCTCCCCACGTGCGCTGTCGTTATCCCGCTCAACTACCACTCGGTCGAAGGGAAATGGCGCCGAACATCGCTCCAGCTGCAGTATCAACCAACGTGGCGAGCTGTCCGGCGTAGCCCCTGGCAAACGGACAAATATTCCCTGCAGGGTGGTTGGACCTTCGAAAGGAAACCCGCAGGGGAGTGCTTGATCCGGCTCTGCGATCAAAGTTGGGGAGTTGAGCTGACGGAGTTGAAGGCTCTGATACAGCCTGCTGGCTTCCCGCTGCATCACCGGCGAGGATAGGTAGCGCGCCAACGTCCAGGCATCTTGATCTTCCAGCCAACGTCGCAAATGGACCTTCACCACGCCTTCTTCTACGAGGCCGCTCCGCTCGGCGTTGAACGCTTGACCGTACTCTCCCCAAAAAAGCGCTTGCGCCAAACGAGTAGATGTCGCGTAGTAAAACCGAATGATTTCCGCTGTCGGAATCATGACCGCATAGGGATCGCCATTCTGCTCCGCGGCAACAACCAGAGTTCGACGGACAATCGGCCAGGACACACCGAAAAGATAACTGCTTCTGGGAATAGCATCCGCCAGGTCAGCCAACAGCACCATTCGACAAGATGCTGTATCGATACGAAGCTGAAAGCGGCGAACAGCGAGGTTCGTCAGTACTGGCCGATGCCGCCGCCATACCGATGCAATTGAGATGTAGGGCAACAGGCCAATGCCGATTCTTGCGGTTCTCTTTGTTTGAGAAAAGCGCGATCTGGCGCTGAGCGGATTAGTTTCGCCTGCGGGAAGCTGTGCCAGGCAAACGTCGACTACTGGGTCGCTCGGGACATTCGGGTTGTAACCAACGCCACCGATCCATTCGATTCGCCAAAGAAGGTCGTCGGCTGGAAAATCGTCGATTGCGTAAACAGCCTCAACCATTCGAAAATCATAACCAACCCACGCTCTTCGTTCGCAAATAATGTGTTACGGTTCGCACTCATTTTGCGCCGAGCGGTCCCTATTCGCGACTAAGTTGCGAATTGACAGCTGGCTACTGCTTTGTGAGTCCGAGCATCTTTGCGAGCTGGGCATCGACCATCCTCGTAGGAAGAAGTCTGGGCAAAGTCCAGTTCTTGAAACGTTGCGGGACGACCGCGTAGCGTGCCTTCGGTTTCGCCGTGCTGAGCGCCACGTGGACGGCTTCGCCCAGACGCTCCGGGGATAAGCCGTTATTACGTGCTTCGGTGACGATGAACTTCTGGAAGTTCTGCACCGCCTCCCAATACTCGGTCGGCTTGAACTCACTCAGATCTTCTTTTTCGCCCTTGTCGTACATCGCCGTGTTTACGGTTCCCGGTTCAATGATCACGACGTTGATGCCAAATAACATCAGTTCTCGCCGCAGCGCGTCCGACATTCCTTCGAGACCAAATTTGGAGGCGCTATAAGCACCGAGAAGCGGGATAGCAACCTTTGCGCCGCTGGAGCTGATGTTCACGATTCGGCCGGTCGGACCCTGCCTCTTCTTATCCGTTCCTAAAAGAGGAGCGAAGGCTTGAATTACGACAAGCGGGGAGATCATGTTGACATCCAGCTGCCGCCTGTACTCACTGGGCCTCAGATAAAGCAGTGGTCCACTCACCACAATTCCTGCATTGTTCACCAGGCCAACCAGATTCCTGTCGCCTATCATGGAGCCGACGCAGAGGGCAGCTTGGTGTACAGCGTCGGAGTCCGTAATGTCCATGATAAGAGGCACGAAGCCGTTACCGAACTCTCTTTGCAAACGATCGGCGTCAGCCTGCTTGCGTACAGAACCGAACACGCGAAATCCCTTTGAAACAAGCACCTTTGTGGTTCCCCAGCCAATTCCGGTGGAAACCCCGGTGACCACGACATCTTTGCTGTTCGCCATCGCATTTCTCCTAAGATGGATCACCGTTCATCTTCAACATCTTCTTCTATCGGGGAGCACTACTCCAAACGTCAAAAATCGTACGCTGAGTAATTTGGATCAAGCTCGTTTGGGGTTGCGAAGGGTCGTAGAGGCCTCTTGCGGAGGCGTCCTGCGATCTGCCAGGTATATGGCATCGACGCTTTTGATGAATCCAAGAATGGCGTTGGCCAATTTGTCCGGAGCCTCCATTGCTACGTAGTGACCTACGCCCTCAAGGATCACTGAGCGCACTTCGCTCGCCGCAGCCCGCGACATCGTGCCGGACGTAAAGGGACCACCGCCTGCGCCAACCGCGAGCACCGGTGCCATCAGTCCAAGTGTCTCGGCCAGCGCCTTGATCTCAGGACCTTCCTTCAACATCGATTGATACAGGCCAATGGTTCCACGCCAACCGTCCGGGCGCGAGTACGTGCGGACAAATTCGTTGACATCGCCATCCGTGATTTTCCCCGGATTCGCGTTCATAGACGGGAAGGCATACTTTCCCAGAAACTCACGTTCACGGCCGGCAAGGAGCATTTCAGGTATGCCGGGCGCGGCGAGAAAGCCGATGTGCCAAGCTCCGCCGTGAGTGACATCGGCCAGCATTTCGAGCCCGAAACCCGGCAGGCCCATCTCGATTGCAGTGAAGCTAAGCACGTCCTCTGGTTGAGTCGTGGCGAGCCGAAACACAGTTGCTCCGCTAACGTCTTGTCCTGTGAGATGGACCGGCCCTACGTCGAGGTGAGTGATGAGGAGATGAAGATCTTCCGCCGAAGTCTTGCTGTCGTAGTCGCCGGGCTCATTGTCAGAGTCACCAAAACCACGCAAATCGACCGCAAAGACCCGGTGGCTTGCTGCGAGCAGTGGAATCACTTCTCGAAACGTCCACCACGTTTCGGGAAATCCATGCACCAGCAGAACAGGAGAACCTTGGTTTCCCGCGGAGACATAATGCAACCTTGTTCCGTTGAGTTCGACTTCATGATGCGTAATCTCCGGGAGAGTGGAACCCTTCGGCGCGACTTGCATAAGCTCCTCCTGATATCTGGAAACCCGTTACGGTTCATCTTCAATGTGTTCACTGTACCGATTCGTGAAGAATCCGAGGCAATGCCATACGACGGCTCCAGCAACCGCTCACGTTTTCTCTTTTGGTTATCATTGGTAACATAACTTAGCTATCGATGATTGTCAACTGCGATAACGTGCCGATGGCGTGGTACTGTTTCCGTTGATGTCACCGAGGAACCTGAGGCCGGACGCTCGAGCCCGGATAGTACGCGCCGCCGCCGAGCTGCTCGCGACCGGCGGACGCAACGCGGTAACCACGCGAGCGGTGAGCGCCGCCGCGGGGGTGCAACCACCCACGATCTATCGCCATTTCGGCGACATGCAGGAACTGCTTGGCGTGGTCGCTCGCGAGACCCTGACCGTCCAAGTGCGAGAGCAGGCGAGCCGCGCACTTACGAACGACCCGGTCGAGGACCTGCGGCGAGGGTGGGATCTCCACGTCGCGTTCGGCCTTGCCAACCCCGACGCGTTCGCTCTGTTGTACAGCGCGCCGTCCGTCGCTGCGCACATATCAGTGATACACGAAGGCGTCGCTGTGCTGCAGGGGCTCGTCGCCCGCATCGCCGAGGCCGGGCGGCTCCGTGTCGATGTTCTTCACGCCACGGTCCTGATCCACGCTGCGGGTACCGGCGTCACGCTCACTCTCGCCGCCACTCCACCCGAGGAACGCGACCCGCGGATCTCCGACACTATGCGCGAGGCGATAATCACTGCCGTTACCGTTCCAGCCACCGCCGAGCCCCCAGACGGGGCATCCGACGCGGCACCGGCGGCTGAACGGGTCGCGGTGCACGCCGTCGCGCTGCGGGCATTGCTCGCCGAGGCACCCAGCGTCCTGTCCCCTGCAGAGCGAGAGCTGCTCAGCGATTGGCTAGAGCGACTGGCGACGGCTGGGAATCTCCGTGCCCCGATGCGGTGGCCCTCCCCGGCTCCCCGGCGGAGGCCATCTTCACCGGCGATCAAGCCGATACCGTCGTAGTAGCTGTCAATTCGCTAATTATCTGCGAATATTGGCCACTGTAGTTAATTCCCCTGAAAACAGGAAACCTGTATAGGGCCTGTGAGTTTGTGGAAAAAGTAAATACGGCCCTCAAGAACAAGGTGCGGGCTTCGCCCGGATCCCAAACCAAATTCACAAACAAGTAAGGATGGCTAACGCCGTCTTTCAAGTGCGCTTTCGCTCACGCCGGCGTTCAAGGCTCCTTCGCTTCGCTTGGCCCGCTACGCGGCGGCTTCGCCAGCCTTGACACCGTCTCCGCTTCGCGCCCCTCTCTATTAGGCCCAAGGCTCAATCCGCCTTGGGCGGCCACCACCGTAGCAGCTAGCAAAATTGTCGTGACCATGCGCGCCCGCGTAGAACCGCGCCTGGCGCGGTGATCGAGCCATACCAAGCGGCCGCTGCGCAACCGGCTTTCATGACGAGTTCGGCACCGCAGGGAAGTACATTCATCCAAAACATCAGCACAATGGACGCGCAGTCGTTCTTGGACAACAGCGGCAAGATCGCGGCGGCCGTGCAGAAAGAAGTTGTCGCCGGCCACCCAGTCGGCGCGGCACTTCAACGAGCCGTGTTGGGCGGCGGAGGCTGATAGGCTTGCTAGCCAGGCTGCATTCCAGCTAGCCAAAAACCGAATTATCGTGGGGCGCGGCCGGAAGAACACACTACCGTGGCTCAAGGTAAAGCTTCGGGTTAAACAGGAACCCCTCGATTAAGGCCTTTGAAGCCCCGTCCGCATCCAGCGCGTTGTCGAGTGTGTTGTCGACTGTGTTGTCGCCTGAGGAGAAGAACAGATGCCCATCGTCTCCCACCTGTATCTTGAGAGTGATGGTAGTCCTCGTTTTTTCGTTCTGCGTGAAGACGGTAGCTGCATTTACATCTAGCGAGACCTGCCAGCGAACGGTTGTCAAGCCGGACCTTGTGGTTTGGTCACGCTGGAGCGCGATTTGCTTGCCGCTCGGTGTTATTTGTACGTTGCCGTGTTGTTTCCCATAGTGGTCGTTGTAGGTTTCCACGGCTTCACGAATGGCGGTACCCAAATCCTGCCAGAGGGCGGTGCTTCCAGCCCGGAGAGCTTCTTCTTTCTTGATTCGGCGCTCTACCCAGTTCATGCAACTCAGTCTAGCCAAAAATAAGGCCGCGTTGTCGGCATGCATCTCTATCCATCATCGCTCGGCGGCCTTTTTCTCTTTCGCCTCTGAGGAGAAGCTAGGCGCGACCTGGCCCGGCAGAAGGGTGCCGCAGTCGCCCGACGCCTGGCGCGCCGTTCTTGCGTTGTTTCAATAGCGGCACAAACCAGCCTAACTTTTAAGCGCTGCTGGTGGAATGCGCGAAATGAGTTCGCCGATGGATGAGACTAGCTTGTCGACGCGCGCGTCCAGGGCGGCATCTTTGGCCAGGCGTTCCTTACCCTCCGCTTGTAAACCGGAGATTAAATCGACCAGGAGATGAGCATGCTCTTTCGTTCGTTCACCTAAGCCTTTTTCAAGATGGGCTTGCACTAGCATGGCGTCTTCCAGATCGCTAAACTTCCCACGGATGCGCTCAAGCGCGGCATCTACGCGGGGATCCCCAGTGTTTGGAATCGTGCTTTCAGTCATTTCTTTTTCTTTCCCCAGCGGGCTTTCGCGGCCTTCTTCGCAATTTCCTTGCGGCGCGCGGGCGTCAGTGAGTCTGCTCTGGCGTGAGCCATCTTCCGGCCCCATTCTGTAATGGTGAGCTTTTCTTCTGGCATCCTTACCGCAAGCATAGCAGAAATAAGTTCGAAGTTTCGAATATTGTTCTTGACAGCTGAACCGCTTCAGCTGATAATGGTTCCAGGTAACAGTAAATCGTATCTTCGTTAACCAAAGGACAAGAAAAAAGGAACAACCCCAGACAAGTCAAGAACTCATCCCGCTGCCGAACCCGCCCCGGTATCGCACTGGTGAACACTGCCGAGCGCGCCAAATCGTATCTAGAGAACGCTCGCAGCCGGAACACGATCCGCGGCTATCGGTCGAGCTTTAAGCAATTTCGGCTGTGGTGCGAAACTGCCCGGCTTTCGGCTATGCCAGCGGCGCCGGAAACCATCGCGCTGTACCTCGCGGCGCAAGCTGGCCGCATCAAGGCGGGAACGTTGGCGCACCACCTGGCCGCGATCGCAAAAGCTCACAAGAGCGCTGGGCACCCGTCGCCCATTCGTGACAACCAACTGATTTGTGAAACTTTCAAGGGAATTAAGCGAGTGCACGGCTCTGCTCAAACGCAGAAAGCGCCAGTGTTGACGGCGCACTTGAAATCGATGTTGGACTTGCTGCCCAACAGCCTCGGAGGCCTGCGTGACCGGGCGCTCCTGCTTGTCGGCTTCGCCGGCGCGTTTCGCCGCTCGGAGATGGTGGCCTTCAATGTGTGCGACCTCGAGTTTCCCACCGAGGGCTTGCTGCTCAATATCCGTAAATCCAAAACTGATCAGGAGGGCGAGGGCCGCAAGGTCGCGATTCCGTTTGGCCAGCATCCGGAGACGTGCGCAGTAGGGGCCTTGCGCGCGTGGCTCGTAGCGGCCGCTATTGTGGACGGACCAATCTTCCACCAAGTGGATCGGCACAAGCGCGTGATTCCGGGCGCACTGAGCGGTCAATCCGTGGCGTTGGTGGTCAAGAAGCACATCGGCCGGGCTGGCATGGATGCCAAGCTCTTCTCAGGCCACTCCTTGCGGGCTGGTTTTGTCACGTCCGCCGCGATGGCCGACGTACCCGAGAGAAGGATCATGAGAACGACCGGTCACAAGAGTTGCGAAATGGTCCAAAAATACATCCGGCGCGCGGATTGCTTTCGGGATAATGCGGCTCTCGCTTTGGGGTTGTGATTGTAAGAAGCCGGCATTTCGTGAACGCCCAATAGAAACGGCCCCCTCGCGAGGGTGGCCATTCTCTTTTTTGGATCACAAGATTAATCGAGATGGTTTTTCTCCCACTTTTGGATAGCCTGGCGCACAGCGCCGCGCCTAAACCGATACCCGAAGGCCGGCGGTTCATTTGTATCCGCCAATCAAAAGCCCAGCCGCTTGAGCTGGGCTTTCTTTTTGCCTTTGTTTGTTTTTTACTTCACAAACCGCCGCCGCGCCACAAGCCCGAGACCGAACAGCCCAGACCCAATAAGAGCGAGCGAACCCGGCTCGGGCACTACAGGCACCCCGCTGGGATCGGATACCGGAACAGGAGTGGTGCCGTTCGCTTCGAAAAACACCAAGTTGTAGTCGGCCTCGCCGCCGGCTCACCGTTAAAGTTCGCGTCCGCGGTGGCCGTCAAATCGATCGTTGTGCCGAGCATTATGCTGGCAGTCGACACCGGGTCGGTGCAGACGTTTTTAGTGCATCTTCCCGAGACAGAACCAAACACGATGCTGTCGTCGCCATCCTGAAATCCTTGGACTTCCACAATTCCGGGCCGTACCGGGCCGGGCGTGCTGAAGTCGGCATCGAGCGTAATGTTGGCGCTTGCTGATATGGCCGCCCCGAATCCTCCCGTCAGGGCGGAAACGCTGAATACCACTACGTTTTCGGAAGCTGGAGTCCAGCCGGCCGCGAACCACCCGCCACTATTGGCATCGGTAGACGGCCCATAAAACCCGCCGGAGCTTGCCGAGCAGTTGAAGCCGGCACTGGTTATGCCGTCGCCGCTGGTGGTGACGGTTCCCGGAACGTTACCGATACTACAGGCGGCCGCGCCCGTGATCGTTGAGGCTGTTGCGCAAGTAATGAGCAATAAGAGACGTTTGATGCTCCGAGGATCGCGCATAACTTTTTGATTGTTGCTTTCTTTGGTTTTGGGGTTTGTTGGATAGCTTGGGGGGCTGCTTGCATTCAGCCTCAGAGAAAGCAGAGTGTGGGTCCGATTATGTCACGCGCGGAACTCGGGGCTGCTCACAGGCAGCCCCGAGGATAGCTAAACGCTCATGGTGATGTTACATCTGACTAGATATTAGCTAAAGCGCTTCAGGTAAGCAAGACAATAATGTGAAATAGCTGAAGCGTTTGAGGTCCGAGTAGGGTAAGATTAAGCCGTGGACAAGAGCACCATCCGTGATGTGATGTCGGCCATGGGCAGGAAGGGCGGGAAAGCCAGCGGGCCAGCGCGTATGGAGAAGATGACGCCGGAAGAACGTTCGGAGGTGGCCAGGACGGCAGCCAAGAAGAGCGCCGAGGTTCGAACGAAGAAAGCGGCGGCTAAAAAGAGAGCCGCCGAAAAGCTCCCCGCGAAAGCCAAGAAGCCGCGAAGCAGGAACTAACTGCGCCGAAAAGGAAACGTGGAAGTGCACGCGATAATGGTTTGCAAGGGCGTTACGGGGATAAGCAGGAGCCATGACCGATCAGTTCGCGAATCCGAAGCAAATTGCCGACGCTGGCGAGCGCATCTACAAAGACAAGTTCCAGGCAAAACTAGAGGAAACAGCGAAGGGGAAGTTCGTTGCAATTAACGTGGGATCAGGCTCCGCATCAATTGGCGACACTCCTGAGGAGGCTCTTGGTAACGGACGGAACGAAGAGCCGCGGGGTGTTTTTCATTTGATTCGGATCGGGTTTCCGGCTGCGTTTCAGTTGGGTTATGCCTTCCAACCATCCCCTACAAACCGGCTTCCTTGACAACTCCGGTCATCCTTGCATCAGGATCACGGTTCAGGGTGTGTTTCCTGAACTAGTATAACGTTTCACTAAA
>PMSX01000357.1 GCA_003167495.1 Bryobacterales bacterium | reverse complement strand
CCCGGTCATCGGCAACGGCGATATCAACACGCCGGAAGACGCCATTCGCATGTACCGCGAAACCGCCTGCGATGCTGTCATGATTGGCCGCGCGGCTTCACACAACCCTTGGATCTTTAAGCAAATCGATGAATTTCTGCGCACTGGCCACTATGTTGTTCCGCCCGACCACGACCGCTACAAATTGATGAAGCGCTATTATCTGATGTTGCAGGAACACGGCGAATCGGATGCCGTCGGCAAGATGAAACAGTTCGCCACCTACTTCACGCATGGCGTACGCAATGGCGCGCGGCTGCGTACCGAGATTTATCGCGCGCAGGATGTCGCCACTATTCTGGACAAGGTAGATGCGTTCTTTTCCCTTGAGCTAGCGGACGCGGTCGCTTGAAACACGTTCAACTGATCACAGACGGTGCTTGCAAAGGCAATCCGGGCAAAGGGGGCTGGGCGTGCATTCTCCGTTTCGGCGATCTCAAGCGCGAGATTTATGGGTCAAGTCCATTCACAACCAACAACCGTATGGAATTGGCGGGCGCCATCGAGGGATTGAAGCGCTTGAAGGAAACGTGCTCGGTCGAGATTGTCACCGATTCCGAATACCTGCGCAATGGCATGACCAGTTGGATCAACGGCTGGAAACGCAATGGTTGGAAAACGTCCACAAAGAAACCCGTGACCAACAAAGATCTCTGGGTAATTCTCGACGAGCTGGTAAACGCGCACAAGATCCATTGGACTTGGACGAAGGGCCACGCCAATCATGACGACAACAACCGCTGCGACGAGTTGGCCAGTCGCGCGGCCGAATCGCAACTGAACAGCGAGCCCGATGCGAGGAGCGATATTTATCGCAAACATGCCGATTGAGCCGCATCCCGCCCGCATCTGCATCTTCGGAGGAACGTTCGATCCGATTCATGCGGCTCATCTGCGCATCGCGGAAGAAGCTTGCCGCAAGTTTTCATTGACACGTGTTTTGTTTGTACCCGCCGGCAATCCGCCGCACAAAGAAAGCACCGGCTTAGCTCCTTATGAAGACCGCTATCGCATGGTTGAGATTGCTTGTAAACCTTTTCCGGCGTTTGAAGCGTCACGCCTGGAAGAGGGAGATGAGCGCAGTTACACGGTGGACACCATCCGCGGCTTTCGCCGCGAAACGCAGACGGAATTCAAGCTGTTCTTCTTAATCGGCGCGGACGCGTTTGACGAATTGGAAACCTGGAAGGGTTGGCAGGATTTGCTTAATCTGACCGAGTTTATCGTGGTGGCGCGGCCCGAGAGCGAATACCGGGTGCCCGCGGGCGCCCGCGTTCATCGCTTGGATGGCTTGGCGCTGCCCGTATCGAGTTCCACGATTCGGGCACGCTTGGCAGCGGGCAAGGCCACGCCAGAGCTGCCGGCGGACGTGCGGACATTTATCGAGAAGCATGGACTCTACAGTTTCGGTGAGGGGAACGCCACCGCTTTGCCGTAAAGCTGGAATGATAATCTACTACCAACTTACTGAGCCGTGACTGTGAAGGAGTGGCAACGATATTCCAATTTACGCAATTAAGCACTAGACGGCATTCGGTTCAGCCATGAAAACATTTTGCTTGGGTCTCTTGATTGGATTCGCCTCAATTGCTTGCGCTCAGCAGCCGAATATTACGGCGCAGCGCGATGCCATGAAGAAGCTCGATTTCCTCGTCGGCAAGTGGTCGGGAGATGCTTCGGTGAGTCGTGGCCCGGGTCAGCCACTGAAGCTGACTCAAACAGAGGACGTCCAGTTGAAGATGGACGGATTGCTGATGGTGATAGAGGGCACCGGGCGCAACCCTAGTGGAGAGATTGTATACCAGGCGTTTGCCACGATTTCGTACGACGACGCAACCTCCGCCTATCATTTCCGCGCCTATAACGACGGTAGGTATCTCGATACAGCGCTCACAGTCGTGCCTAGAGGATTCTCGTGGCGTTTCTCCGCCGGTCCTGCGAACATAAACAACACTATGCGCCTGAATGAAAACGATGAATGGGTGGAAACGACTCAAGTGATTGTTGGCGCATCGGAGCCTCACAATTCGGTTGAGATGTTGCTTCGGCGTCAAGGCCCTCGTTTGCCGGCGAGTTCGTTGGGAACGGAGCGTTTCGACGGCAAATGGCTCACCACTGTTTCCTGTGAATCAGCCAGGGATGCTCTGGGCTATTCCTTCCGGTTCATCAGCGAGGTGAAGGAGGGCAACCTTCGCGGGCAGCAAGGCACCGAGGGTCAGCCAAGTTCTTTGGTGATTGAAGGGAAGATCAACGCGGACGGCACCGGCAAACTATATGCGAAAGGCCGCACCGGCTCAAAGGAGTTTGTTCCTGGGCGAGACACGCCGAGAGGTACGGAGTACGCGTACAACATCGACGCGCATTTCAAAGAGAAAACGGGAACGGGCACCCGCATTGAGGGACGCCCGTGTTCGCTCCAGTTCGAAAAGCAGTAGGCAACGCGGCGAGAATTCGGCCGATTACG
>PMSX01000257.1 GCA_003167495.1 Bryobacterales bacterium | reverse complement strand
TCGCACATCATGTTGCAGCGGTTGGTGAGATCGATGGTCAGCACCGAACCGCGGCCATGCGTGATCGTGCTGGTGCCATGGTTATGGAGTTTCTCGTCGCTATGGGCGCGGATGTCGCGGCCCGGGAAAACGTCTTCCAGGTGTTTGGAGAAAGCTGGGTCAATGGACATCAAGTCCTCAAACACGCCATGCTTGGGGCACTCTTTCACCATCAGGATCTTGCCATCGCGCTCAATGATCTTGGCCTTGATTTCGCCGACTGGTTCGTTCAGAAGGATTTTGTAATCCACTTCGCCGTCCACAATCCTCTGGCGGATTTCCGGAATGCAGCGCGGGCACAGCGAATCGGTTTCGCGCGGCCAACCGAGTGGCGGCTTCGCCTTCTCATAACTCTTAAGCAACGGTTTATCCGACCACTTCGGCGTGAAGGATTCGTTCTGCTTAATCTGATTGACCCGGTCAAAGACTTGCCAGACGGCATTGGCGCCGACCGTAACTACTTTTTCGAAATACTTTACTGGTTTATGCATGTGCTTTGCGACCTTAGACTTGCTCGAGATCCTCTCCGTTGATTAGGGACCTATTTAGTATAAGAACGTCGGTAAGGGCTTGAAAACGAAATGAAAGCGAACTGCGCTGTTTGGCGGTTGTATGGAGATTAATTAAGCTGAACAGAACTCATGGATTTGGCGCAAATGGTTCGGTTTCAGTGAGTTGGCGGCTGGTTGCTCTACTAGCAATGGAAGAAGCCGAGGTCAAAGCCATGATGCGGACGACGGTTTACTCCTCACGAGCTTCAAGAAGGCTTTCAAGTTCATCGAGGGCTGATAGGTCCTTCTCGCGGCCGGCGGCGCGTTTTGCACGGATCAGCCCCGGAAGATCGAGCGTAGCAATTTCCCGTTCAAAAGCTTGGACGATAATCGAGTGGTGCTTTACGTCCTCGTACCCGCCCAAACCTGAGACCTCCCTCAGAAGATCGATTTCACCGATATCGGTTTGCAAAGTGAAAACTATCCCATTGCGGAGTGTGACTTCGTCCCAAACAAAAGGAACGTCGGAGGGGAAGCCTCGCGGCCTTGGATGGAATGGCGCGAGCGCTTTGGCGAGCCGCCTCAGGTTGCCCGAGCTCTTTGCGTAGCAAATATCCAAGTCGTAGGTCACCCGGGCGCTTCCATGAAACGTGGCGGCGACGCCACCGATGACAATGAATTCGACGGCTGCGTCGGAGAGTACTTGCACTGCCTTTTGAAATTGCATTAATAACGTTTGCGTGCGGCTCCGCGCACTTGTTCCAGTGCTGTTGAAGCGAGTTCCAGTTTCTTTGCCCGTTCGGCGGGTGTCAGACGGAGCTGTTCCACCAGAAGCGTCAGATCAATGCCGTGGTTTTTCGCCCCTTCGATTCGGCTTCCAGGAGCTGGGTGAAGAAGACGTTCCTCGGCACGGCTGAGCTCTGCCGGAGTCAGTGGCCGAAGCATCTTCATCTCCCGAGTTTAGCGCCGCTGGATGCCGCCCGGACCGCTGCATCAGCACGCTGCTTAGGTCACTGAAATTTTAGGCTTGGAATTTTGAACGTAATGAGCGGCTGCGCTGACCGGCGCTGCGAGCGATTAGCAAAAATGTAAAATATTCTTTCTCCTGTGGTTTCAATCATTTGCGATACTTTTCACCTTCGGCCTGTTCGCCCCTCCTCCTAAACTTGGCAAAGGAAAGGCGTGCTCGCATCCCGTCGGCCGCCGCCAACTTTGATACTCAGGAAAGCACCGCAAACCAATGCCGAAAATCGTCGAAAAAACGCCTTCACACAAAGTTCAGGGCCAAGTTTCGCCGGCCACGAACACCCGGCAAAACAACCGGCAAAAACGGATTTTGTGCACCGCCAAAAACCGGACTTTTTACCGCGTCTGCCTATATATTTTAAGGGGCGGTAAAAAGCCCCCCAAAATCACCCCTCTCGCAACCGGCAAAAATCGCGGCAATCCATCATCGAATAGGACCCCATTTCCAGCCTTCACCAAGCCAATCCTGAGAAATATCTCACGAAACCTTCACCATCCATCAAGAGGGCTCTCTTGGGCAACGGCGAACAAAATGGAAACTGAAACGCGGGCGGATCTTACGGCCCTCCGCGATTCCCTCGAATCCACTGCCGCCGATAAAGGCTACCTCCAGGCCGTACTCCATCAAGCGGTAGACGCCATTATCGCCATTGGCCTCGACGGTACCGTTCGCTCGTTCAATCGGGCCGCCGAACAAATCTTCGGCTATCGGGCCGCCGATGTCATTGGCCGCAACGTCAGCGTGCTGATGCCCGAGCCACACCACTCCGCTCACGACGGATACCTGCGGCACTTTCACGCAACCGGAGAAGGGAAGGTGATTGGCCAGGGGCAACGCGAATTGCCCGCCCGCCGCGCCGACGGAACAATCTTCCCCATCGAGCTCGGCGTCAGCGAAGTGGAATTGCCCGGCGGCCATTTCTTCATCGGTCTAATCCGCGACATCAGTCAGCGTAAGCGCGCCGAAGCTGGCGTGCTCGCTGCCGGCCACCATGCGCAAATGGTCATCGATTCGGTGCCCATCGGAATCCTCGGCATGAATCGGAGCGGTACTATCACGTTGGCTAACGACACTGCTACAAAACTCTTTGGCTACGAGCGCGAAGAGCTGATGGGGCAGCCCGTCGAAATCCTGCTGCCGCAAGCGCTGCGTGGCGCCCATCCGGCACTCCGTTCCGCGTTCTTTTCCAACCCGCAAGCACGCGCCATGGGAACCGGTCGCGACCTTTTCGCCACCCGTAAAGACGGCTCCGAGTTCCCGGTCGAAATCGGACTCAACCCCATCGAGTCCGACAGCGAAACCTGGGTCCTCTGTTCCATCGTCGATATCACCGAGCGTAAGCGCGCCGAGGGAAAAAATACGCTGTTGGCGGCGATTGTCGACTCGTCAGACGACGCCATCATCAGCAAGACGTTGGGAAGCATCATCACGTCATGGAATGCCGGCGCGGAACGCATGTTTGGCTATTGCGCCAGCGAAGCCATCGGCTGCCACATCGGCATAATCATCCCCCCAGGGCAAGCCGACGAAACCTATATTCTGAACCGCCTCAGGAAAGGCGAACACGTCGAGCATTTCGAGACCCTACGCCAGCACAAAAGTGGCCGGACCGTTGCCGTTTCGTTGAATGTCTCGCCGCTGCTCGACGCCGGCGGGCGAATTGTCGGCGCCTCCAGCATTGTCCGCGACATCACCGCCCGCAAACAGGTCGAAAACGAGCGCTCCAACCTTATTGCGAACCTCAAACAGAGCAATCAGGAACTGGATGACTTTGCCTACATTGCCTCGCACGACCTTAGAGAACCACTGCGTGGGTTGTCTAATAATGCGCAGTTTCTTAAGGAAGATTATGCCGCGCAGGTCGATGAGGTAGGTATCAAGCGGCTCGACCGCATCTGTTTTCTCTGCAATCGAATGGTACTACTGATCGACAATTTGCTCTACCTGTCGCGCCTCGGGCGGCAGGAACTGGCGTACTCTAACACCGATCTTAATACGGTGGTACATGACATTTTGGAACAATCGGAAAGCGCCTCTGGGGAACCAGGCGTGTCGGTAAAAATCAACGAAAAGCTCCCAGCCTTGGTCTGCGATGCCACCCGCATCGGCGAGGTATTCCGCAATCTCATTGCCAACGCAATCAAATACAACAACAAACCGGAAAAACTCGTCGAAATTGGCTACCTAAGCGAATATGGCCGACAACACAACGTCATCTATGTCCGCGACAACGGCATCGGTATCCCAGCGGAGTTTCAAAACGAAGTGTTTACTATTTTCAAGCGACTGCACCCGGAGGACGATGCAGTCCGCGGTTCAGGCGTCGGCCTGACATTCGCCAAGAAGATCGTGGAACGGCACGGCGGCCACATTTGGCTCGAGTCGCAACAAGGCCAAGGCACGACGTTTTTCTTCACGATTCAGGAAAGGCAGAAAACATGAATGGACTGGGACACATACTCCTTGTTGAGGATAATCCCGACGACTACGAATCCACCGTGCGCAGTTTCAAGGAGGCAAACCTGTTAAATCCCCTCCACTGGAGCCAGAGCGGAGAGGATGCGCTCGACTACCTGCACAAGCGAGGCAGGTACAACGGCGATCCAGCGGTCGTCATTCCGAAACTCATTCTGCTCGACTTGAACATGCCTGGCATGGATGGCCGCAGAACGCTCCAGTCCATCAAAACCGACCTTCGGCTAAGGGCTTTGCCAGTGGTTGTGCTCACCACTTCATCGGACCCTAACGATATAAACAAGTGCTACGACCTAGGCGCCGCCACTTACATTCAGAAGCCAGTCGGTTTTCAGGGTTTGATCGAAGCAGCAAGGCGATTAAAAGGATATTGGTTCGGCATCGCGATCTTCCCGGAGGTCCTGCCCGCCCTTCAGCTCACATGACACTACAACCGCAACCGCACGGCAACCGCCTGCACTCTGACTTGGCGTCCACACCGAAACGGCACCGCAACCGTCCGCACTCTGAGTTGGCGTCCACACGGAAACCGCACCGCAATCGCCCGCGACCTAACCCGGCGTTACCAGCGAGTACGCGCTAACTATGTCCAACCAAGCCGACCTGCGGACCCTGATCATCGACGAAGCGGCGTCCATTTCCTTGAGCGACACTTCCGTTGACTCAGTAATACAGGCATTAATCATCGACGACAATCCCGATGATCGCGAAGCTTATATCCGTGCGCTCCGCTACGTGAGCGGAGTCGAGTATTCCTTCACCGAAGCCGCCGACGGTCCAAGCGGTTTGGCAGCCATCGCCTCGAACACGCCGGATGTCTTGCTGCTCGATTACTCTCTGCCCGGCAGCGACGGCCTCGCTGTGCTTGCGCAAGTTCGCGAAACCTATCCGTTCCTTCCGGTAATTATGCTCACCGGCCAAGGCAACGAAGCGCTGGCTGTCCGGGGTATCAAAGCGGGGGCGAATGACTATCTCGCCAAATCTGCGGTCTCGGGCGCGGTCCTTCACCGCTCTATCCTCGCCGCCATTGAACACCATCGCAATGCCCGCACCATCCAGTCACAGAGTCAGACCATTGAGCGGCAGCGTCAAAATCTGGAGGACAGCAATCACTTTCTTAATAGCCTGCTCAATCACATTCCCGATCCCATCTTTGTCAAAAATGCCGCACACTTCCCTGTGATGGGCAATCGAGCTTTTGGTGAATTGACCGGTGCGGCGTCAGCCTCCGCCCCTGGCGACGCGTTTTGGGACCACGATGAGTTAGCGCTCAAGTGTGACCAGCCCTCTGTCAGCGAGCAAAGCATCGCCGATCTGGACGGCGTCCAGCGCCTGTTCTCTATCAAGCGCGCCACGTTTTCCGACCGGACTGGCGACAAAATACTAGTAGGCGTGATGCGCGATATCACCGTGCAGCGCCAGGCCGAAGACGACTTTAAGCGCCAGGCGGCGCAGATGATTAGCCAAAGCCAGGACCTTGCTACCCTCGGTGTAATTCTCGAGGAATCCGTTCAGGAAATCGTTATTGTCGATGCGGCCAAACTTACAATTTTGCAAGCCAACAAGGGCGCGCTGCAAAACCTGGGGTATACAGAGGACCAGATTCAGGAAATCAACCTGCTCGATCTCGCGCCGCAGTTCACCGAGCAGCAGCTACGAAAATTGCTCCAGCCGCTCGTAGCCGGCGAACAGGACAAAACCATCTATCATGCTGCCTACCGCCGTAAAAACGGCAGCCTCTATGACGTAGAGGTTCACACGCAGAGCACTCTTTCCCGCGGACGAAAGGTGTTTGTCCAAATCGCCATTGATGAAACTGAGCGGAACCGCATCGCTCGGATGAAAAGCGAATTCATCTCCAAGGTGAGCCACGAACTGCGCACACCTCTGACTTCCATTCGCGGAGCGCTGGGCTTGCTAAACGCCCAAACCTTGGGCAAGCTGCCGGAAAAGGCTGCCGCCATGGTAAGAATTGCCGATTCAAACGCCGAACGCCTCGCCAGGCTTGTGAATGACGTATTGGCGCTGGAAAAATCCACCTCCGGCAATTTATCGCTCGGCCTTTGCAAAACTCCCGTCGCCGAGTTGCTCCGCCAAGCCGTCGAGTGCCACGCCCAGTACGCCGAGAAATACAAAGTGCGCTTCGTGCTCGATGAAATGCCATCGAGCCTCACTGCCGTCGCCGACCCGGGCCGCTTGATGCAGATCATCGCGAACCTTATGTCCAACGCCGCCAAGTTTTCAAACCCTGGCGGCGTAATCACGCTCCGGGCCAAAGACCAGAACGCAAATATCCGTTTTGAGGTCGAGGACCGTGGGTGCGGAATACCCGAAAGTTTTCGCCCGCGAGTTTTCGAAAGGTTCGCGCAAGCTGATTCCTCCATCTCCCGCCGCTATGAAGGGAGCGGTTTGGGTTTGTCTATAGCAAAAGACTTGATCGAGGCCATGGGCGGGCAAATCGGCTTTACATCCGAGGCCGGGCGGGGAACCACGTTTTTCTTTCAACTGCCCAAGCCGGGCCGCGAAGAGATTTTAGGCGAGGTACGTGACACTGCTATGCGCGTTCTCGTTTGCGAGGATGATCGCGATTTGGCGTTAATCATGCGTCTCGTTATCGAGCAGGCAGGCTTTGAGGTCCATACGGCGGGTCTGATTCGGGAAGCCCGCCAGAAGTTACAAGACACCTCTTTCGCCGTCATGACGCTCGACCTCAGTTTGCCCGACGCGGACGGCCTGATTTTCTTGCAAGAATTACGCTCCCTCCCCGCGACCCGCCATATGCCCGTCGTGGTCGTCTCCGGCAGAGCCGAGGAAGCCCGTCAAAGATATCGCGGAGATTGTACCTCCGTCGACTGGCTGCCTAAGCCAATCGATCAGCAGATACTGGTGCAGCACGTACGCAAAGCCCTCTTGCGCGGCAAAGAGCTTGTCTGCACCCCGAATGAAAGAGAAAGGCAACCGGTACTGTGAACTCCTCATTGAATAAAATCCTCTGCATCGACGACGATCCTGACATTCTTGCCATCGTCAAAATCTCTCTCGAAGCGTTGGGCGGTTTTACCTTGCTCACCTGTTTGGAGGGCAACGAAGGTGTTCGCCAAGCGGCCGCCTGGCAGCCGGACCTCATTCTCACCGACGTCATGATGCCCGAAGTAGACGGCATTGCGACGTTCAAAATGCTGCGCGAAAATCACGCGACCAGCCAAATCCCAGTGGTATTCATGACCGCCTGCGTCGAGGAATCTCAATTAGACGAATATCGAGCCTTGGGCGCCGCCAGTGTCATTGAAAAACCGTTCGACGTCATGCTGTTGCCCCAGCAGGTTCGTACCGCTTGGCGCGAAGCCGTTCTCTGAACCCACCGAAACGCCCCCCAAAGGGTCACGCCCAAAAAGGGGTCCACCCAAAAAGGGGTCAAACACCTTTACCGCTCTTTACCGCACGCTCACCCATTCTCGCTCGATTTCCACCGACACTGACCGTTGCAGCATCGTTACCGAGATCACCAGCCGGAAGTCCGACTTCTTCCTGACCAGAACTCCCTCCACTCCCGTCAGTGCTCCGCGCACCACTCGCACTGTCTGCCCCAGCCGCAGAAACGGGCACGGCTCCGTCGCCAAACCCGAACAGAGAATCGTTTGAACCGCCTCGATCTCTCTTTCGTCGACTGGTGCCGGCTCTGTTCCGTGAGACACGATGGAGATCACCCCTCGCGCGGTTAGCACCGATAGACGGTCGGTTGGATTAAACCGGCAAAACACATATCCCCTGAACAACGGAGTATCTGAAACGACGATCCGATCCGACCACCGACGCCGGTTCCGATACGCCGGCAAGTACGGCTTGAGGCCCCTGTTCTGTAGTGAAAGGGCGGCCACGTTCTCAAAATTGGAACGTGTTCGTAATGCAAACCACGGGAACTCGGATTCCGTGTTATCCAAAACATCCCGTCGCCGGTCCGCGTATTGATAAGGAACAGAACTGCTCGCAAGTTGCATTTATGCACCCTCGAAAATGATTAGATTTCTAGGCGGCTGTATCTGCTTAATGTAGCGAATATTGCCGCTCAACGGGACACCCAAATGCTAAGACCCCCCGTGAACTGGCTCTAGTACCCTTGGTATCCCCTGGGTAAGATGTGGAAGGTCAACATTGAAATGTCAGATCTCGCATTCCTTTTCCCGGGACAAGGCTCCCAATTTGCCGGCATGGGCCAGCAACTCGCCGAGAGATTCCCGATCGCGCAGCAAACTTTTGCCGAAGCGGACGTGGCCCTCGGCTTCCCGCTTTCGGAACTTTGCTTCGCGGGTCCGGAAGACGAACTTAAGAAAACCGCCAACACTCAGCCCGCAATTCTAGCCACCTCCGTTGCCGCCTGCCGCGTGCTCGCCGAGCTGGGTCACCGCCCCGCCATCGTCGCCGGCCATAGTCTGGGTGAATATTCAGCCTTAGTAGCCAATGGCTGTCTCGATTTTAGCGACGCTCTCTGCCTTGTCCGCGCGCGCGGCCAATTTATGCAAGAGGCTGTTCCAGAGGGCGTCGGCGCCATGGCTGCTCTGCTTAAACTGCCGGAAGGCCAGCTTGACCGGGTTCTTCAGGAAGCTGCTCAAGGTGAAATTGTCACCGCTGCCAACTTCAATTCGCCCGATCAAATCGTCATCGCCGGCCATGCGCAAGCCGTCGAGCGCGCCATGCAGCTTGCCAAAGCAGCCGGAGCTAAACGCGCCGTTTTGCTGCCCGTAAGCGCTCCGTTCCATTGCCCTCTCATGCGGCCCGCGCAGGAAAAGCTCAAACCCGCTCTCGATTCCACAACCTTTCGCCCTATGTCGTTCCCCTTTATCAACAACTGGCAAGCGCGTTTTGTCGACGATCCTGCCATTGCGCGCCAGGGACTCATCGAGCAAATTCCCAATCCTGTTCGTTGGACCGAATCCGTTCGCGAACTTGCCCGCCGCGGGATCACGCGATTTATTGAAGTCGGCCCGGGGAGTGTTCTCATTGGACTTTGCCGCGCCATCAATCCGGCCTTGCGCGGTTCCAAATTCGCTGCGCCGGCCGATGTTGACGCTCTCCCTCCCGGCTGATTTCAAACCGATCTCGCCACATCCACCAAATCGCTGAAGAGCCCATACGCCGTCTGTTCCACACCCGAGTTCATCGAAACGGTTCCTAGCGTTCCCATCAGGTCCGTGTGGAACAACAGCAAATTCGAAGTTCCGCGCGCTGTCGCCAGCAGATCCGTGAGCGGCATTACTTCAGCTTTCGCCTCCATTCGCACCCCTCCGCCCGTTCTCTCCGCGCGGCTCACAATCAGCACCGTCTTGCCCTCACGCGCCAAACCCGCAATCCGCTCCGCTGAAAAACTCCGTATTCCCTCGCGCTCCACATCTTGCGGTTTCACGCGCGCATCCATCAGCACGTTCGCCAGCGCGGCCGTTTTTGCCGCCGAATCCCAGCCGTCCAAATCGAACGAAGCATCTGCCTCCGCCACTCCCATCGCCTGCGCTTCCTTGACACCCTCTTCCAAACTCAGACCCCGAGCCATCGCTGCCACCACTACTTTCGATGTGGAGTTTAGTACTCCTGTAAATCCCAGTACTTTTAGCCCCGGTAGGTTGTTCCGAAATTGATTGAAGATCGGTGTCCCATCCATCACAATCGATTCGAAACGAAATTCCACCCCCGCCTTCTGCGCCTCATCCCGCAACTCCGCGTATGCGTGCGCGATTGGACCTTTATTCGCCGTGATCACATGGATCTTTCGCGAAAACGCCGACCGAATATGCGAAATCGCCGGTTCGCCGCTCATCGGGTTCAAGGTAGTGATCTCCAATAGCACCGAAGGTTGTGCCCGCTCCAGAAACTCTTCCACTGAACCCACTGCCGGACCAAACGCTGGACTCACGCTTAAACCCTTTGGATTGAACGCGCTTCCATGCCTCGCTGTGTGCACTCCCACTATCGCAAACGGGTAAACTCCGTGTTTGCTCTCCAGCAGTCGCGCAAAAGTCTTACCAACGTTACCGTATCCTAGGAGAGCTATCTTCATCAGCACGAGAGTAGCAGTAGTCCGCCCTCAATAATCTATGCTTGACAGGTAGGGCTATGTTCGTCAGACTTAAAGGTTTAAATGATAAGGGTTTTGCTTTTGCCCGGCCTTGGAAACGGCGCTACATTTCTAAAAATTTTTCGGGGGAGTTGTGGAGTGAAGTCTTTTTTTCTTCTTTGCATTGCCGCGGCAACTCTTGCCGCCCAGGATTCAAATTCGGACAGTGGCAATATCACTAGGAGCATAACCGCAGGCAGCGAATTTTTCGACCACGATTTTGTCAATTTTTACGTATACGGAAATGGTGTTTGGGATTCGCGCGTTCCGAATGGTCTTTCCAGTACTGGTCAGGAAGTCTATGGCAGCGATTTGGGCTGGGAAGCAGGCGGCGGTGTCACCGCAACGCATACCTTCAGCGACGGCGGGATCACCGTGAACTACCGTGGCTCCTATCGCGACTATCAAAGCTCGACTAGCGGCAGCGGCCAACAACAGAGTCTTGCACTCGCCTATCAAAAAAGATTGAACAGGCGTTGGACTTTGAGCGCTTTCGCTTCCGGCGCCATTCTAGGCTACGGCTCGTCCTACTTTTCGACGAGCGCTGGTTCTTCCATCACTCCCGGCAGTCCTTTTGGTTTGGAATCACGTTTTGCCAACGCGGGGTTGAGTCTCACTTACGAACAAACCCGCCGCCTCAGCTATGTCTTTACTGGTAGTCTTCTGATCAATACTTACTCTTACGGAAGTGCGGCCAATACCCCGGGGGCGATTGACAGCCGCGGCGTTAACGGCGGCGCCTCCCTTCTGTACCGCTTAACCGCTAAAACCACGATAGGCGCTACTTACAACCGTTCCGATTTCTGGTATTCCCCGAATGCCGGTACGTCCGCTGTTGACAGCGTCTCCCTTACGCTGTCTCACAAATTTCCTGAGCACTGGCAAATTGATCTCTCGGCTGGTATCAACCGCGTTCATAGCGCCGGAACGGCCGAGCTCCCCGTTACGTTTCTTTTCGACGGACAGACTCTCCTCGCTTACTATTTGGTCCCGTACAACCGAACCATATACAGTCCCGCATTTCAGGGCGTTTTATCCCATTCTCTGCGTCGCTCCGTCGTGTCCATCAGCGGTGGACAAAGCGTCATGGCGGGTAACGGCCTATTTCTGGCTTCCCGCGATCAGTTCGCCAACGCCGCCCTGTCCTATTCCACCCGCCGTACTAATCTGAGCTTTGGCCTCAACTTTACGCGCCTCTCGAGCGTTTCGACCGATATCAATTCGACATATTCGTACTACGGCCTGAGTGCATCTTATGGAGTGAATTTGGTCCGCTATGTCAGCGCCAACTTCCGCTACGATCTGCTGCACTATAACCAATTGTTCACGCAGGGTAATTTCAACGAAAGCCGCATATCATTCGGTTTATCGCTCAGTTCCAAGAGTGTTCCACTGACTCTCTTCTAAAGGCTGATTATTGAGTCTGGCTGCCGCTCAATACCTGCTGCAGCCGGTCTGCAAAATTCTCGCCGGATTCAGTCTCCAGCTTCCGCTTCGCTACCGGCAAAGCCGAATCCAATTCATGCACGAGCCGCAACATGCTTTTGATGTTCGATTCCGTCATCCGCCCGCTGCCAGTTAGCTCTGGCCGTGGCAGATAATGGCAATCTAGCCCGAAGTCGATCCGCAAGTCTTCCTGCTCACCCACCGGCCGCTCCGTGCCGTTATCGAATTCCGGCCCGAAGCAAGCCAGTTCCACTCGGGCTGGCGCTAGTTTCCAATCGTCGTCATACTGCCACAAATCCCACCAGCTCTCCACGCTGTAAGCGATGTCATCGCCGCCGTAATCCGCTATCGCGGCTAGCACTTCGTCGGGGTCAATCGGACCGTTCATCGGGCTTTCCAGCAATGGCGGCTCCGTCACGGCAACGGCTTGCACACTCACCGTGCTTTGTCCCTGCTCATCGCGCTGCGAAAACGGAAACAACCGCAGCAACTTTTCAAAATGCTTGAGCCGATTCGCCCGGCTGCCACGCTCGAGCCAAATTGACAAGGATAGTTGATCTGTCACTCTTCAATTATGAGATATGTGCTCGGCTTTCGATTCAGACTCGGCTTAGGCGGAAACGGTGAAGCTTCTTTCCTTAGGTTCTCTAGGAAACTTGAGGCTGAAGCGGGTTCCGGGGTTCGATTGAACCGTCAGAACGCCTTCCAATTGGCTTGCAAGGATGCTTACCATTTCCAGGCCCATTGATTCAGGAGTCTCCGGGTCAACCGCCGCCGGCAAACCAGCGCCGTCGTCTGAGACGCTCAACGTCACCATTCCAGTGGCGGTTTCTTCGCTGAGGGCGATTACCATTTGGCCGCCTACGCCGCCGGGATATGCGTATTTGAGAACATTGGTCACCAACTCACTAAGAATCAGCCCGCACGGTATCGCCTGATCGATGGAAAGTAGAACGGGCGATGTTTCGAATCGGCTGATGAGGCCGTCTGCTTGCGTGCCGAAGGAATGGAGCAATTTGCCTACGAGCCTCTTACAGTATTCTTCAAAGTTGATTGCCTCCCATTGTTCGGTGCTGTAAAGCTGCTCGTGAATGACTGCCATCGAAAGGACTCGCGCCCGCGTGTCTTGCAGAGCCGCTACTGCCTGCTGGTCGCTGAGCGACAGTCCCTGCATGTTCAGCAAGCTAGAGACTACCTGGAGATTATTCCTCACGCGGTGATGCACCTCTTTGAGGAGAATGTCCTTTTCTGCCACGGAACGCCGCAGTTGCTCGTTTAACCTTAGAGTTCTGGCTGTCGATTTCGAATCCAGCATCACATAGTAGCGGTTGTAGAGAAAGGCTTGGCTCAGGAAGCGCAGCAGCTCGCCGTAAACCGTAAGGTTAGCGCGGCCGAGCGGAACCTGCTGACGCGCTAAGTTCCAAACCTGCTGCGGGAAAAGGCCGAACGCGCGGGCTAGTCTTTGTATGGAAAGAGATTCGGGATATTGATCGAGAACCTGCCCGGTGAGTACTGTCCCAATGCGGAGGTTACCCAAGGTGAGGGGTGAGGCGACATGCGCAAAACCAGCCTGATCGTCGGTCACGACGGGAGAATGGGTTTGGAAGGCTTCGAGAGCGGCGTTGCAATGCGGGGTAACTTCAAGGCAAAAGTGACATGCGCCCACTGAGGCGGGTTTGGCGCTACGCGCTAATGTCCAGATAGGCTGCGGATTATGGCACGCTCCCACCATGTGCCCGGCCACGTCAACCAGTGCTACCGCTAGCTTCATGGTGTGCGCATATAGCTCGAGAATTTCCTCCCAGGCGGCAGGATCGAGCAGTTCCGAACGCAACTCGGGCGTCAACTCGACCTCGGGAGCCCCCGCGTCGTGGAGTGCGAAAAGGTCGCTACGATTCAGAACACCGTCCGGGTCGACGCGATAAACGCCCTTGCGGAATGGCATCGGTCGCACGCTTTCGCGCGCCGCCTCCTTACCTTTCTCCAGCGGCGGCGGCGCGCTTGAAAGTGTGGCGGGTGGGTGCCCGGCTCATGACACTGGAATAGCTTTCCAGCGCTAGCGCCGGTAGTGTGACGCTCTGGTCCAAAGGCACCAGGGTCATTCCGCCCTTCCCTATGGTAAATTCGCGCGTGTCGAATTCGTGCTTGCAGCCGCGCGCTTTGACAACCGCAATGCTCCTATGCAAGGTATTGCCTAGCTCTACCAGGGAAAGGACAATGATGTTGTCTACGATGGAGCTCACCGGAAACTCCGGCATGTAGGTAGACAGCCCGAACAGCTCCGGGTTTTCATAGTTGAAGAAAGTGGTCATCAAGCGGCCTTTGCTAAACGCGACGAGCGCATGAAAGAAATCGCGGTACGACCGCTGATCTTCAAGCGCCGTGCTGTAGCTTGTCACGCCGTCAATCAGGAGCCGTTGGATATCGTTCTCTTCGATGGTCCGCGTGAGCTTGGCGTAATGCGCATCGATTTCCAGTTCCTGCGGACTTTCGTAAAGAATGTGGAGTCTGCCGGCATCAATTTGCGCTTGCAAATCGATACCGAGGGTTTCGGCATTACGAATGATCTGCGCGGGGTGCTCATCGAGTGAGACCAGCAAACCGCGCTTTTCCTCTTTCACAGCGCCCTCGTGCAGGAGCTGCGTTCCGAGAACGGTTTTTCCCACCCCCGAAACACCCACTACCATTGTTGTGGAACCGTCGTAAATACCGCCGCCGATCAAATCGTCAAGTGCCTGCACGCCAATGACGGAGCGCTTAGCGATGGAGGTTGGCTGGGGCAAAACACGCTCGAAAGGAGCCTGCACGCGGCGAAACACTTCGATCCCCTTCCCGCCGGTGATCCTGAGCGTATGCTTGCCGCTGACGAAATTCTGACCTCTACTCTTCACTACTTCCAGGCCGCGATGGCCCAGGCGAGAGGCGCGGTCGTGGGTCAACTCGATTAGCGTATCGGTCAGAAAAGCGGCCATTTCCAGAGTGTTCTGCGAATCGCGATTGGTACTCATCTCCTGCGAGAACATGCCGGTCAAATTTTCGCGATTGAGTCCTTCCAGCAGCTGCTGCAAGAGCTCGCGGAAGGAAATGGCCTCGCTTACCGGCAAAGGATTGTTCAAAATTGGGCGGAGCAGCCCGATTCCATCAATGAAGATGCGCTGAGCGCCGATTTCGGCAGCAGTTTCAAGTAATAGGCTATCGGGAGAGCGCAACTCCACTTCCAAAACCTGCGGGCTGGTAAAGACGATTTTGAGCTTATTCTGCTGTTCCAGTTCCGCGAAATTCCAACCAAACGCGGCAGTGTCGCGCACCAGCTTATCGGGAGTGGCTTCGAATACGACGATCAGACCGGGCTCATTGTACAGCGTGATGCCGCGGTAAATGAATTCCATACCCAGCAGGCTCTTCCCAGTTCCGGCCGCGCCTTGCACCATGATTACGTTCGTTTTCGGAATTCCGCCCAGCAGGATGGCGTCGAGCCCTTCCACACCAGTTTTAACTAGACTGCTTTCCGTCACCATGTGATTCCCCTTGTCGTAACTGGCTATCCCGCACTCCGCCGTAAGTGTTTGACGAGCAACAATCGTCCGCTGCGATTACCGGCAAATTTGATCAGCTGCCGAAAGCTACTCTCTGGGTTCAGGTGCGCCGCGAAGAAGACAAATTGATAAAAGCGAACTCCCTGTGAAGGGCGAGATCGTTTAAGCAGTTTCTGAGACTCTAATCTTTCTAAGGCGCCACCGACGGTCTTACTTGGGTAACCGAGAAGCCGTGCAATTTGCTCGGCACTGGTGAGACTGGCGTGATGTCTGTATAAAAAAACCAGCACATCCCAGTCACTTAACAGCGAAACTCCCAAGTCTTTTAAGCACTCTTGAACAAGAGTGTCTGGCGAGGCATCACTTTTCACGCCGAGTACCAGTAGTTCTATAGCTTTTACTATACGCTACTTTTGAATTAGGTTGAGTACCAGAAAACTTACTAGTCATCCCGGCGTTTATTCAACACATGCGGTCTTCCGCGACTCCACAAGAACTCGATTGAAAGAACTCTCAAGAAAGTTCCGTGCGCGTTCGGACATCGCAACGTCATGTCCGCTTCCCATCTTCTGGAGGAATGCATTCAGAAAGCGGCCGTATTTCTTCAGCACCGCGACATCTCCGTTCACCAGGGCGGCAGTAATCTCCTGGCTCATCGACGGGGATAACAACTCTACACGCCCCACAAATACGCGAGCCACTTGGCCCGCCGTGGGTTGAATCGAAATCGGCAGCAGAGCATCTACCTTTGAGCGCGGCAGAATGTAGAATACCCGCAGGCCTTCCTCAAACCACGAATCACGCCACGTTTCAACCATCGCGTGTGCTTCTTTCCGATAGAGCCCCATCTCCGTTAGCTCTTCTTCCAAGTCGCTGCGCAGGCTGTCTAGCGAGCCGGTGAGAGCCGGAAAGTTAGTACGTACGGGCGTGCGCAAATTGCGGAGGACGCGATACCCGATCCGGCCTCCTTGATTCTCGAACAGGATTGCCTCGGGAACGGTCTCAAGCCCCTCATTCCGTATCAAGATGGCGTCTTGAGATACAACGGGCCGGAGGTCGACACCGAAATCGGCAATGCCGCGATAGAAGAGCAGCTTCTCGTTCTCTCCCTCGCTGCTCAAGGGCCACGCATCGGTGTCGCGGGCGGCGTAATAGTGGCTCGCCTCGCCGAGCTTTGCTAGAGGTGCGCCGGGGTTGCTGACATAGTTGCTAACGTGGATATCTTTCCACTCAATCCAACCGTTTCTGCCGCTCGAAGGCTGTACACTGCTCGCCTTGGGATACCATTCAGTCACGCGGCCGTTGGGAAAATCGACGTGAACCGAAATAGTCAGTGGCTTCAACGGATAGAAATACAGGACCGGGGTTTCCATTCGCACCGTGCCGTATTCAGCCGCTTTTATATTCCGCTGATCCAGCCGGTGAACAAAGCACGGCAGGTCGGAAGGTCCGGAGAGTGGCTGCCAGCTCATGGCTGACCCGTCCTCGCCTGCCACCGACGTAAACGTACCCCATTCATGAACTGCCTGTAAATCGTCGGACCCGATGGCCCGTATGTGGCAACTGACCAAGACAACCAAGAACGCATGCTGTAAACGCACGATAACTCTCCTTTCACCAGTTCCGTTTCCACTCTCGCCACCAGCTTGTATCGCCGAGTTTCAGTGCATCCCACGCAGTATCCAAACCCTTACGGTCACCGCGCAGAATCCCCTCGCGCGTCACGCTGGACGGCAAATTCACCAATTCGGCAAAGCGATCAAATATTTCGCCGCGCTCTCGTCCCTGTGTTCTTTGCAGCATGTGCCACAGAGTAAGCGCGTCGCGAGGACGTGCTGTTGACAGCACCAGCCGCATGGCCTGCTCGTTCCCCGTATGATCGAACTCCGCCAACGATTTCGTAAAAGCCTCGGCTGCATCAAGAAAGTACGGCGTATCCGGCCCGTACCCCATGCGCGTAGTGCAGGCTGCCCCTTCTGGAATGAACGACTCGATCGCCTTCCATTGGAATGCTACCCAGCCCATTTCCACTGACAGAAATCCTTTGCCGTCTTTCCCGACGGACAAAGTGTACTGGCATCCCAGGTCAACGGCTTTTGCAGCCGGAGTGTCCACAACAAATCTGGTCGGGGGCGCCCAGATATAGGCGTGGATCGTTCCGTGATCGAGGGCCAGCCGGTGCTGTTCTTCCTGCGTTGCAAGCAGACGCAAGCGGGAATTAGGGTCGATCTCGACCTCTCCGACGAACTCAGATTCCATCGTCGCGCTAGTGGTACCCGTCTCAATCACTTGTCCTGAGCGGACAGCGCTTGGCTTCTGACCTGCCAGCGAAAGCTCCCAAGAGGTTACGGGCTGCGGCATACCCATCCTACGCGCGAGAAATGCACCGCCGACACCCAGCACGACGAGCGCCGCTGCTGCTATGAACCAAGGGCGCTTGTTCCATAACCAGCTGACGGGCTTTGCGCGCGACAGGTCCGGTTGGGTACCAGACCAGCGCAGCCTCTCGAGAACATATTCGAGATGCGCCACCTCCGGTGGCGGCTCACCGCTTCTGTCCCATAAATAGTCTTCTTCGTTCATACCTTCCCTTGACCCCCCAACCGATCGCGCAACAGTTTCATTCCACGACACAGGTTTACTCGCACCGAATCTCGCGTCAGGCCGGTGCGCGCGGCAATCTCTGGTCCTGTCATACCCTCCACTAAGCGAAAAATCAAAGTCTCACGGTAGCTTTTTGGCAACTGCTGAATGGATGCGAGTATTGCGAACGCTTCCCCATCTGGCGCTCTCCCCACACTGAGAAACTCCCCAACCGGGAGCGTCGTTTTTCTACTGCGCAGGTAGTCCGTTGCGGTCCGCCTGGCAATAGCAATCAACCAACCGGCGAACGCCGCCGGTTCCCGCAACGAAGGCAACTGCTTGATCGCCTTCATGAACACGTCCTGCATGAGATCCTCGGCGTCTTGATACGAAACGTGCGCTAGCAGGATGCCGTGAATCAACCGCCCATACTCCTGATAAAGCTCGCCAAAAGCCACTCGGTCACCGCTTTGCGCGGCGCGGACCAGAGTGGCCTCAGGGAGTTTCGGCTCGATTGTTGTGAGCACGGCTGTTGTTCACTCAGTTTAGTGCCAAAGACACCTCAGCCTCGGAAGCGGCGTGAAAATAGTGTTTGGCTGCCGACAATTGGACCGCATCACTCCGTATGGGCACCAACACACTAGCGGCGTAATCCTTATATTCAGGATTTGTGGCGACCAGCTTGATCGCCCATGTTCCTTGTTCCGGCCATTCGCGAGCTAGGGCGAATGTTCCCGCCGTGGAAAGCGCGATGACCTTCAATGGAATGCTTTTTCGCGTTCCATTCACCATACCTTCCGCCGTTGCCGCCACGGTAGTTTCGCCAGGCGAATGGCAGGCCGTGATGCGCGCCACCAGTACGGCGTGATTTTTCAATGCCTCGGGGTTCGATGCCGGATTGCCGACTTCGAGCACTAATGCCCCGGCAATCAGCGGAACAGCTACTATCCCCAAAGCGAAAAGCCATCTACCAAATTTCTTCATACCATCTATTTCTCCTTTTTCCTGTCAAAACAGCGGATTGGCTGTTCTGTAGAAAAGACGGAGATGTGGGGTCAACTGTTAACAGCGACCACAGGTATCGCCCGTGGCAATCTTGCCGAAGACATGCGAACAAGGTTAGAACACCGCTTGACTCCCGTGTCACAGTAAGAACGGGTGCATGAATATGACACCGTTCTGAAAGCCTTGCTGCAGAGCCCGCAGAACACAATCTTCGAGAGAATGACCGGCGACAGAATTGATCGTTGGTTGAACGTCGAGTTTCCCGAAGTGCAACAGACGCGAGTAGACTTGTTGGGTGAAACCGCCGATAAGCGGCGTATTATCGGCGTAAAGTTGCAAAGCGCCAATGACGCCAAGCTCCCGATGCGCATGGCCGAATACGCGCTCCGGACGTACCGGCTGTACGGGCGGTTTCCGGAGCAGTATGTGCTCTATGTCGGTAATGCGAAATTGCGGATGCCGTCGAAACTGGACGGGCCGGCATTTCACTGCCATTACAAAATTATCGATATCCGCCGGTTCAAGGAAGAAGAGCTGTTGGCGAGTCCGTTCGACGCCGACAATATCCTTGCGATTTTGGCTCGTCACCGCGACCGCCGGGAAACCATCCGGCGGATTCTGGAACGAATCGGTAAACTAGAAGGTGAAGCGCGCGACACTTCGCTGAAGAAGCTGCTGATTCTGGCGGGTTTGCGCAAGCTAGGGAATGCGATTCGCACAGAGGTGAAACAGATGCCAATTTTGGACGACATTATGGATCACGACCTCATTGGTCCAGCCATTCGTAAAGGCATAAAACAGGGCCTGAAGCAAGGCGTTGAGCAAGGGATAAGACAGGGCGTAGAACAAGGCATACAGCGGGGCGAACTCGCCATTCTCCGCGGCATGATCGACAAACGCTTTGGGTCTTTGCCTGCCTGGGTTGACGAACGTTTGACAAAGCTATCCACCGCCGAATTAGAAGAGCTTTCGCTGCGCTTTATCGATGCCAAGAGCGTTGACGAATTGTTCAGCAGCTAGTTACGTGGACCTCCTCAGTGAATCTCGTTCGTCAGTTCTTCGCGAGTCGGCCCTGGCTTCGTTCCGCAAAAAATGTCTTTTCGTTTCTTGTTGCGCAGTCTTGCACCGCTTCGTCCAGGCCATGGATGTAGCCGTCGAGACATTGTGATATCGTGTCCGTGTAGCTCTTCGCGGTCTGGTGCAGAAACCGCGTTTTGTGAGCTCTTTAACCAGCACAACTTGCAAAAAGGAGTATCGAATGGCAGCTGTATTATCCTCCCCGATAGAGTCCCAGGTCGCGGTGTCGGCGACCAAGCTTCTTATCAATGGTCAATGGGTCAATAGCCAATCCGGCAAGACCTTCGCAACCATTAATCCGTCCACTGGCAAGGAGATCTGTCAGGTCTCTGAAGCTGATGCGGCTGATGTCGACATAGCCGTTAAAGCGGCCCGCGCGGCCTTCGATAAAGGACCCTGGCGCAAAACGTCCGGCTCGGAACGGGGCCGCTTACTCAATAAGCTCGCCGACCTCATCGAGAAAAATGCGGATGAACTGGCGCGCCTTGAGTCCCTCGACAACGGCAAGCCGTTCCTGGTCGCGAAAGCGGCCGATCTGCCGCTCACCATCGCCTGCTATCGCTATTACGCCGGGTGGGCCGACAAGCTTCAAGGCAAAACGATCCCGGTAAACGGCGATTATTTTTGCTACACGCGCCATGAGCCCATCGGTGTTGTTGGGCAGATCATCCCATGGAACTTTCCGTTATTGATGCAGGCATGGAAGCTGGCGCCGGCGCTCGCTACTGGGAATACCGTCGTCATGAAACCAGCGGAGCAAACGCCGCTCACCGCATTACGCGTGGGCGAATTGATCCTGGAAGCTGGATTTCCCGCCGGCGTCGTGAACCTGCTCCCGGGCTATGGTCCTACCGCTGGTGGAGCGATCTCTAAACACATGGATGTCGATAAAGTCGCCTTCACCGGCTCAACAGAAGTTGGCCATCTGATTATGGAAGCCGCGGCGAAATCGAATCTGAAGCGCGTCACCCTCGAACTCGGGGGCAAAAGCCCGAACATCGTCTTTGCCGATGCGAATTTAGATGAGGCGATCGAAGGCGCGCATTTTGCCTTGTTCTTCAACCAGGGGCAGTGCTGTTGCGCAGGTTCACGTTTGTTCGTTGAAGAGAAGGCTTACGACGAGTTTGTGGAAAAGAGCGTAGCGCGCGCTGCCAAGAGAACCGTCGGAAATCCTTTCGATCCGGCGACGGAACAAGGTCCACAGGTTGACAAAGATCAATTTGACAAGGTGATGGGCTACATCCAGAGCGGCCAATCGCAAGGCGCGAAACTCGTTCACGGCGGTGGCCGGGTAGGCGATGAAGGCTACTTTATTCAACCAACCGTGTTTGCCGACGTTAAGGACAACATGAAGATTGCCGAGGAAGAAATCTTCGGCCCCGTCATGAGCATCATCAAATTCAAGGACATCGACGAAGTCATTGAACGCGCTAATCGCACGATTTACGGCTTGGCGGCGGCCGTTTGGACCCGCGATATTAGCAAGGCTCACGCCATTGCCAACAATGTTCGCGCTGGTACAGTTTGGGTGAATTGTTACGACGTCTTCGATTCCGCTGCACCGTTTGGCGGTTTCAAGCAGTCCGGTATCGGCCGCGAACTCGGCGAATACGGGCTTCAGCAATATTCCGAAGTAAAGACGGTGACAGTTAAGCTTTAATGCACCGGTAAGGGGCTGGCGAGCAACATGCCAGCCCCTTAGGTAGTTTGCCAAAACAGAATTCGGCCAGAATGATTTATTGCGATACTGGTAGCTGTGCTCACCGATCTTGTCCAGATCAAGCGTTTCGGCGAAAAGCAGCGCGCTGATAACCAGAAGTTCCGCGCTTGGCTCAAACGCCACAGTTTTGTCGAGCGCCGTCTCAAAGCCATCGCCCAGGATGTTGAGGAAAAGATCGATTGCACAGCCTGCGCCAACTGCTGTCGCGTCGCCACCACGCCAGTCACCGAACGCGACGCCGAACATCTGGCCCGCTTCCTGCGCGTCAAATTAGCTGTCTTCCTGCGCGATTACACTGTAGAAAGCGAAGACGAAGGCCGCATCCTTAAACGCAACGAAGACGGCTGCATTTTTCTCGACGGCAATCTCTGCTCTGTCTATGAAGCCCGCCCCAACACCTGCGAATTGTTTCCCCACCTGGTGAAGGGCAACGGCTCGCTGCTCAGCCGCCTCTGGCACATGCCCGATCGCGCCGTCTATTGCCCCATCGTCTACAACACACTCGAAGCTTGGAAAGTGGAAACAGGGTTTAAGAAATGAGTATTCTTGCCGCTCTTCTCGCCCTTTGCCTGCTGCTGGCTGTCGCCTTCGCCGCCTATCAGCTTTCAGAGGCTCGTCGCTGGCGCCAGTCCGCCGCCGAAGCCCGCGCCCAAGCCAGCCAACAAGGCGCTAGTCTGGAACAAGCGCGTCATATGGTTGTCCAAAAAGAGGCTGAGGCCAACAAACACCGCGAAATCGCCGATGCGCAACTCCGTCTACTCACCCAGACACAGCAGCAAGTGGAAGAACGCTTTCGCGCACTTGCCTCGGACGCTCTCCAAAATAACAGTCAACTCTTCTTAGATCGCAGCCGCGATCAGCTCCAGCATCTTGTCGAGCCAGTCAATCAGTCTTTGCGCCGGTTCGAAGAACAAGTGCAGGCCATTGAACGCACCCGCGCCGGCGCTTATTCTGAAATCAGTGCCCAGGTTCATGCCCTGACTCAGTTGCAAGAGCGCGTGCGCCAGTCTACCGATCAACTCAAAACTGCCCTCCGGTCTCCTATCCAGCGCGGCCGTTGGGGCGAAATCCAACTTCGCCGCGTTGTTGAAATGGCGGGTATGCTCGAACACTGTGACTTTACCGAACAAAAAACTCTATTCGGCGAAACCAACCAGCGCCCCGACCTCATCGTCCGTCTACCGAATCACTGCATGGTTGTGGTCGACGCTAAAGTGTCTCTGGAAGCCTATCTCCGCGCCATCGAAGCCGAGCACGAACCTGACCGCCTTCGCCATCTCAAAGATCACGCCAATCAGGTGAGAACACACATCCGTTCTCTTGCCGAAAAGTCTTATTGGGAACGTCTCCCAGGCTCTCCAGAATTCGTGGTGGCATTCCTCCCGCTCGAATCTCTTTTCAGTGCCGCTCTCGAACATGACCCAACTCTTCTTGATTACGGCATGGAGCGCCGCGTCGTCATCGCCACTCCAGTTACGCTCATCACCCTTCTGCTGACAGTTGCGCATGGCTGGCGTCAGCAAATGGTCATGGAAAATCTCGACAAAATCCGCGACACGGGCCAGGAACTTTACACCCGCTTGCTGACTATGAGCCAGCACTTCTCAAAGCTGGGCGACGCTATCACTAAGACTGTCGATACTTACAACCAAACCGTTGGATCGCTCGAAAAGAACGTCCTCACTTCCGCCCGCAAGTTCAAAGACCTCCGCCCCGCCAGCGCCGATCAATTGGACGAAATAAGCGTGATCGAAAACACACCCCGCAGTCTCGACGCGGGCAAATGGCCGCTGTTGGAAGCCGCCAATAAGTAGACAGGTTACGAGCGTCCCGCCACCCATGCTCCAAGCCAAACCGCTGCGTACCCCAACGCCACGCTCCCCACTACGTTTAACAGTGCGATGCCCGGCCCGCCCCTTCGCATCGTTTGCAGGGTCTCATACTCAAAGCTCGAAAATGTCGTGTATCCGCCCAGCACTCCAACCACCAGAAATAGCCGCCAGTTCGGGTGCGTCTGCCAGCGCTCGGTCAACAACGTCATCAGCACGCCAATGAGGAACGACCCCGTAACATTAATCACCACCGTTCCCAAGGGAAACGCGCCACCGTACTTCTCCATAATGGCCGTGCCCGCCACATATCGCGCCAAGCCACCCACTGCCGCACCCAGCATTACTACCAAATACCGATCCAAATGCGCGTCCTTTCGTAATTCTTAAGGATATAGAACAAGAGGGTGCGATAAGTTAAGGACCATCATGTCCCGCTGTCACTCGCTCTCTCGCCGCCAGTTCTGTGGAGCATTGCTTGCTTCTGCGTCACTCACCGGCCAAACCCGCTTCGCAGCCCTCCATGCTCCCACTGAATGGTCGCTCGAATCCAGCAAACAATATCCCGATCCCTTCAACGATCTCGAGCTCGACGTTCTCTTCACGTCGCCTTCCGGCCGCCTATTGCGCGTCCCCGCATTCTGGGCAGGCAATAGCACTTGGCGCGTGCGCTTTGCCCCGCAGGAAGCCGGCCGGTATTCGTTCACAACCATCTGTTCCGATTCTTCGAACCAAGAACTCCACGCCCGCGCCGGCACCCTCGAAGTCACGCAGTACACCGGCAACAACCCCCTTTATCAGCGCGGCTTCGTGCGCGTAAGCGACGATCGCCGCCACTTCCAGTTCGCCGATGGCACTCCGTTCTTCTGGCTCGGCGACACATGGTGGATGGCTCTTACCAGCCGCCTCTCCTGGCCCGACGGATTCCAGACTCTCACCGCCGATCGCGCAGCCAAAGGTTTCACCGTGGTGCAAATCGTCGCCGGCCTTTATCCCGACATGCCGCCCTTCGATCCACGCGGCTCCAACGAAGCAGGCTTTCCGTGGCAGCCTGAGTTCGCGCGCGTCAATCCCGCCTATTTCGATATGGCCGATCTCCGCATCCAACACCTTGCCGATCATGGCATCGTTCCCTGCATCGTCGGCTGCTGGGGCTATTTTCTGCCGCTTATGGGCGTCGCTAAAATGAAGCAACATTGGCGCTATCTCATCGCGCGTTGGGGCGCATATCCCGTAATGTGGTGCCTCGCCGGCGAAGGCACCATGCCTTACTATCTCTCGAAAACACACGACACTGACGCCGCCACTCAAAAGCATGGGTGGACCGAACTCGCCCGCTATGTTCGTGCTAGCGATCCCTTCGCTCACCCAATCACCATCCATCCCTCCCGGAGCGCTCGCGACTGTGTGGACGATCCCTCCGTCCTCGATTTCGACATGCTCCAAACTGGCCACGACGATCGTCGCAGTGCTCCCAACACGGTCGAAACGATTCTCCGTTCCTCCCGCGCCGAACCCAAAATGCCGGTGCTCGTGGGTGAGGTCTGTTATGAAGGCATCCAGGAAGCCAGTCGCGAGGAGGTGCAACGCTTCATGTTTTGGGCTGCCATCTTAACCGGCGCTGCCGGCCACACCTATGGCGCCAACGGCATCTGGCAGGTCAACACCCGCGAAAAACCATACGGTCTCTCTCCGCACGGTCACTCCTGGGGTGACACTCCTTGGGAGGTCGCTTACCAGTTGCCTGGTTCCGGCCAACTCGGCCTTGCTAAGAAACTCCTCACTCGCTACCGCTGGTGGAAACTGGAATCTACGCCAGATCTCGTCGAGCCGCATTGGACCGATCAAAATTATTGGCAACCCTTCGCAGCGCACATTCCCGGCGAACTCCTCATCGCGTTCTCTCCTTCGGGTGGGAAGGCTCTGCGCTTCAAAGATGTCGCTGCCGGTATGCAGGCTTTCTTTTGGAACCCAACCGACGCAACTCAACATCCCATCGGCGCGGTGGCACCCGACGGGGCAGGGAATTGGCAAGCCCCTGAATTCCCCATCTTTCGCGATTGGGTTGTCGTACTCGAATCAGCCACTGCGCGGTATGGTCAAATAAAGTGATCGGCCCTCCGATCAACCGCAAAATTTAGGAGCCTATCGGTTGGAGCAAGCAGTCCTCGCCTTGGAAGACGGCAGCGTCTTCGAAGGGGTTAGTTTTGGCGCACCCACACAACGCATTGGCGAAGTCGTTTTCAATACCGCCATCACCGGTTACCAGGAAATATTCACAGACCCGTCCTACACCGGCCAAATCGTCGTTCTCACCAATCCACAAATCGGCAACTACGGCGCAAATCACGCCGACAGCGAATCCAGCGGCCCCTACATTGAAGGGCTCGTCGTGCGCGAAATCTCGCCGGTTGTTAGTAATTGGCGCGCCGACGATAAAGCCGAACACTTTCTTTCCAAGAGCGGCATCCCGGTCATCGCCGAAGTCGATACCCGGCGCCTTGTTCGTCATCTGCGCGACCACGGCGCAAAACGTGGCATCATCGCGGTCGGTCAGCACGACCAAAGCGCTCTCATCGATGCCGCAAAAGCCGCGCCGTCCATGACGGGCCAGAATCTTGTCTCTCGCGTTACCGCGACCAGGACTTATCGCTGGACTGAAGGCATTGACGCCGTCTCAGTCTCCGACAAGCGCGCGGCGGCGGCGGAGCAGTGCTTCCACGTCGTTGCCTACGATTACGGCATTAAACGCAATATCCTCCGCCATCTCGTTGAGATTGGCTCGCGCGTCACTGTCGTTCCAGCCGATACGACTGCGGAAGACGTACTCGCGCTTAAGCCCACCGGCGTCTTTCTCTCCAACGGTCCTGGCGATCCCGAACCCCTGGAACATCAAGCCGCGCAGGTCAGCAAACTTATCGGCAAAGTGCCTATCTTCGGCATCTGCCTCGGTCATCAAGTCCTCGGCCTAGCTTTCGGTGGGAAAACATACAAACTGAAATTCGGCCACCATGGCGCCAATCACCCCGTGCTGAACTATCGCACGAACAAAGTGGAGATCACTTCTCAGAACCACGGATTTTGCGTTGACCCGCATTCCCTCCCGGATTCGGAGGTCGCTGTCACTCATCTCAACCTCAACGACAACACTGTGGAAGGCATGCGCCATCGGAATCAGCCAGTCTTCTGTGTGCAGTATCACCCTGAAGCCGCACCGGGTCCGCACGATTCACACTATCTGTTTAACGATTTCGCCGATTCGATGAAGGAACACCTGGGCTAAGGTAACGCGAAGGCCACGTAGCTCGAGCCTGAGGGATCCTTTGACTTCCCACCCCCGCACCCAATAACAATGTATTCCTTGCCATTGAGTTCGTAAACCGCCGGCGTAGCGTTGCCCGCTGCCGGGAGATCCGCCTCCCATAGAAGCTTGCCAGTGGCTTTATCGAAAGCGTGCATCTTCTTGTCGTAGTTCGTGGCTGCGATAAATAGCAATCCACCCGCTGTAACCACGCCACCTCCGTAGTTTTCGCTGCCCGTATTGCGCAGGCCTTGTGCCGCGAGTGCAGGATACTCGCCGAAGGGTATCTTCCACACGTACTCGCCCGTGTTGAGATTAATTGCACTCAACATGCCCCATGGTGGCTGCACGGCGGGGTAGCCGTCGGGGTCGAGAAATTTGTTATAGCCGTCGATGCGGAAGCGCTGTTCGATGGGAGATGGCTTACCTCCACTGCCACTCAGCGCGGAATCTTGGCCATAGACAACGTATTTAACAATTGCGTTGAGTTCGGCTGCACTCAGTCGCGCGAACGACGGCATACGGCCTGCTCCTTGTTTCAGCATGCTCCGTACCTCGTCCTCGTCCAACTTATCGGAGATGTGTTGGAGTGAAGGAAATTCGGGCGGCGTTCCCGCCATATCGGGACGGTGGCAACTGGAGCACTCATTCATGTAGAGCTCCTTGCCACTCTTCGCTTGCTCTGTTTCGCGCGGAACCAGCCGGAGCACCCAAGCCATTTCGTTCGAATTAACGTAAAGAATGCCGGTTTTCGGGTCGTAGGCGGGCCCGCCCCATTCTCCACCACCATCAAAGCCGGGAAACACGATAGTCCCTTCGGTGCTCGGCGGCACGAATTGGCCGGCGCTGCGCAGTTTCTTGAACCGTTCCAGAACCTCCGCATGCGCTTCCGGTGTGCGGTTCGTGAGCATATCGGCGGTTAAAATTTGACGCGCGAATGGAGCTGGCTTCGCGGGTAGCGGTTGTGCATTGGCAGTGACTTCGCCGGGAGCGTCGCTAGCTGGATATTTGCGCGTTTCGATGGGAAAGAGAGGCTTCCCCGTTTCGCGTTCGAACAAATAAACGAAGCCCGACTTGGTGAGTTGCGCAGCCGCATCCACTGAGTGGCCATCACGCTTGACAGTGACCAGTGCGGGCGGAGTTGGGAGGTCGCGATCCCAAAGATCGTGATGAACGGTCTGATAGTGCCAGATGCGCTGGCCCGTTTCCGCATTCAGCGCGATCAGGCAGTTCGCGAACAGATCGTCGCCCAGCCGATTAGAACCATAGAAATCGAAAGACGCCGACCCGGTGGGGACGAACACAATGCCGCGCTTCTCGTCCAAACTCATGCCCGCCCAATTATTGACTCCGCCGGTATACTGCCAGGCATCCGCCGGCCAAGTGTCGTAGCCAAATTCGCCAGGGTGCGGAATGGTATGGAACGACCAACGTAGCTTACCCGTGCGCGCATCATAAGCGCGCAAATCGCCCGGAGCGGCCGGCAGCGTTTCACTCACCAAGCTACCCACAAGCAAGAGATCCTTATATACAACCGGCGGACTCGTATCCGTAATAAACTGCTGAGCGGGATCGCGGCCGAGATCGCGCCGCAAATCGAGCCGGCCCTCCTCGCCGAAGCCAGGAATCGGTTTTCCCGTCTCGGAATCGAGCGCATAAAGATATTGGCGCCATACGAAGAAGATGCGTTTGCTAACGGTACCCGCGGGGTCTGTCCAAAACGTAACCCCGCGATTGCGCATTTTGCTCAGAACAGGGCGCCCTTGGTTTGGATCAAAGCTCCATTTGAGTGCGCCAGTGGCCGCATCAAGCGCAATCACACGCAGCTTCGGCGTGGTGGCATAAAGAATACCGCTCACCACAATGGGATTGCACTCCATTTCGGAGCCTGGGAACGCGTCGCCTGCGTCGTAGGTCCAGGCCACTTTGAGCTTCGCCACGTTTTTGCTATTGACTTGCGTGAGTTCGGAATAGTGCGCGTTCTCCAAGCCGCCTCCGTAAGTGGACCATGATCGGTATTGAGCGCTCAGCGCAAGAGGAACCAGCAGGGTGGCGAACAGTGTAAGTCTTGGCATGTTGAAAGCAGAATGTTAGTTATATCACCCCCGGGTGGTCATCAGCCGTGCGGTCCCTTGCTTGAGGATGCTGCTTTATTTCAAGTACCAAGGCATGTTGAGGACGGAAATGCGATGGTTGCCCTTCATCAGTAGCAAAGTTTTGAGCAGAGCGGCGCGTTGGGTATGCAGAAAATAGGCATACCATTTGCGCTCCACCAACTCCGGAACAATCGTGACAATGCGGCGGCCGGGGTTTTCGTTGGCGGTTTTAATAACGTAGTCGACAATGGGCCCGATGACGAAGCGGTACGGAGAATTTATCTGAATCAACTCTGGCGCGGGCAGCTTGGCCTTGGCGGCCGGTTCGAGGACCAAGTGGCTCCACAGGCCGCAGAATTCGGCGGCTCTGTCTTCTTCGGCAACGTGGACGACGCGGATTTCGTGGGTGATTTCAAAGGCCATCCGGAGCGAATACTTGGCCATGCGGCTCCACTGCGGCATGGGGATGATCACAAGCGGAGGACGCAGATTTGAGACGTCCAAAGGCGTGCTCGTTTTTACTTGCTCGCGCACATAGTCGTAATGACGGCGCACGAAATACATGATCGAAAGCAAAGCCGGGATCATGACGGCAGTGATCCAGGCACCGTCCATGAACTTGGCAACGAGGACGACCAGCACTGTTGTGCCTGTGACAAATGCACCTAAACCGTTGACGAACATGTTCCCAAACTTGCCCGCTCCACCTTCGCGCTTCCAATGAGCGACCATGCCCGCTTGCGAGAGAGTGAAGGCGAGAAAAGCGCCGACGGCATAGAGCGGAATGAGGCGGTCTGTGACACCGCCAAAAATAGTGAGCAGAATGCCTGTGATCACAGCGAGCACAATGATGCCCTCCGAATAGACGAGGCGGCGGCCGCGGTTGGCAAAGGAGAGTGGGAGGAAACCATCGTCGGCGATTACGTGGCACACGCGGGGAAAATCGGCGAAGGCTGTGTTGGCGGAAAAGACCAGCACTAACAAAATGGACCCAATAGAGACGTAGTAGAAAGCGCCGCGGCCGGAGACCGCGAGGAGAAGCATCGACAGGACGCTGTCGTAGCCTGGGGCATTCGGATCTGTGGCGACCACTTGATATGCCTTTACCAGATAGGCGATGCCGGCGAGCATGACGACCAAGGCCGCGATAATGATGCCGAGAGTGCGCTGAGCGGTCTTAACCGTTGGTTCACGAAAGGCTTTGACTCCGTTGCTGACGGCTTCGACGCCGGTTAGCGCCGTGCAACCGCTGGCAAATGCCTTGAGCAGTATCCAGGCACCCACGAATTCGATCGCTTTCGGGGCAGCAGGGGGTGCGATAACAGGGCTAGGATGGCCGCCCGCGAGCAGTACTTTGGCGACACCGATTCCTATCATCGCGAACATACAGATCAGAAACAGATAAGTGGGGAACATGAAGATGCCTCCGGCTTCGCGCTGGCCACGCAGGTTGGCGATGGTCAGCAGCACGAGAGCAATGAGGCAGAGCAGCAATGTCTTCGATTGCAAGGAGGGGGCAGCGGACACGAGCGCGCCGATGCCGGCCGAAATCCCGACAGCCGCTGTCAGAACGTAATCAATCATCAACGCGGCTGCGGCCAGGAGACCGGGAAAGGTGCCGAGGTTTTCATGCGCTACGGTATAGGATCCGCCGCCGCCGGGATAAGCGGCTATAGTTTGGCGGTACGAAAAGAATACGATGATGAGCAGGATGATGATGCTAATGCTCAAGGGCAGAATGTAGGTCGACCCCACCAGACCCAACGGGATGAGCAGCGTTAACGCCGCTTCGGGCCCGTATGCCGCCGAACTGAGTGCATCGAGACCGAAAATCGGAATGCCAGCTGAAGTGCCGATCTGTTCTGCGCGTTCTTCTGAAGTTGCCAGCGGGCGGCCGATGAGGAAGTCGGTTAGGGTCAAGGATTGCTCCAAACAGTTTTAGTGTCCCAACCAGTATTCCAAAGTAGGTCCAAACTAGTGACAGTGTGGACTCAAACACCATTCGAGCGCATTCCTCGTCACGAGTCCGCGAACGAACTAGGCGGACAAAGGCGGGGACGACAAAAGCGGGACACAAATGGAGTGCACCCCAAAAGTGAGACAGTGAAAATAGGGACAGCACACGAGCCTGTCGGAATGAAAATCGCGTCGCACGTAAGATCTATAACTTACAAGAATGTTGGGTCTGTAAGTTGTTGATTCTTCGTTCGGAAATTTTTTCTCCGATGGGCTCACACACTCAAATATCAAATCCAAACGCCAGCTGATCCTTCTCCTCTTTGCTTGCCTTCTTCGGGCGTCCAACCGGCAGAGCGCGTAATCTTCGCCCGCAGCGCTTCTCCAAGTCTTCAATAAACCGTTCGCCACCAAACGGGCGACCGCGACGGCTGGCTTCCTGCAGTCGCTGGCCGAACGCTTCCTCGCCAATGCTGGTGTTCAGCACCTTTTCCATCGCGGCCAATCGTACTCTATTCGCCACGGGGTCAGATCAACTAAGCCCGCGCCGTCTGCACCCGCTAACCGCACTCGTGCGCTCGACCAAGCATGCGGCTCGGCTTGTGCCGCCAAGTGTGCACGAACCGGGTTGCGTTCGACATAGGCCATGGCCTGCCAGAGATGTGTGCCGTCTAGGGGCGTTGAGTAATAGCGAGCCTGCCACACATGGCCGCATGCTCTCTTTCGCAAGTTGCAGTAACGGGCGAAATCGGCGTGCGTCCTTCCCAGCGCGTGGGCCATAGCGGTGCTGCGCTCCGGAACGACCACGAGGTGAACGTGGCTGGGCATTAGGCAGTCGGCCAAACGTGCAGCCCTGCCTCCTTGCAGTAACTGCCGAAGAGATCCAAATACAAGACGATGGTCTCGTTCCTCAAAGAAGACTTGTTGGCGCCCGTTGCCGCGTTGGGTTACATGATAAGGAACACCCTCCTATTCGACCGTGTCGAGAAGGATTGTGGGACTTCGCCTAGTTGGGACGAGAATTCCAACCACAGTTGGTCACGTATAGTTCCTGAGGGCACCATGCCGTTAGAGGGAGGCGATGATGACGGGTGGAGGCTCTATAGAGATATTCGAGCAGCCTGACGTGATCGGCTTTGTTAGCGAACAAATCGGACGCGGTTCGGCTATCGGTGCTATCTACGCGCAGTTTCCCGCTGCCAATCACGCGATTGACGATTTCACGCTGGCGCTAGCCCGTCATGTTCTGGAACGACAATTGCGAAATATCAACCCCAGGCCGCGCGATAAGTGGCTCGAAGCTGCTCAGGCAATGCTCGCATTGAATCAGCCACCGCTGCCTAGCGGCTATTCGGCGGAGACAAATGTTGACCGCTTGATCCGATGGGTGGATCACGGGTGTGAACGCGTTTTCATAGGGGTAGTGCCACTGTTGGATGTAACAGGCATTCGGAACGCAGGAACGGTGGCTGAGTGGATAGACAGGGTCTCTCGCCTACCAACGATGATCGTCCATGGAGCAACAGACACCAAGCCGCAGAAACGCGCCGTACCGAAGAGCACGGTGGAGGAGACCTTGGCGACATATTTGGAGCGCGATCCGGATCTGCGGGGCCTGTTTGAGCCGAACCTCATGCTACTAACGGTATTTCAAACGAGGCCCCGGGTAGACTTTGTGTGGCGGGCGGGACGGTTCATCGTAGAGATTGACAGCTATCACTTTCATTCAAGCCCTGAGAGTTTCGTCGATGATCGACAACGAGACTATGAGACAGGTGCTTCGGGGTACGTGACGCTCCGAATGACCGATCAGGAAGTCTCCCAGGACGTAGGTCTGGTGGTTCAGAAAATTCGACGCTACGTCCACCTCAGGAAGAAGCTATTTCATGTCTAAAGAACTTGATCCAGATTACAAATGCCTTGTACTTTATGCGGCGTTATTCGGTAAATCATTCACTAAGTCACAGCTCGGCTTGACGAAGATGTCTATCGCGACGCTTGACAGCCTTACGGAACAAACCGGCCTGCTGAAGCTTACGCGCAAGGGGAGATCGCGAGAATTGGAGGCAAACGCAGAATCCGTTCGCTGGGCTGGTGAGCATTTGTACGCGGAACTGAAGGGAAGCGCAAAGGCTGTCTGCTTGGTACTCGATCTAGTTCGCGCCAAGCGGCGTTCCTGGCAGCGAATAATCTTTCGTTCGAGGGTTTTCTTAAAGCCACGATAGAGCCAGCAGTTGCGAATGTTTCAGATGCAGTGGAGACCGTTCGCCACGCTTATCTTGCGCTGTCCGGAGGCTCTTACAAGAGCCGAATTCTATTGAAGGATCTTCGTAAGCGCTTATCATTTGACCGTGAAACGCAGGACGGCGCCTTCGCCGAGCTGATTGGTTCGGGCGAAGCAGATTTCTATCCGGAAGACGACCCGATGAGCCGGGATGAAGAGGACGAGCGTGCTGCGTTTCAGGTTGCAGACCGCCGACGTCACGTGATCTACCTACACCACGAACCAAAATGACGACAGATGCGGCCTTTTCGGCGTTTAGCCGTGTTGAGTTCCACAGCGTGTTCGAACTTCAACAGGTGTGGATGGATCGTCCCGCCGATCACCTTCCCTTGCAGCGGCGCGCGCTAGAGCGATTCGCGGACACTTTACAGCGCGCCAGGAATCTCGAGGACGGAATCAACCCACGCGGACTCTGTCTTGTAGGCCCGCCGGTTCCGGAAAGACGCATCTGCTGGGTGAGATCCGGCGAGAAGCCGGCCGGCAGGGAGCTAACTTTGTGCTCAGCGATTTGACCGATGTCCGTGAGTTCTGGCCGCTCCTGGCAATGCACTATCTGCAAAGCCTTCGGAAGTCCATGAACGAAGTGCCTCAGCTCCTACGTATCCTAAAAGTTCTGTTCAGCAAGGGCAATGGAGCGCATGATGTCACTGCGGTCCTCAATGGCAGCCGATCTCTGCCACGCGAGGAACTTGTCTCATTCGCTAATGAACTCATCTCATCGCTCCGCCCAATTTATGGCCGCGATTTAACAACGCGCCCACGGGTGTTCCGAGCACTCTTATAGCTCGAATCCGAAGATATCGACTTGTCAGAGCGCGCGTATTCATTTCTGCAAGGCATTGAGCAGATCGACGATGAGTCGAAGAAAATCTACTTGTCCGGGCCTAATTCTGCTAAGAGAGTGGCCACGGATCTTGCCTGGTTCCTCAGTCTATCTGGTCCCACGCTGCTGGCCTTCGATCAACTGGATCCGTTCGTGGCACAAAATAATTTGGCGGATCCTGAGGATACGACAAGCCTCCGAATGAAGGAGGCTTTACACGTTCTGTTTGACGTTGTGAACGGCATGATGGCGGTTCGAGGGGAGTTTGCTAAAACTCTCATGATCATAACGTGCCTAGAGTCGAGTTGGAACGCACTACAAAAGCGCGCCGTGGATTCGTTTAAGCATCGCTTCGAAGAAATCGAACTTCTGGACCTTATCCGTGATCCTGGCACTCCGCAGGGCTTGGTCGAAGGCCGGCTTACTGAATGCTATCGCCGCGCCAACTTCACGCCTACCTATCCAGCTTGGCCTTTCGCTCGCGGTTTCTTTAAGTCGCTCCCTCCGGGTCTGACGCCGCGCGAAATCCTCAATCGCTGCGACAGTCACCGCCTAGCGTGCGTGCGAGCGGGCAAGGTGACGGAGCTGGGAAACTATTCTGACTTTGGTCCGGCGATCAATGGGGGCCCTGACCTGTCTGAGCTCGACCGCCGTTTTAGCCAAGAGTTTGCCGCTGTCGACACGCGCAGGTTACTCGATCAGGATGGCGAAGACCAATTGGGGGACATTCTTGGAGAAGCCGCACGATTATTCCGTCTAGAAGTGCCGCCCCAGCCGAATATCGACTTGGCTGTAGATGCCGACTTTCACGAGACTAGGCAGTTTGAGAGCCTGCATTTACGGATGCGCCGAATCTTCAGGGTGGAAGGCGACCGGGAGGAACATGTTTGCGTTCGAATTCTACAAAAGACGAACGCGAGAGCCTTCCAGGTCCGGCTGAGCGCCGCTCTGACCACCTCTGGAATGTCTGAGAAGCTGGACGGCCGGCGGCTGTTTTTGCTGCGGAATGCGCCGCCTCCTTCGGGGGCGGAAACCGTTAAACTTGTGAAACGAGCCATCGAAGAATGCGGAGCAGAGTTCCTCCCTATTACCGCCCACGATGTGCAAACTTTGGCTGCTGTGGTCGCGTTATCGAAATGCGGCGATTCGCAATTTGAAAACCTGGCTTTTGAGGAGCCGGCCGCTCAGCAAGACAACGTTGTTGCGAGAATTAGTACCCACTTGGCAGGAGGTTTTGCATACTGAAAGCGCGCCGAATGGCAACCGGCAAGAAGGCAGCGAGCACGAAGTTGAGTCCGATGGAGCGGCTGCGGATGCTAAGGCCCAAGGGCGACCTACCGCGGATAAGGCCGAAGCACAGCGAGATCTTCGCGTCCAGGTCACGCTTGGCTCACGTCTGGAGGGGGGAACCCTCGGCGATCCGGTCTATCTTCCGCTTGTCAATCTGACGCAGCATGTGATTCTTCGGGCAGGATCGGGTGGGGGTAAGACGGTTTTTGTCAAGCGATTGGTGGAAGAGGCCGCGATGTGCGGAATTTCATCGATTGTCATCGACACAGCGAAGGATCTGTCGATGCTGGGTGACAGATGGGCGAGCCCTCCTTCGTCGTGGACTGAAAGCGACGCGCAACTGGCGGAGGATTATTTCAAGAACGTCGATGTGTGTATCTGGACACCAGGGCACGCTGGCGGCAGAACTATGAAACTGGCTCCGCTGCCCAACTTGAGTGGTCCTTCCGCCGAGCCTTACGACCGCGAACAAGTGATAGAGGTTGCCATCGCGGGACTGCTGCCTCTCGCGGTTCAGAAAAAGAACCCTACCGTGGAAAAAGCGATACTCAAGAAAGTTGTGGAGTGGCTGACGCGGCAGCCGCAACATTCCGGGAGCGAGTTGGAGCGACTGATTGCAGGATTGCGCGACTTACCGGCCGAAGCATTCCAGGGCTATCAGAACGAACGAAAGCTTGCCGCTGGCATGGCTGATCGAATCCAAGCCACCTGGGTGGCCGATCCACTCTACGGTGGACAAGGCGAAGACCTCGACCCTGCCGTTTTGTTCGGAGTCAATTCTGCACGGCCGCGCGTTTCCGTTGTTAGCTTGTTCGCCATGTCGGATGTCAGCGCACAGGCGCGATTCATCGGGCAGTTGGCCAGCGTATTGTTCAATTGGATTCGCAGGAACCCATCGCAGGCCCGTTCATCTGTGAGGGGCCTGCTTGTCCTTGATGAAGCGGCACCCTTTCTTCCCAGGAACAATGCCGAATCGAAGCCGGCACTGATGTTGTTAGCACAGCAGGCGCGTAAGTACGGGCTTGGGCTACTCTTGGCGACACAAAATCCAAAGGACCTGGACTATAATGCGACGGCCAACTTCGCCACTCAGATCTTTGGCACGGCAAACACCACGCAGGTCGTTAAGTTCATCCAGGAAGCCATGGAGCAGCGCGGCCTCAGCGGGTTGAACCCGGGGCAACTAAAGGCGGGAGAATTTTTCTGCGCCACGCCTTCCCTCCAACGCCCGGTCCGTTTGCAGGGGTCCATGTGCCATAAGCGCTAAGATACGGGC
>PMSX01000165.1 GCA_003167495.1 Bryobacterales bacterium | reverse complement strand
TTCTTGCGCCTTGCTTTTCTCGTTTCGCCCTTCGTCGCGAACCGCATGTAAAATCTTGGCAAGGTGCGATCGCAGCGCGGTTATGTCATCCACTCGGGCGGCTACGCTCAAATTGCTTTCCAGCTGTTTGCGCCGCTCCTCCGACTTCTCGTTATCGCTGGTTATGTAGCCCAGAACTTCGTTGAGGATATCAAGAACCTTCTTGAAGTCTGCCGCGCGCTCCTCGTCTGCCTGGCGCAAACGCTTCTGGTATCTGGCCAAAACGTCTTCCACCCTAGTGCTGCATTGGCTGATGGCCTCATGCCCGGATTCCACGTGCAGGTCTTTTCGAATAACATCGATCTCGTCGAAAAGATCGACAAAGGTTTCGCCGACAAAAATGGAACGCCGGACGGCAGCTATCGTTCGGCTGGCCAAGTCCAAGTAATCGCCGGAAGGCGTTTCGGGAACGGCACCTTCGCTCGCGCGCTGTGAACTAAGAAGAAATTTGTTCAGCGTTAGGATGCTCACGATTCACCTCCTAACTTTTATCGGCGCGAAGCTGGGGTGAGCCTTACGGTTTTCGAGAAAAAGAATTGGGGTGATCGGTGCACGATACGAATGGAGGATGTATGAACCTCGGCCCTCGCGACACCACCACTTAGTTCACCCTAGCCCCTGTCTTGCCCCAACTCCAAAAGCAAGAAGGGCTCCCTCTTTTAAAAGGAAGTCCCTTGCTCTTTGAAACGCTCGTAGTTTAGAACGTGAAGCGGCCGACGAGTTGCACGTTTCGCGGCTGCGTAACCGTACCGTTCCAGGTGCCGAACTTGGAGCCGGCCGATGGGTCGTTGTTGAACGGGATACAATCGCCGAAAGCCTCGCCGTCGCAGGTGAAGTAATGGTTGTTGAAGATGTTGAACGTCTCGGCGCTTATTTCGAACCTGACCCGTTCTTTGATGGCGAATTTGCGCTTAATCGAAATATTAGTATCGCGATAAGGCGTGCCGCGCACGCTGCTAACGCGCGGGCCGATGCCGAGGTAGTTACCGTTCGTAAAGAGCGACGTTGCTTCAAAGGCGGATTCGTTAAACGCCGGTTGGTTCACGTTAAAGCTGCCCCAGGATTGAGCCAGCACGTTTTGTCCAGGAATAATTCCAGGAATGCACTGGGCGTCGAACTGGTTGGGGACGCCGCAGACATTGGAATCGCGAAAGTAAAGTGGCATGCCTGAGGTGAGCTTGATGGTGGAAGTGAGCGTCCAACCGCCTGTCAACGCCGAAACCCAACCTGACTTATCGAGGAAGCGTTTTCCCCTACCGAAGGGTAGATCATACACAGCCATGAGAGAGAAAACGTTGGGTTGGTCGTCCGGGGAGAGAGAGTAATTACGGCTTCCCTGGTACGGATTGATCACGCTGCCGACAGCACCGTAGCCTGCCGACCCGGACTGCGTGGTGGAAGCAGCGTCGGTCATCAAACGAGAGAAAGTGTAATTCGCTCCCATATAAAACCCGCCCGAAAATTGCTTTTCAAAGCTGGCCTGAAATGAGTTGTACAAGGAGGTCCCTTCGTTCTCATTGACACCGGTTAGCGAACCGCAATACTGCGGGTATTGCACCAGGGCCTGAGCAACAGTCGGTTTGCACGTTCCAGCCGCATTAAGCGTCTGCACCCAATTCGAATAAGGAACATTGACTCCGTCCAGAGTAGTCTGTCCGGGCGCAAACACGGAGTTCAATACAGTGCTGCCCATAGACGACAAGAGTGTCGGGTTTAGAACGTTGAGCGGTTGCAGAGAAGACGGGAGGTGGGTACCTTTGTTGGCCACGTAAGCCACTTTCGCGATCGAGCTATTTCCGATCTTGCGTTCGATTGTGAGATTCCACTGCTGGGTATAAGACAAGTGGTTCGCGTAAGTGGGGCGATACTGCGGGCCGCCGGTGCCGTTGTCGGCAGTGGAGCTGATGTTGGGTGCCGTGCTGTAGGCAGGGAAACCTTTATCCATATAGAACGAAGGCTCGTATCCGCTCTGAGAATCGCCAAAGTTCAGTAGGGGATTGAACCCATCAAGCGACATTCCTCCGCCCCAGCCAGGGTAGAACGCCTGCGTGTAGAACATGCCATAACCGACCCGCAAAACGGTCTTGTCTCCCAATTTGTAAGCCGCGCCGACACGCGGACCGAAACCACCGTTGAACACTTTTTCAGGGTAGGGGGCACCGTAGCTGGCAGCTCCCCAGGAATTGCCGGCGTAGGCCAGACTGCCGGGCAAATTACCCGCGCCAGGGTTGTCGGCGAAACTGAAGAAAGCCAGTCTGTTGCTGGTTTCGAACGAAGGTGAAAATCTGTCCCAGCGGAGGCCATAGTTGACCGTTAGCTTGGGTGAAGTTTTCCAAGTGTCGCCGATGTGCAGGGAATAGGCACGTTGCTCGGCTCCATATTTCGAGACGTTATGAACATTTAGATTTCCATTGTCCACCGCGCCAATGTCAAAGCTGGCGAACGGATCGCCGCTAGCGACACCGGGAAGGCCCGTGGAAAGGGCAGTGAAATTCAACGTGCCCGATTCATTGTTTGAACTCTTGAACACTTGCTGAAGATGGCGGAATTCGCCGCCAAACTTAATGGTGTGCGCACCATGAACCAAAGTCATCAATTCATTGGCGATGTGCGAGGGACGAGTTGTCTTGTTCAAGTAACCCGGACCTTCCGTGTTTCCCCAGCCCACAAAAGTACCAATCCCGTTGCCGCTGAAGTTGGCGGCGGGAGATGCGTTATAGGCAACGGCGTTGGGGATCTCCGGCAGCTGGCTAGGATTCTGGCCCGTTACTGAACCATAACCTTCGTTTCGATTCAGGTAGCCGTAAGCGAAGTGACTCAGCAATGTGGGAGTAAAGATATGATCCCAATTCAAGCGGCTGACCCAAGCATCTTCCGGATTGGCCGGGCTGGAAGTACAGAGCGGCACCGGCAAAGCGCATTGCTCATTCGGTTGCGTGGTCTGGCGCAGGACAGTGACAAAAATGTGATCCTTTTCACCCCAGTAATGGTCAATCTTGTAAAGGAATTCATCCGTGTTCGACAGAATGCCATCCGATACGGGCTGCGCTAAGTAATTGTTATAGGGGCCGGCGGACGTAGGTGCTGGAAGATATTGCATCCATTTAATCGCCAACGGGCTTTGCTCCGAGGCGGGGATTATGTTGCCCGGATAGGCGGTGCGGTTGAGTGTGCCGTTGGTAATCGTCTCGGTTTTCGGATCGTAGATAGGGACGTCGAGGTCGGAAAAATTGCCGCTGCGTTCCTGGGTCGAAGGAATGGAATCCAAGGGACGAACAGTGCCTCCGAGACTTCGTAAGTATTCTTCATCGTGGAAGAAATAGGTCTTATGCTTCGATCCCCATACGAAAGGCAAAAAGGGAAGCTTGACGGGGCCTCCGATGGCTCCGCCATATTCATTTTCATTGTCTTTGGGGCGTATGTCACCAGGGCCGCGCTGGTTGGTAAACTGCGACGCATTCAGATCTTTATTGCGGAAATATTCAAAGAGAGCGCCATGGAACTGGTCGGTGCCGCTACGGGTCGTGACAATGATCTCGCCACCGGTGGTGGTGCCATACTCCGGCTCATAGCTAGACGTGAGCACTTGAACTTCGTTGACCATGTCGGGTGTTGAGGGAAGGTCGAGATAGGAGACCATGCCGCTTTGCGACATTGTGCCCTCCTGCATGCTGACGCCATCCATAACGGCCTCGTCGCCCATCCTAAGTCCGCCGTTAATCCGGGCATTAAACGCCTGCACGCTGGTACCGGTATTCACGCCGGGCAGAAACGTGACAAATTGAACCGCGTTACGAAGGGTGCCGCTGGCGACAAGCAGCGGAAGCTGATTCACAATTTGCGGCGGCACGCCTTCCTGCTGCGCGCCGTTGTCATAGTTGAGTTGCGCGGCATCGGCCACGACTTCCACTTTCGTGGAGGCATCGCCGACATCCAGGGTCACTGGAATTTGCGCCGATTGGTTCGCCAGCAACTGGATAGTGTGCTGCACATAGGATCGAAAGCCTTTTGCCGTAACGGTTAGATCGTACGAACCAGGAAGCAAATTGGGGAAGGCGAAGCGACCGTCGGCGTTAGTTTGCAACGACGAACTGAGCGACCGTTCCGGCGCGACTATCGTTACCGTGGCCTGTGGAATGGTGGCGCCTGACTTATCGGTTACCTGACCTTCCAGGCTGGCGTTTTGACTTTGCCCAAACGCCAAGGCTGAACAAACAAATAAGAGCGAGGGGATTCGAACGATAATGCTGCGAGGCATTTGTATCTCTCCTTGAACCAAGCATGGCGTGCAACTTCGGCACTAAATAGCGAACCGGTATCTCAACGGTTGGTAAAATTTTATAACTAGCCCGGAAAAGTATCAAGTATATTTCTATTAGCGATGGCAAGAATCCTACTAATTCTGGCGGTCTTCGCCTTTTGTTTGGCGGCGCAGGATGAGAAGCGTGCAGTAACTGCCATTCAAGAAGAGCTAGCGGCGGGGGATTTGGACGGAGCCTCACGGTTGATACAGGAAGCGCTCGTGCATCATCCTAACGATGGCGGTTTGCTGAATCTGCGAGGGGTGGTGCATGCCCGGCGGAACCAGTTGGCGGAAGCAAAGGCTGACTTCGCGGAGGCCGTGCGCTTTAATCCGTCACTTACCCCGGCATGGCAGAATTTGGCCCGCGCCTGCCGGCAACTGAATGAGACCGAGTGCTCCATAGAAGCTTGGCAACGTGTGTTGCGAAGCAAGCCGGGGGACGCCGAAGCTCATTCTTCGCTAGCTGAGCTTTACGTGGCCCAGGAGAAATTCGCCGAGTCTTTACGCCATCTCGATGCGGCGAAGACAGACAACCTGGAAGTGCGGTGTTTGGATCTGAGTGGTTTGGGCCGAACAAGCGAAGCGACCGAGGTGGCTCGCCACTTAGCGAAGCAGACCGATTTTTTGGAAGCTGATTTGGAAGGCATGCACGGACCGCTCGACGCACCAAAATCGGCCGAGGCTCTAGCGGCACTGGTGGAGGGGCTGGACAAACGGGGGGCTGCGGGCATGGTCAGTCTTCAGCGGCTTGCCTTGGCGTACGAGCATCTACAACGCCCCGCGGATGCGCGCAAGACGCTCGAGCGAGTCGCGCAATTGGACCCGACCAACACCTCCCACTTATTAGAACTGGCGCGTTTGGCCGAAGAAAGCAAAGATCATGAAGGAGCGCTCGGCTATCTGGCGCATGCACGCGACCTGGCGCCGAACATGGCGCGCATCCATTTTCTGTTTGGCTTGATTGCCGGCGAGTTGAATCTACCGATTGAGGCAAAGCAGTCACTGGAGAAAGCCTTGGCCATAGAGCCGGACAACCCCAGTTACAACTACGCCATGGGATCGGTGATTTTGCAAACACGCGACGCAGCCACGGCGGCCAGTTACTTTGCCAAATTCGTGAAGGCTCGCACGGCCGACGCAAGAGGACATTACGCGCTGGGGCTCGCGCTTTTCGCCTCGGGCGATTATGCCGGCGCCAAACAGGAGATGCGTACGGCGCGGAGCAGCAACGACATCGCCCCGGCAGCGGAATATTATCTAGGCAGGATCGCTCGCCTGGAGGGGGAACTGGATGAGGCCACGCGCAGGCTGCGTGAAGCGTTAGCGTTGCAGCCAAAGTTTGCCGAACCGCATACGGAGCTGGCGAGAATCGCTCTGCTGAATGGCAACACGGAAGAAGCGCACGCCGAATTAGAGCGCGCCTTGCAGTTGGCGCCAGAAGACTTTCAGGCCAACGAGCAACTGCTGATTCTGTATAAGAGGACGCATGATTTGCGGGCAGCGGCGCAGGAGGAGTTCCTCAAAAAGCTCGACGAGGAGCGGTCAAGGCGCGCCGAGTTGATGTTGCGAACCCTTGAGATGAGGCCCTAGGCCATGGATTTGTTGCGCCCTATCTCAGGGTTGTTACTCGTGAGCCTGCTCTTGCACGCGCAAACGTTGGACATCTATCAGCGCGTGAAGCAAACGCTGGGCGATGCAGCCGAGGCGGAACTCCGAGCCAAAAGCTTTTCTCGAGTGGAAGAACGACTGACCGCCGTGAAGCCGGCCAATGGCGACCAGCGCGCGGAACTCCTGGCACTGAGCGGCGCTGTTGCGTTTCTGGAGGGTAAAATGGCGCAAGCCGCCGCCGACTTTCGCGAATCGGAGAAGATCCGCCCGGCAAAAGAAGGTGACCGTTTCACATTCGCGATGGCATTAGTGAGATTGGGAGATGAGGGGGAGGCACGCGGTGTTTTGTCGAACTTGGCCCGCGAGCATGCCAACACTGCGATTTATTGGTACTGGCTGGGACGTTTGGATTACGATCAACGGCGCTATAGCGAGGCGGTGGAAAATCTGGAAAGAGCGGTCAAGCTAGATCCTAAAGCGGCGCGTGGTTGGGACAGTTTGGGATTGGCGTGGGACATGCAAGGGCAGATGGAACTGGCGCGCGAACAGTTCGAAAAAGCAGTCAGCTTGAATCGGCTGCAAACCGCGCCTTCCCCTTGGCCGCCGCATAATCTCGGATACCTGTTGCTGAGAATGGGTGAGCCTGCAAAAGCGGAAGAAGCACTTCGGGAATCGCTCCGTTACGACGCGAAATTAGCGCGCACACACTATTACTTAGCCCGCACTCTGGAAAAGGAAGAGCGCGCCAGCGAAGCAATCCCGGAGTATCAGGCGGCTGTGGCGGGCGATGCCAAATCAGCCGACAGCTGCTATTCACTAGCCATGCTTTATCGCAAACTACACAGGGAAACCGAGGCCAATGCGATGTTCGAAGAGTTCAGGCGGAGAAAGACCAGCGAGGCCGCGCCGAATCCTTAGGAGGGCGCCCGCCCTAATCGCTCCGTACAATATCCGTACGATACACTAGGGTTCGGAGTTCTTTGGGGAACGCATCTGGCTGGAAACGCCCAGGTTCTGATTGCGTCTATGTTTCGAGGCGTTACAGCAAGTCCGTTCTGTGATTGAGCGTGCGCCCAAGTCGCCGGCTTCTTTCCTAATAAATAGTGTGACAGCAGAACAACAGCAATCGTTCCTGAGCGCCTGGAAGGATCGTCTTCAGGCCCTTAAAAACGTTCCCCCGGTTCTGCGCATTGTCTGGGACTCCGGGCCTTCCGTTGTTGTTCTCGGCTTGGTGTTTCGCGCTGCCGTTTCGCTTATACCAGTCAGCACGGGTTGGGTGACGAAGCTGATTATTGACCAGATCACCGGCATCGTTTATCACAAAGCCACCCTATCGCCCAAACTCTGGTGGCTCGCCGCAGCCGAATTTTCGCTGGCTGTCCTCGGCGGTATTCTCGGCCGGGTGGTTGATTATTACGACTCGGTGCTAGCCGACCGTTACACGCGCCACGTGAGCATCGAAGTGATGCAGCACGCCTCGCACCTGGATCTGCAATCCTACGAGGACCCGATTTTCTACGACCGTCTGGAGCGCGCGCGCGTTCAGGCGACGGACCGGCTTGGCATGATTCAATCCGTCGGCCGGCTCTTCCAGCAGGTGATTACGACGGCTACTCTCTCTCTGGCGATTCTCTATTTCTCTCCTTGGTTACTGCTCATTTTGATTGGTTGTCTGCTGCCGGCTTTTTTGGGAGAAAGTCATTTCGCGTTTCTGAGCTATGCGAAGAATTTCCGGCAGACGCCGGCGCGCCGTCAACTCGATTATCTGCGCCAGCTCGGCGGCAGCAAAGAAGCAGCCAAAGAGTTGAAGCTCTTCAACTTGAGTGAGTTCTTCACGCGCCGGTTCACTACCATTTGGAACGGTATTCTTGACGAAAATCTCGCACTCAATCGCAAGCGGCTGATTGCGGCGTCTCTGTTTTCGATACTGAGCACCGGCGGCTATTACGGCGCTTATATCTGGGTTATTTTCAAAACAGTAAGCGGCGTCTTCAGCATCGGTACACTCACTTTTCTGACGCAAGCTATCATGAGCGCCTCCAGCAACATCTCACAGATTTTCTCGACGCTTTCAAGTATTGCGGATCAGGCTTTGTTTCTGACCGATCTTCTCGCGTTTTTCGAGATGAAACCTTCCGTGGCATCAAAGCCCAACGCCTTGCCGGCGCCGCGACCCATTAAACAAGGCTTTGAGTTTCAGAACGTGTGTTTTACCTATCCGGGCACAGACCGGCAGGTGCTGAAACAACTCAATCTCCGCGTCGAACCCGGCGAACGCATCGCCCTCATTGGGCAAAACGGCCAAGGCAAGACTACCATCGTCAAGCTCATCACGCGGCTCTATGATCCTACGGGCGGGCGAATTCTGCTGGACGGCGTCGATCTGCGCGAATATCAGATAGACGATCTTTGCAGCCAAACCGGCGTCATTTTTCAGGATTTCATGCGTTATGAAATGACAGCTCGCGAAAACATAGCAGTCGGCCGTATTGACTATCTCAATGACGATCAACGCATTCAAGCGGCCGCCGAAAAGAGTTTGGCCGATGGCGTGATAGAGCGCCTGGCTGGCCGTTACGAACAGATGCTTGGGCGGCGCTTCGACGGAGGCGTCGATCTTTCCGGCGGCGAGTGGCAGAAGCTGGCCTTGGCCCGCGCCTATCTTCGCGATGCCCAAGTCTTGATTTTGGATGAGCCCACGGCGGCGCTCGACGCGCGTGCCGAATTCGAAGTCTTCCAACGCTTCAACGAACTCACCACCGGCAAGTTGGCTCTGTTTATCTCGCATCGCTTCTCAACGGTGCGCATGGCCGAACGGATTATCGTTTTAGAGGATGGCCGCATTAGCGAACAAGGCAGTCATAGTCAGTTGATGGCGCGCGGCGGAACATACGCCGGCATGTTTGAACTACAGGCGGCAAGTTATCGCTGAGCCACTAACCATGCCGGAACCTGCTCCCAAACTCGACTCAGCGGCGCTGGAGCGCGATGCACTGGCCGAGCACGCTCGACAGACCGCGAGATCTTGCGCCTGGCTCAGTGGCCGCAGCACATCCGGCCGCGCCCGCGAGATCTATCGCAGGAATCTGCGGCGGCTCAGAGCTCTCGAGCGCGAACTGTATGACCTCCGCAGCGGCGAACCATCGGAGGACTTGCGCTGGCTATACGACAATCTCCGCTTGGTGCATGCAGAATTGCGGGATTTGAGCGATTCACTGCGCGGACTCGCCCGTCTGCCCGCAGCGCGAACAGAAACCGAAGATGCGATTCCGCGGTGTCTCGTACTGGCTCGCGGGTTGCTGGCGGCTACAAAATGCCGCCTTACACAAGCCAAAGCAGCTGTTTACCTCGAAGCCGTCCAGGAGGTCGATCCACTCCGCCTGTCTGAAATTGACAATGTCCTGATGTGCCTAAAACTGGGCCTACTGGAACTCCTTGCGCAGCGCGGCCAGCAGGCGCTCGACGCGTTTCGTCAAAGCGGAAAAGACGCCCCCATTTTCGAAGTCGGCCCGGCGATTTCCGCTCTGCGCTTCATTGGCGAAGAGACTTGGCGCGACACTCTCGAAAATCTTTCAATCGTTCATCGGACTCTTTGTCTTGATCCGTCAGGCGTTTATTCACGGATGGAGCCAATCAGCCGCGCCGCCTATCGCGACCGCGTTGCCACCATAGCCCGTCATTCAGATGTCGGAGAAATTGAAGTCGCTCGCTTAGCCGTCGAGTTCGCGCAAAACGCAACCACCGATACTGCCAGCCCCGACGCTTTGTATGGCCGTCTGCGCCATGTGGGTTACTTTTTGATTGACAAAACAGGCTCTCAAGAATTCCTGCGGCGTGTCGGTTACCGGCCGTCGCTCGCTTCGTTCTTGCCGCGCCTCTTTCGCAATTATCCCGACGAAGTCTATATCATCGGCATTGAGTTCGTTACGCTGATCACGGTTGTTGCGATATTGATGAGCCTGGTGGCTCATCACAATGGCCTGGCGTTGATCGCAAGCGCATTCATTCTTCTTCTGCCTGCCACTCAGGCGGCCGTTGAATTGGTGAATTACCTGGTCACTACGGTCCTCAATCCGCACCCGCTCCCTAAACTCGATTTCTCCAAAGGCGTCGAGCCGTCTAGCGCCACTGTCGTCGCCATCCCCGCGCTGCTGATCAATGAGAAACAGATTCACCAATTGGTGGATGACATGGAAATCCGGTATTTGGTCAATCGCGACGCAAATATCTATTACGTCTTACTCACCGACCTCCCGGACACCTCCGAACCCGTTGGCGATACAGATCGCCGAATCGATCTGGCCGTGCAGCTCATTAACGAATTGAACCAAAAGTACGATTCCTTGCCCTACGGCGCATTTTATCTTTTTCACCGCCACCGTGTTTTCAACCCACGTGAAGGAGCCTGGATGGGTTGGGAACGCAAACGTGGCAAGCTGCTTGATCTCAATCAATATCTTCGCGACGCCTTCGACCCGTTCCCCGTAAAGGCCGGGGATTTAGCGCGTTTTCCGCGTAACAAGATTCGCTACGTCATTACGCTCGATTCCGATACTCAGCTCCCGCGCGGCTCGGCGCAGCATCTTATCGCTGCCATGGCGCATCCGCTCAACCGGCCGCTCATCGACCCGGAGCGCAACATTGTTACACAGGGTTATGGCATTCTTCAACCCCGCGTCGGCATCAGCGTGCACACGTCAGCTACGTCTCGCCTGGCCCGCATCTACTCTGGCCAAACCGGATTCGACATCTATTCGCGCGCTGTTTCCGACGTCTATCAGGATCTTTATGGCGAAGGCATCTTCACCGGCAAAGGCATATACGACATTGACTCTTTGCGCGCGGTTCTGGAAGGCCGTTTCCCGCGCAATGCGCTGCTCAGTCACGATCTCATTGAAGGCGCTTACGCTAGAGCCGGGTTGGCCTCCGACATCGAAGTGATTGACGACTATCCATCGCATTACAGCGCCTACAACCGGCGTAAACATCGCTGGCTGCGCGGCGATTGGCAAATCGTGCGCTGGATCTTTAACCAGGTACCGGACGAAACCCGGCGGCCCGTGCAAAATCCCATCTCTCTCGTTTCGCGGTGGAAGATTCTCGACAACCTTCGCCGCAGTTTGATGGAGCCGGCCATATTCCTTCTCTTTGTTTCCGGTTGGTTTTTCTTGCCCGGCGGCGCGCGCTTTTGGACGATTGTCACCCTCGCTCTACTTTTTTTGCCCATCTATTTCCGCCTGTTGTTTGCGCTCACCCGCGCTATTGTTGCCAGGAAGTGGGCATCGATTCGCGATTCATTGGAAGATTTCGTTACTTCGCACGCGGCCATACTGCTTAACATCGCCTTCCTCGCACATCAGACGCTGGTTTCCATAGACGCCATTGTCCGCACGGTTGTCCGCACTCAGATTACTCATCGCAGCCTCCTTGAATGGGAGACGGCGACGGAGGCCGAACTGGGCCTTCGCAAGCGCACGCCAGTGGATATCTACCTCGACTGGCTGCCGGTTCTGTGTGTCCTCCTAGCTTGCGGTTTGCTGCTCCGGCCTGAATCCGCCCCCTACGCTGCGCCATTTCTCATTGCTTGGTGCGGTAGCAAAATACTTTCGAAATGGCTGAATAGATCGCCCCAGAATAGGGACATCGATCTGTCGAAGAAAGAGCACGCTTTATTGCGTGAAACTGCTCTCCGCACCTGGAAGTACTTTGCCACTTTCAGCACGGCCGCCAATCACTGGCTCGTTCCCGACAACGTCCAAGAAGAGCCCTATCGCGTGGCTGAACGAATCTCGCCTACAAATCTGGGCTTCCTTCTTAATGCCCGGCAAGCCGCGCTCGAATTCGGCTATCTGTCGCTCCCCGAGTTCGTGAAAGTGACAGAAAACACTATCGCGAGCACGAAGAAGCTCCGTCGTTTTCACGGCCACCTAGTCAATTGGTATGACACTATTACGCTTGAACCGCTGGCCCCGCGAATGATCTCGAGCGTCGACAGCGGCAACCTCATCGCATCGCTCTGGAGTTTGCGCCAAGGCTGCCTGGAATTGCTTGACCGCCCGGTGATCTTGCCCAGCGCGCTCGAAGGTCTCAAGGATTACGCCGGCGCCGCGAAGTCAGGTGACTTTTGGCGGAAAATATTCCGTCTCACGGAACCCACCGAATGGCTGCCGGTCCTAATGTCTCAGACAGACCCTTCAGGTACGCCTGAGTTCTCTGAGCGCTTGACAGTTCTTCGCGACACAGTACTCAGCCTGCTGCCTTGGTATGCCCCCGAATTCAAGTCACTCTTCTCAGACGACACGTTTCCCAAAACCATCCCCACCCCCGCTTCCGCCGCCGCATTCTATACGGATCTCAAGCTGCAGATTGATAGCTCCGGCAGTTCATCCGATCTCGCCCGCAAACTCTCCGCGTCCGTATTGGATGCCCGTTCACAACTGGAAAACCTCGCTTCCAGCCTGAGGCGCATCGCCGCCGACTGCGATCAACTCTCGCAGGAAATGGATTTCAGCCTACTCGTCGATCAGCGGCGAAGGCTTCTGTCCATCGGCTACAATGCCGACACTCAGCAGCTCGCCGGTTCCTGCTATGATTTGCTCGCCTCCGAAGCGCGCATCGCCGCCTTCATAGCTGTCGCCAAGGACGAGGCCGAACAAGACGGCTGGTTCCGTTTGGGGCGTCAGCACACTATCTGTGAAAACGAATCCGTCATGATCTCCTGGACCGGGACAATGTTCGAATACCTGATGCCGCTCATCTGGATGCGTTCGCATCCGGACACGCTCATCGCACGCTCTCTCAATGCAGCCGTCCGTGCACAGGAGACCTATGGACGCCGCCGGCGCATTCCTTGGGGCATCTCCGAATCCGCGCACGCTCAAACCGACGAACAGGGCAACTATCAATATGCCGCGTTCGGAGTGCCCGGCATGGCGCTGAACGTGGCGCGTGCCGGATTTCTAGTCGTGTCGCCTTATTCAAGCTGTCTGGCGCTGATGGTTGATCCGGCCGGAGCCGTTCAGAATCTGGCCACAATGTCAGCTAAAGGTTGGCTCGCCCAATATGGTTTCTACGAAGCCGCGGACTATACCGGATCGGGGCGTAGCGCGTTTAGAAAACCTAAGTACGAACTTGTGCGCTGCTTCATGGCCCACCATCAAGGCATGAGTCTCACTGCCATCTGCAACGTGCTACACGATTACCCGTTTCAGCGCTGGTTCCATGCCAACCGCGTCGTCCAAGCGAGTGAACTGATCTTGAATGAGCGTGCTCTGCGCGCCCGCCCCATCACCGACTTGCAACCGCGCCGCGTCGTAAGCTTCGGCGCTTCGCACGCACCTACGACCGAACCGCGCGCGTGACAGCGATACAATTTCGCCATGAAGAGTAGCAAGTCTTTTCCGCGCCGCCGCTTTCTGCAGGGCAGCGCCTTCGCAGCCGGCAATGTTTTTCTTTTGGAAAATGCGCTCCCTGCCCAGACTCAGGTTTCCCCAAGTGACCGCGTTCGGTTCGGCATGATCGGCATCGGCATGCAAGGCTCGGGTCTTCTGCCTAACGCGATCGGGTTGCCCGGAATCGAGTGTGTGGGAGCCGCCGATCTTTACGATGGCCGTCACACTCTTGCCCGCGAGATTACCGGAAATCCAAAGCTTCCCGCGAGTAGAAATTATCATGATTTGCTGAATCGCAAAGATATTGATTGCATTGTGGCTGCCGTGCCTGATCATTGGCACATGCGCGTTGTTGTTGATGCCTGTAACGCCGGCAAGGATATCTATTGCGAAAAACCGATGTCGCACGCCATTCCCCAGGGTTTCGAAATGGTGGACGCCGCCAAACGCAACAGCCGCATTGTGCAAATCGGCTCGCAACGTGTCAGTTCCGCACTCTGCGCCAAGGCCCTCGATTTATACAAAGGCGGCGCCATCGGCGATGTGGAATTAGTTGAGCTGAGCATGGGGCGAAATGACCCCAACGGCGCTTGGCAATATCCGCCGCCTCCCGACTTATCTCCGCAGAATCTCGACTGGGATACCTGGCTGAACGACGCGCCCAAGATTCCGTTTGATCCCATCCGTTTCGCGCGCTGGCGTTGTTGGAAAGAGTATGGTACCGGCGTTGCGGGCGATTTGATGGTACATCTCCTCAGCGGTATGCAGAAGACGCTCGGCTGGAATGAAGCGCCGCGTTCCGCTACCTCGCTTGGCGGAATTTTCCGCTGGAAGGACGGGCGCAATATGCCCGACACGCTGTGCGTGCTGTTTGATTATCACGGCATTCCTGTCTATGTACGGCTCGATCTTGGCTCTGAGACGCCGGAGGTCGCGCGTTTTCTGGGCCCGAATGGCGTTATGGAAAGCAGCGGGTCGGAGATTCGTCTTTCACATCAGCGCGGCGTTGACACCAGCCCCAGTTATTACTCCGGCGGGTTTCCGGCAAAATTGCGCGAGGAATATGTCAGCAAATGGTATGCCGAACACGAGGTGCCTCCAGGCAAAGAACCTATCACTGACGATGTAGTGTTCCATGGTAACGATTGGGATGACGTGCGTCCACATCTTTGGAATTTTTTCCAGGCCGTCAAATCACGCAATCCGGTGACGGAAGATGCGGTCTTTGGCAATCACGCCGCGATTGCCTGCCATATGGCGAATGAATCGTATTTCCGCAAATCGACGGTCTATTTCGACGAGGCTACCAAAGCGCTCAAGTCTTAGGGTGGCGTGTCTGCAGCCTCATAATGGATTTGGCTTTCGGCGGATGTGTGTTTGAAATTTTTGTTCTCTAAGGAGACCGTAATCGTTCGGTCAATAAAGAACACAGCCTTCAGTCGAAACTCAGTCCCAAAGCTGTCAGGAAACCAAATGTCTTTGTCGAGCCGCCGATAGCGGACGTTGAAGCCGAGGCCCGGCACATCCGTCCCGAGTAGGGTACGGACTGCTAAGGGGAGTTTGCGCGACAACCGCGTGTATACGCGCACCGGCTGAAACTCTTCTTCGTCGATGAGCGCCTCACCTGCCCATGTGTAATCGTGGGCATGCTTCGGGCCGAACCGCACTCGATATGCCTGACGTCCGTCAACCTCCTGCTCTCCGGCTAACTCAAAGCGCAAGTCCTTTTGCTCCTCAGTCGTGAGCGGGAAAAATTCTTTGTCCAAGCCGTCCTTTGAATCCTTGTCGAAACACGAATCGCGAAAACTGCCGGCTAGCGAAGGATTGATGCCGCTTTCCTCCTTCGGCTGGCTGGTGACCTCGTTATAACTCCCTTTCTTCAGATAGCGTCCTTGAAACGCTGTCTCCTTCCGCTCCACTCCCTTGACTGCGGGCGTAACAACGTAATCGGCAACTTCCTCCGCCCCCAACTTGCCGTTTGAGTAGTGTACATCCACCTTAACGTGTTGATCGTAAAGGTAGTTCAGTCTTTCGTTTTGCGCACGATCCTGATTTTCGGCCACGCGTTTCATGATCTCGTCCGCCGAAGTGCTCCAGAGGAGCATAGCCAGTATTGTCAGCATCTGTTAAGACAGGATACGAATCTGCCGTAAGCAAAGATTCAAAATTTTCGGATGTTAAAGTTGGGTTTACAGAGATGTGAAGATTTACGAAAGGCGGAATTTCTTAATCCGGTGCGGCCAGATGGCTGCGGCGCTTCTACTTCCCCGGCGCCTTCGCCCGGATTCTCATCCTGACTTTCATTTGCACCCGCATTATCGGGAGCAAACACCTCTTGACGCTGCGCTTGTCCAAATCGAGCCCGGGCACGATGACTTTATTAACGAACAGCATCACGACCGGATGGCCGCGATTCTGGAGGCGTGGAGCCGGGGCCTTATTCAGTCTCCGCTGAATACAGATATTCCTCTCAGCGCACACTTCGCGGGCACTTCGTGGAAACCAATAGACGCTCAGCCGCTGCGGCCGCCCTCTAAAGCGCTCTCCGTGCGACGGATTCGATTTGCGTTTCAACCTACACTCGCGCCCGACACTTTTCTCGCGGAGATGCGGACCGCTTTGGGCAGTTTCTCGAAAGTGCTGACGGCGGAATTCCAAATCACTCGAATCAATGCAACTCCCAACGGCTTCGCCACTCGCGTCCGCTATGAATTAGTCGGCACAGGTTCAGCGTTTCATCGCGAACAGCGCATTGGTGAGTGGTCAGTCGATTGGGAGGAGACCTATCGCATGGTCCGCTGGCAAGCTCACGATGAAGTGCGCAGCCGTTCGCTGGAGCCATGTTTTACTGACATAACTAATGCTGCCTTCGGTGCGAACCCCTCCTACACTGCTCAACTTTTGCATGGGGCTGACTACTGGCGAACTGTATTAGATGGCGCCAGCGGGATCGATATCTATGGACACAACGGAGTGTCGGTGGGAGACATTGATGGAGACGGCCTAGATGACATCTACGTGTGCCAACCAGCCGGTCTGCCCAACAGACTTTATCGCAACCGGGGTGACGGGACATTTGAAGACATTACTGAGTCATCAGGTTTGGGCCTTCTGGACAATACGGCCTGCGCACTCATCGCGGATTTTGACAATGACGGCCGGCAGGATCTGGTGGTGGTGAGGGCGAACGGCCCGTTGCTGTTCTTGAATGGAGGAAATGGCAAATTCCGTCTCAAGCCGGGAGCGTTTCAGTTCGCGAACTCTCCACAAGGCACGTTCACCGGCGCCGCAGCCGCGGACTACAACCGCGACGGCCTTCTCGATATCTATTTCTGTCTCTACAGCTACTATCGGGGCACCGATCAATACAACTATCCGACGCCTTACTTTGCCGCCGAGAACGGACCGCCGAATTTTATGATGCGCAACAATGGCGACGGCACGTTTCACGACGTGACCACGCAATGCGGGCTCGACAAGAACAACACTCGTTATAGCTTTTGCTGCGGGTGGAATGATTCGGATCTCTATGTAGTGAACGATTTTGGCCGCAAGAATCTGTACCGGAACAACGGAGACGGTACGTTTAGCGACGTGGCGCGAGAGGCAGGCGTTGAAGATATTGGCGCAGGCATGAGCGTTTGCTGGTTGGATTACAACAATGACGGAGCGGAAGACCTCTATGTCGCGAATATGTGGACTGCGGCCGGCGAACGCCTGACCCGCGATAAAGCCTTTCAGACAAATGCTCCCGCACAGATCCAAGCACTGTACCAAAAGCACGCGATGGGCAATTCGCTATTCCGCAACGGTAGCAATTCTGTTTTTCAAGATGTGACTGCGGAATCACAGACGGGCATGGGCCGGTGGGCATGGTCATCCGACGCGTGGGACTTCGACCACGACGGCTTTTCGGACATCTATATCGCGAATGGCATGATCTCCGGCACGATCCGAAAAGAACTGAACAGTTATTTCTGGCGCCAGGTGGTTGCGAAGTCTCCGAATGAAGCAAAACCTGCCGCAGACTACGAGCAAGGATGGAAGGCCATCAATGAATGGATTCGTGACGGCTACACCTGGAGCGGCTTCGAGCGAAACGTGTTGTATGCGAACAATCGCGACGGCACGTTTTCGGATATTTCAGGTGCTTTGGGATTAGACTTTCTGGAGGACAGCCGGGCGTTTGCGTTGGCCGATTTCGATGGCGATGGCCGTCAAGAACTCCTTCTTAAGAACCGTAACGCTCCGCAAATCAGGCTTATGAAGAACACAATCTCGGACCTGCCACCGGCCATTGTATTTCGACTGACGGGAACGAAGAGCAATCGCGATGCGATCGGGGCGGTGGTCACAGTCGGCAGTCAAAGCAGAACGCTGCAAGTGGGATCCGGGTTTCTTTCTCAGCACAGTAAGGAGCTTTTTTTTGGATTGGGCGAGGCGAAGGGGAATGTAGACGCGACGATTCGCTGGCCGAGCGGTTTCACACAACAGCTAAACGGTCTCGCGGCGAATCATCGCGTTTGGGTGACGGAAGGTTCGGCGCCGGCTCGCATTGAGCCCTTCAGAGCACCGGTACGGCAACGATTGTCTGAGCCGGTCGCCGGCGAAACCTTCCCTGAGTCTTTCGAAACTTGGCTTCTAGCGCCAGTTGCCGCACCGACCAAAGCTAAACCGGGGCTACTTACTCTTTCGGATGAACAATCGATTTCGGAGGATGAGGTCGCCATCTACAATCTCCTTTTTCGAAGTCTCTTCGACCGCCACCACGATCTGCCGTTACCCACTTCGTTCCTGATTGACGACCACGGGCAAATCGTAAAGATTTATCGAGGGCCGGTGAACGATGAACGCGTGCAGCATGATTTGAAAAACATCCCACGCACGGACGCTGTCCGCATCGCAAGGGCTCTCCCGTTCCCGGGTGTCACTGACACTTTTGAATTTGGGAGGAACTACCTTTCGCTCGGTTCAATTTTCTTCCAGCGCGGGTATCTAGACGCAGCAGCAGATTTTTTTCAGTCGGCTCCGCAGAGCGCTGAGGCGCTGTATGGGATGGGGAGCGTTTATCTGAAACAGGAGAAGAACAGTGAGGCGCGCCACTGCTTTGAAGCGGCGGTGAAATTGAAAGCGGGCTATCCGGAAACCATGCCCAATGCCTGGAACAACCTCGGCATTCTGGCCACACGCGAGGGCGACACTGCGAAGGCGGTTGAATATTTTGAGCAAGCGCTTCAATTGGATCACGATCACTTCATCGCGCTTGAGAATTTGGGCAATGCGTACCGGCAACAAAAGCGCTGGGACGAGGCCCGGGCAACGCTCGGCCGCGCATTGGCAATGAAGGCCGATGATGCCGAAGCCAACTACAGTCTTGGGATGGTGCTGGCGCAAGACAATGACACTGCGGGCGCGTATGAGCATCTGCAGAAAGCGCTTGAAGCGCGGCCTGTTTATCCGGAGGCTTTGAACAATCTTGGAATCCTATATCTCAGAACGCGTCGCCGCGACGAAGCGGTGGCCCAGTTTGAACAGTGCATCCGCGTTGCGCCGGCGTTCGATCAGGCTTATCTGAATCTGGCCAGAGTCTATGCGATCGAGGGGAACTTAGAGAAGGCTCGGGCCGTTTTGCAAGCTCTTCTCACACAGCATCCAAATCACGTTGCTGCGCGGCAAGCACTGGAGCAATTACATTGAGACGGATCATTATCGATTGCGACCCTTCACCGGATGATGCGGTCGCAATTCTTGTGGCGCTGGCATCGCCTGGAGAGTTGAATGTTTTGGCGGTAACTACGGTGGCGGGCAACGTGCCGGTTTCGCTCACAGCGAAAAATGCGCGCAAGGCTCTCGAACTGGCGAAGCGGATGGCGACGCCAGTGTATGCGGGCTCTACGGCTCCGTTGGTCCGTACGTTGGTCACGGCCGAGCACGTTCACGGACGCACTGGGTTTGACGGCTACGAACTGCCCGAGCCGACAATGGGTCTGGCGCAAGGGTTTGCTCCCGATGCAATTGTGGATCTTGTGATGCAGCGCAAGCGCGGCGAAGTGACACTATGCTGCCTTGCGCCGCTCACGAATATTGCGCTTGCTTTGGCCAAAGAGCCGAGACTTGCGACTCACTTGAAGGAGATTGTTCTGATGGGCGGGGCTTTTTCGGAAGGAGGCAATATCACGCCGGCGGCGGAGTTCAATATATTTGTCGATCCGGAAGCCGCGGCGCGGGTGCTGGAGTGCGGAGCACCCATCACGATGATTCCCTTGGATTGCACGCATCAGGCGCTCACAACCAAGGCACGACTCGAAAAACTGAGAGCGTTTGGAACGCCGGTGGCGGAGGCGTTCTATCATCTGTTGAAGTTCAATAAGATTTTCGATGAGCAGAAATATGGATGGGAAGGCGGGCCGTTACACGACGCTGCGGTGGTTGCCTATTTATTAGCCCCGGAAATCTTCTCAGGGCGCAAGGTTCACGTGGCTGTCGAGTGCGCGAGCCCGCTTACGCTTGGAATGACTGTGGTGGATTGGTGGGGAGTAACGGGAAAGCCAGCGAATGTACAATTCCTGCGCGACATAAATGCAGATCGTTATTTTGACTTGGTGATCGAGCGGCTGGGCAGACTATGAACGGGTGGCAAACGGCGTTAGCGGCTCTGTGCGTGGTAACAGGGACGGTCTACGACGGCCAGCGTCATCCTCTTCCTTCGGTCAAAGTTTATCTCCAATCGGCGGACAAGAAGGAACTGGCCGCCCAGACGGATTCTTCGGGAGTGTATAGATTCTCTGTACCAAGCGGCGTCTACACGGTTCATGCCGAAGGAGAATCACCTCTTAGAGTTGAGGCGCATAAGACTACGACAGTAGATTTAATTGTGCAGCCGGCATTCTTTGACGAACCGAAGTTTACCGCGGCTGGTGTTAACGATTACACCTACCAAGGAGGACACGGATCAGGCGCTGTCTTCCGTTCTGCCGAAACACTGGCAAGAGAGACGGCAGCTCTGACAGGCTCTGGAGATTCAAGGGAAACCAATCTCTTCAATCAAGGAACCGAACAGCTGAATCATCGCAGGGCACAAGCTGCTGCCGAGATTTTTGCAAAGGGGGTGGCTCTTTTCCCGGACTCTGTCCGAATGTTGCTGGGACTCGCTAGCGCCTGTTATGCGGAAGCTTCCTATGACGAGGCGGCGCAATGGTTTTATAAGGCGACCGACCTGTCTCCTGACGATCCCAAGCCTTACCTTTTTCTGGGGAAGGTGCAGGCTCGGCAGATTACCGAATCGAGCGGCTATAAAGAGCGAATGGCTCGCTTCGCAAAATTACAGCCAAATGATGCTCTTGCCAATTATTACTATGGAGCAACTCTCGACGATGCCAAGGGGCGCGGGCTGTTTGAAAGAGCCGTAAAACTCGATCCACACCTGGCTCCCGCTCACCTACAGCTAGGCATCATTGCGGCTCATCAGGAAAAATATGCCGAAGCCATTCGTGATTATCAAAACGCGATAGAGGCCGATCCAGACCTGGGAGAAGCGCACTACCGGCTTTCAGAGGCCTACCGCCTTTCGGGAGATGAAGCGAAGGCGAAAGAAGAACTCGAAATGTTTCGACGGCTGTCGAAAGCGTCTTCCTCGCCAAACTAGTGCTTAATTGCGTAAATTGGAGTATCGTTGCCGCTCCTTCACAGTCACGGCTCAGTAAGGGCTTCCAAGTTGTACGCAAAAGCCATTCGTATCCCGGTCATGCTGCGTGAAGCGTGGAACAAAAAGGTGGTGCCATCGCCTTCGTTTGACTGGCAGGAAATGATGCCCCCGTGACGCTCCACAATTCGCTTACAGGTGGCGAGACCCAGGCCCGTGCCATCGTATTTAGCCTCGGAACGGAGACGGTGAAATGGCTCGAAGATCTCCCGGTAGTTTTTTTCGGGAATGCCGACGCCGTTGTCCTTTACTGAAAATTGCCAGAAGTTTCCATCAACCGGCGTGGCGCTTACGTGAACGAGTGGGATTTCAGCTGCGCTCCCAGGACGGCTTCGAAACTGCGATCCAATATTGTTTCCGGCGCCATTCCGAGCAAAGCGGAGACGTTGGCGCTAACCTGGCGGACGATGAGATCCGGCTCGGAGATCGCAAACAGCATTCCATGCGGTTGGATCTGGCCAATGATGTGAACCGGTTCCTGCGCACATCTGTCGAGGCCGGAAGCGCGATCCAAGTTTTCAGAGGCGGCCATGAGCGGTTGTCCGCCGCGAAGGGTTCCTTTCTCAGTAGCCTGACACATCGATGCTTGCTTTCTGCCAGATTGGCGGGCATCCGAGCAGCCTAATGACGTAATCGGAGCCAGTCTATGGGTTACAGTCACGGGTTGGCTCGAATACGGAAGCGGACCAACCGCGACTCTTAAGAATGGGCGATCAAGTTAAAAGAGACCTGCGTGCCGCAGGTTGCGGAGAAACTACGACGTGGCGGGTACGGCGCTCGCGGTTACTCGGTGGGGAATTCTTTCGGGTCAGTCGACGCGGGCCCTCGATGTGATGATGGCACAAGCCGCAAAATTCTGACAGTCCCGCGCGGGATGGTTTGCGGGGGAGAAACTCGCGGGCTCCGAAAATACATTGCCGCTTCTTCGCAGTCGCGGCTCGGCTAGCGGTTTTCGTGTGAAGAGAGGGCGGGTTAATGGAGAGATTGGAGGAAATTCGAAAGGCGGAAGACGTTGCGCTACACACCTCGGGTTTGGGTGGGTTGGCGAGAACGGTGATTCGAGGTATTCTTAGGCGGCCTTTTGCTCCTTTTGGAAGGCGGCGAGGACTTTGTCGACGTTGGGAAGCTGGCCGGTGAGCTTGCGGTGGGTGTCGATTTTGCTGCGATAGTGGTTGATTTCGGCAACTGAAAATTCGAACCCAAATTCGGCGGGATCGAAGGCGAGGTTTTGCTGTTTGGCGTTGTTAGCGATTTCGAGGGCGCGCTGCATGTCGGCCTGGCGCTTCTGGGCGGCGGCTCTCTCCTTTTCGATGCGGGCTTGCTGCATGGCTTGGAGTTTTTCGGAATCGAATTGATGCTGATTGCGGAGACGGCGTTCCTGCAAGGCGAGATTGCTGAAATCGCGGCGGTAGGTTTGGAAGATGTAGCCCATGAGAAGAGCGTCGCGATTAGCGGGGTTGGGTTCGTCTTCGACCATGTAACCGAGTTCGCGGTAGCCGATGGCGTAGATGCTGGC
>PMSX01000375.1 GCA_003167495.1 Bryobacterales bacterium | reverse complement strand
GGCCTTGTAGCTCTTCATCCAGTTTTCAAGCAGTTTGACGTGATCGGGATGTTCCGCATCTACCAGTAGCGGCACTTGGTGCGAGCGGAAGGTGCCTTCAATTTGCAGGCCGTCGACAACCTTCGGACCCGTCCAGCCTTTGGGCGAACGGAGGACGATCATCGGCCAGCGCGGGCGGCTGTTGTCCCTCTTATTGCGCGCGGTCTCTTGGATTCGCCGGATATCCTCAATGGCTTTTTCCAAAGTCGCCGCCATGAGCGCGTGCATCTTTTCCGGATCGTCGCCCTCGACAAAATAAGGTGTCCAGCCGCAGCCACGAAAAAATTGTTCCAATTCATCATGCTCAATTCGAGCCAAGACAGTCGGGTTACTGATTTTGAACCCGTTGAGGTGCAGAATCGGCAGCACCGCTCCGTCGGTAATTGGGTTGAGCAGCTTGTTCGATTGCCAGGCAGTGGCCAACGGGCCTGTTTCCGCTTCACCATCCCCAACAATGCACGCGACAATGAGGCCCGGATTGTCAAACGCCGCGCCGAAGGCATGGCTCAGCGAGTAACCCAATTCCCCACCTTCGTGAATCGAGCCCGGCGTTGTGGGCGCAACATGACTAGAAATTCCACCCGGAAACGAGAACTGCGTGAACAGTTTTTTCAGTCCGGCTTCGTCCTGGCTAATATTGGGGTAAATTTCACTGTAAGTACCTTCCAGGTAAACGTTGCCCACCAAGGCCGGACCGCCGTGGCCGGGTCCAGCAATGTAGAACATGTCCAAGTCGTACTTCTTAATAACCCGGTTCAAGTGCACGTAGATGAAATTCTGTCCGGGGGTCGTGCCCCAGTGGCCAACCACGAGCGGCTTGACGTGTGACAGCTTGAGCGGTTCGCGAAGGAGAGGATTGTCGTAGAGATAAATCTGGCCAACTGAAAGATAGTTCGCGGCACGCCAGTATGCGTTCATCCGTCCGAGCAGTTCGGGTGATAATGTGTGGTCGGCCGGGCTCGTCTGAGTCGCTCTCGTGCGCGTGGTGGTCTCGTCGGCAAAAGTTGATGTGTTATTCGAATATTCAGTGGTAATTTCAATCATTTGTTTTCCGTTTTCGCGAACCGGTAGTCACCTCCAAAGGTAGTGGAAAAAACGTCAAAACTATGTCAAAAACGCTCGGCATCCGGTAAAGCGATTGACCGCATTTGGTCACCTGACACTTGATGGACGGCGCCGCTTATCGCGGATTTTGTTTGCTCCGCGGCAAAAGTGCAATGGAATCCATGGATCGCGTTCGGCCCGTGAGTTGCTCTGTAACTGTTGTTCGCAATTCGAAAAGATTGAGGTTGCTATGGCTGCGTTACTTCAGGGCTTTCGGTCGATGATCGACACTAGCCCGCCACTTCACGAAGTGAAAAAGGAGGGTCTTCGAATCCTGCTTGTCGGCGATGACAATTCGATGATCGGAATCCTTACCGCGGCGCTGAAGTCAGCGGGATATAGAGTGTATCCGGTCGGGAGTGGGAAAGAGGCTCTACGGAAATTTCAATTCGCGCGCCCTGACCTCATTTTGCTCGACTTATATTTGCCGGATATGGACGGAAAGCAAGTGCTGTTAAGCCTGCGAGAGTGGACAACTGCTCCCATTATTGTGATGTCGGTTCGTCAGGAAGAGTCAGAGAAGATTGCATGCCTCGATACCGGCGCAGATGATTACTTGACGAAGCCTTTCAGCATGGGTGAGCTTCTTGCCCGATTGCGGGCTGCTTTGCGAAGGGCTTTTGGCACACCTCGCGCCGAGGTTTTTACCGCGGGCGAACTGAAGCTGGATTTCAGCCGCCGAGAGGTGTTCGTTGCGAACGAGAAAGTTAAACTTACTGCGACCGAGTACGATCTGTTGAAACTTCTTGCCAGTCACGCTGGCGTCGTGAGAACACACTATCAGCTGATTCACGAACTTTGGGGCGCAACACAATACCACGATGTCGTCCATCTTCTGCGTGTGACGGTTAGCAATCTGCGTCGGAAATTGGAAAACGATTCTGGAATCGTTCGTTACATTGTCACTGAACCCGGCGTTGGTTACCGTCTGGCTAGTTCGTAAAGTGCGCGCTACTCCATAGCAGCCAATACTTCGGTGAGTGGAGCGGTGGCGAAGCCGGTGGCGTGATCTGCCATGCCGTAGGGAATAATAAGTTCTCCGTTGTGAATGAGCGCCCCACATGTGTAAACGACATTGGGAACATAGCCCTCACGTTCCGCCTGATTCGGCTTAAGCAAAGGTTCGCGAAGCCTCCCGATTACCCTGGACGGATCGTGCAGATCGAGCAGAAATGCGCCAATGCAGTACTTGCGCATAGGTCCGACGCCATGGCTGAGGACCAACCAACCGGCCTCGGTCTCAATCGGAGATCCACAGTTTCCGATTTGGATAAGTTCCCAGGGGAATCTAGGCTTAAGAAGGGGCTGGTGGTCGTTCCAAAAATGAATATGATCTGAGAACATCAGCGAGATGCTTTCATTATCCTGGCGGGCCAGCATAGCGTAATGGCCGCCAATCTTACGAGGAAACAGAGCCATGCCTTTATTCTTGGCGGCCGGACCGTTTAAAGTAATGAAACGAAAAAGCAGGAAATCCGTGGTTTCTAATAACTCTGGGACGACGGTTCTGCCGTCGAATGCGGTAAAGGTCGCGAAGTAGGTGTGAGTGCCGCCGTCACGCTCGAAGCAGACAAACCTGGCGTCTTCGATGCCATTCCGTTGCGACGGCGTAGCTGGGAAGATAACGCGTTCAGAGAGTTCCTGTTCGGGCTGGAACTGGACTTCATAGTTCGAGCGGGCGAGCATCCAAATTCCTCGAGCGACTGTGCGATCTTCTGAGGAGATGGCATCAGCCAGCTGATTTTTTTGGTCGGTAATTGCGGCGCGAAGGTCCTCGAGCGTAAACGAATCCGTGAGTCTGTTCATTACGTTGTTGGCGAAATCGCCGGTCAAACCAAGTTCGGTAAGCTTACGCCCAAACAGCGGTTTCTCGTACGCTAGGTTCGGCACTTGTTGCGGCTCGTTAAGGAAACCAGTCGGATTGAACACCTCAATCCGCTGATCGGAATGAATCAAGCCCGTGCGAAAGGCGATGGAGGAGATGTGTCCTTCGCCGGTGCCGCGCAAGCTGAGGATAAAGCGCAGAGTCCCCGCTGGGAGGTCGGTCTGATCGGGGTGCGGAACGATAGAGGGGTTGAACAGCGCGGCGGATTCCAGAGAGTATTCGGCCAGGAAGTAGGAGCCAATTAATAGTCTTCTTTGTTCTGAAATGTCTTTAGTGTCTAACAGCGACCCGCGAACCTGCTCAAAACGTTGCAGAAACGATTTGCGAATGTCATTGTGGCGCGCGGAAAATTCAGCGGAAACCTCTTCCAGCAGAGGGCCAACCTCGTCTTCGGGCAGAGCCAGAACCCGATGAATAATGCCTTCGGTGCGCTCCGCATCACCCACATCAAAAGGCCGTAGCAGAACCCGCGTTTGGTTAGGGCTTAGCACAATAGCAGTGCGTTTGAGGTGGATTGGCATCGTTGTGAGTTGAATGGGCATAAGGTAGATACTTCAGGGAGAGGTGGGAATGTAGGCTACTCTTGGATACGGATTGGTTTCTTGAAGCTTGTCAGTATATTTTGCGCCGATCGCATCTCGGCCAGTGAGAGCAGAAACGCCAATGTAGACTCGGCGCCTTGATTGCTGTTCACTCGATCTACATGCAAGCCATCACGGCAACCGCCTGTCTCGGGAGAGTAGACTTCCAGTCCCAGATCGTTCGCGCCGACGAACCAGTCAAAAGCGATTTGCGCACGTTCGTACCACCAGATTTCCGACGTGGCTCGATAAGCTTCAAGACACGCTGATACGGTAGCTTGGGCTTCAATCGGTTGCTGATCAAAAGTGGCGCGGACACCGCCGCGGCGGTAGAATCCATTGCTGCCGATCGGTCGAAAGTGGCCCTGCTCGGACATCTGTAATTCTGTGAGCCAGCGTAGCGCCTTGAGACCTCGTTCAAGTACCGATTGCTGTGCGGTTGCCTGGCCGCTCAAGATCAGTGCGTGGGCGAGCTTTGCGTTGTCATACGAGAGCTCTTCTTCAAACCATTGCCAGTCGGGCTTAGCAACCGCATCAAACAACTTCATGAGCCGGCAAGTTAATGTCTCCCTTATTTGAGTCACAAGACTGTCGCCATTTAAACGTCGCAGATATTCGTGAATGCCGATGAGGCCAAATGCCCAGGCGCGCGGCGAAGTGAAGCTGGTGAGAGAGGCTAAAGCTAACGCGAAGAGCTGCCCAGCCATCATTTGGAAGCTCCTGAAGGGCGACCGCCCGACACCGATTCCGAGCGCCCAGAGCGCTCTTCCCTGACAGTCTTCCGATCCTTGGTCGTCCACCCAACGACGATCAAAACTTAGGTGGTTGTGGAAGCGTTTTGTTTTGAAGTCGAAAGCATGATTAAGGAAAGCTGCCGAGGTAGTTGCCAGCGTCCTCATACTTTCCGGATCCTCACCCAGTTCGTCCAGCAGCACGGCAAGAATAAAGGCGCGTGCATTGTCGTCGGTGCAATGCCCTTCGGAGAAATTCGGAATGCTGAAATTCGCGTGTTGGTAGAGTCCGGTGGAATCGGTCATCCTCCAGAGATGACTCAGGTTCATCACCGGCAATTCCCGTGGTTTTTGATCGAGTGTCTTGGTAGCGAGAGACTTGCGCGACGGCGCGGCCACTTGCAGACGGGAACACTCGAACGAATGCATATAGAGCTGTGCGCCGTTGCTCCAAATCATGTCACGCCCTATTTTGTAAGCGTTTTTTCGAATCGCGTTGCGGCGCGTGTCGTCGCGTAACAAGCCAACTACCTCACGTGTGATCGCACGAGCATCGGCAAACGGCACCAACACGCCACGTTCGTCGCCGAGCAGTTCGGTCGCATGCCAGTACGGTGTCGAGACTACGGCCTTGCCCGCGCCAAACGCATAGGCCAGCGTCCCCGACGTGATTTGTGCTTCGTTCAAATACGGCGTAATGTAAAGGTCCGCTGCGCCAATGAACTCCGTAAGATTTTCAAGGTCGACGAACTGGTTGTAGAAAATGACATTCTTGTCAACTTTATTCTTCTTAGCAAGAATTTCTAGACTCAGCCGGTAGGCTTCACCGTGCTCTCGGAGTTCGTTGGGATGGGTAGCACCGAGGACGATATAGACAACGTCGGGAAACTCTTTCAGAATGCCTGGCAATGCGTTGAGCACATATTCGATCCCCTTATTAGGCGACAGCAGCCCGAACGTCAGCAGCACCACCTTGCCTTCCACGCCAAACTGATCTTTGAAGTATGTCGGATCCACGAAACCAACGTCTGGAATACCGTGCAGAATCAGGTCGATTTTAGCGGGTGGTGCATGGTAGATTTGCTCCAGCATCTGCCGTCCTCGCTCAGCCATAACGACCAGCCGGGTCGAAAGTGAAATCAGACCGTCCATCACCCTTAGTTGATCGGGTTGTGGTTTCTGAAGCACCGTGTGAAGAGTTGTGACAACAGGCATTCTCAGTTCCCGGAGGAGAGCCAGGATATGTCCTCCCGCAGGACCGCCAAAAATACCGAACTCATGCTGGAGGCAAACGATATCCACGTTGCTGATGTTGAGGAAGTCCGCCGCTCTGAGATATGAGGATAAGTCTTGTTCTTCAATCTCGAATCGGACCACGTCGGGGTATTCGTAGCCGCCCGGAATATCGTTCACGGAAACAGCGAAGCATTGACAGTGCGGATATGCCGCAGCCACCGCTCCCAGAAGATCAGACGTGAACGTAGCGATGCCACACTTGCGCGGCAAATGATCACCAACAAAAGCAATCTTGAGGATTTTGGACGCTTCTTTCAGGGAACCCTTTCGGCAGTCTTCATCGAAGATAAAGTAAATGCAAACAGGTGGCCGTTGCGTAAAGAGAGCGCGATTTGACAAATAGACCCAAAGTGAGTGATCTGGGTACGTCAAAATGACCGCATTTGGTCAGTCACGCAGAATCGGAGTCATTGCGGCGCAGCTTGGACTGACCACAATGTTTCAGACCGCCATGAAGAGAGATTCTTCCATCTCGTGAGCAGGCGACGTCCGATCGTTGTCCGCAGCTTCTTGGCAGACGATACAAAAGGGAGCCCAGGGGATAGCGGCAAGGCGTTTCGGATTGATTTCTTCTTCGCAGCTACCGCAAACTCCAAAAGTGCCGGAATCGATGCGGCGAATTGCAGCGATGACTTCGCGCAACCGGCTGAAGGTGCGCTCAAGGCTACCGATTGCGTAATCGCGTTCGGCCGCCTGCTGGATTCCGTCCAATTCGTCTGGGCTCGCCTCCGCACCTGGCAGCTCCCGGTTTTTGTTTGCGTTTTCTAGTTCTGTCCGTTTGCTCTCCAAGGTCTTACGGAAAATATCCGTTTCTGTTTTTGTCATTTCGATACAACTGCCTTTTCCAAATTGCTTTGTCGTTCTTCGGTTGCTGTTTCCAGGGCCTTCGAATGCGTGCGAACTCCCTTGCGACAAGCTCTTGGCTTGCTGGTGCACGCTATGTGCCAACCGCGCCGTGATGAAGACGCAGCACAAACGCCGAAAGGGCTTAACCGCATACGGTCAGATGACCGAATATCGTCAACGAACGGCTTCTAAAAACTTCTGAAAGTCGCATCTAAACACCAGAGTAGTTGGTCCACGTCGTGCAAGGAGAAGAGAAGGAAACTAAAATGGCGGCGCCAATAGCAACGATCCCAGTCATAAAAAAGGGGCCCGGCTTAAGTAGAAAACTCTTGTACCCTCTGCGATTCTCGCCGATTTATCAGTACACGCTCTGGGGCGGCCGGCGGCTAGCCAACATTCTGAGCGCACCGCTCCCCACTGGCCCGATTGGCGAAGCTTGGATTCTCAGTGATCGTGACGACCACGCCAGCCGTGTTACGAATGGAGCGTACAAAGGGCAGACCATCCGTCAGTTGTTTGAAGAGTTTCCAGAACAATTGATGGGACGTTTGGCAAAACACTTCCACCGGTTCCCACTGCTATTGAAATTCCTAGATGCGCGTGAGATGCTTTCGCTTCAAGTTCATCCATCAGACTCGGATACGCAACTGCTACCGATGGGCGAGTCGGGGAAGACTGAAGCATGGGTCGTTCTTGAGACGGGTAAGGAGAGTCGCATCTACGCAGGTGTGAAACCCGGCACAACAGCAAATGATTTGCGGCTGTCCCTGACGAACGGAACAGTGGCAGAGCACCTGCGCTGTGTGAATCCGAAACCTGGCGACGCCGTCTTCATACCTGCCGGAACCGTTCACACTCTCGGCGACGCTGTGGTGTTTGAAGTTCAGGAGAATAGCGATGTAACATTTCGCTTGTCCGATTGGGATCGTGTGGATGCCAATACCGGCCAGCCACGGGAACTGCAGGTGGATAAGGCGCTTGACTGCATTGATTTTGGGGAAAGTTCCGCCGGGTTGACCGCGCCTGTAGTTGAGACAACAACCCATGTGAAGCGCGAGAGACTCGTTCAATGCGATCATTTCCAGTTGTGGCGTTTGCGCGGACAATCGCCTTTCACCGTAGGCGCCGAAGGCGTGCCGCGCATTCTACTGTGCATCGACGGCGTGGGCCAGATCTTGCACGGTGGAGTTACTCATCCAGTCGGGAAAGGCGACGTGTTCCTCTTGCCTGCCGAACTTGGCGTATCCGCTTTTCAACCGCGCGGTGGCGTGACCTTACTGGAGATCGCAATACCCGATCCGAAAACTGGAACACAGTGAAAAAGCTGATCGTATATGACCTGGACGGCACACTCGCCGAAAGTAAATCGGCTCTTGACGCCGAAATGGCCGGGCTCCTCCATGACCTTCTCGGTGTCGTCAAAGTGGCTGTCATTTCGGGTGGCGATTGGCCACAGTTTGAAAAACAAGTACTCTCAAATCTCCCGCATGATGAGCGTTTGGCGAACCTATCTCTTCTTCCAACTTGCGGAACAAAGTTTTTTCGCTACTCAGGCGAGTGGAAGAAACTATATTCCGAAGACTTCACCGCGGATCAAAAGACCAAGATTGTTGATTCTCTGAAACACGCCGTCGCCGAAGCAGGCTTCCATGTTGAAAAAATCTGGGGCGAGGTCATTGAAGACCGCGGGAGTCAAATCACATTTTCGGCGTTAGGGCAGCAGGCTCCTTTGGAAGAAAAGGACAAATGGGACCCCGATTACGCCAAGCGGAAGAAGATCAAAGGCATTCTTGATCCCCTCATACCGAACTTTTCAGTCCGCATGGGCGGGTCCACGTCCATCGATGTCACCAAGCCCGGCATCGACAAAGCATACGGAATTCGCAAATTGCGAGACCTGCTCGGCATCTCGATTAAAGAGATGGTTTATATAGGCGATGCGTTGTTCGTGGGCGGAAATGACTACCCTGCGGAACAAGCCGGCGTTGTTTCCATCCCAGTGCGCGGCCCCAGCGAAACCAAACCGGTGACCGAAGCAATCATTGCTTGTTTAGACGGAGACCAATCGAGCATGATCTCGCTGCAAACCTCAGACCCCTCATTTATTCGCTGCTAGTCTCTTCTTGTCTCTTGGAAGAATACGATATCAGTAGGCCGAATGCGGCTCCGGCTGCAAAGGCAATCCCTAAGAAGCTGACCGGATGGCGCTTAATTGCGTGTGTCAATTCGCTTAATCCGTCTTCAACTGCATACCGGCTTTGCTTCAAGAATCGTTCGGCTACGGTCTTACTGTCGTCCAATTTCTCAGAAATGGCCGCCTTCGCCTCATTTATGCCTTTCTCAATTCTTCTCGCGATTTCTGCTTCGTCTTCCTCGCGCCGCCGGCCATTTTTCTCCCTTTGAGTCCCTGGTTTGTCGAAAACACGTTTCATGATTATCTACTCCTATTTCGATCCAAGCACCTGGATTGCCAAACGCGCAAACTGCAAGCGCGATCCAGAACTATTTCGTGCGCGAGCCAAACGTCTGCGCGTACACTTTCGTAAACTCCGCTCCAAGGAAGAAAACCTGGGCTGAGTAATACACCCAGACCAAGCCGACGATTAACGATCCAGCCGCACCGTATGCCGAACCTAAGTCGGCCTTGCTGACATAAAGGGAGATGAGTTGCTTGCCCGCCACAAACAGTAGGGCGGTAGCAATTCCGCCTACCGTCACATCGCGCCAAGTGAGAACTACGTCTGGAACCACCTTGTAAATCGCGGCGAATACGAATGCCACGACAAGAAAGGACAAGGGGAGTACAGACTAATGAAACCAACCACCGGAACTCGCGATTCGCCAGCCAAATATCGACTCCAAAGCCCCAAGCCAGCTATCCAGCAACAAAGAGATCAAAAGAAGTACGCCGCAACCAATAATGACCACAAACGAATTTACGCGTTGCCTAATCAGCCGAAATAGCGTGGCAACCTGCGTGGCGTTCGGATCAACCTGCACATCCCAGACCGCATTCAGAGCGTCGTGAAGCTCTGTCAATACAGACGACGCGCCAAAAAACAGAATCAGGCCGCCAAATACAACCGCAATCAACCCTGTCGACGGCGCGTGCGGACGCGTCAACAGAATTTGGATTGCGGGACTAATGTCAGGGCTCACCACATTTCGCAAGCCTGAGAGTAACTCTCCCTGCGCGGCGTTCTGGCCATAGACAAAGCCGGCAATAGCAACCATCAGAATTAAGAGCGGCGCTAGCGAAAGTGATGTGTAGAACGCTACCGAAGCGCTCCAACTCATTGCGTTATCGGCATTCCACTCCTCGACGACTCGCTTCAACAAACCGAAGACAAAGGATAACCTCGACTTTGAAATCAATTCAAACAAGTCCGCCATGAGAGATCGAGGTAACCGGGATCTCCTCCTCACCCACAATCGTAAAGCAAAAAGTTGACCCTGCTCCAAGTTTGGATTCGACCCAAATGGTGCCGCCCAGTTCTTCAACGATCTTCTTACAAACCGCAAGACCGAGACCGCAACCGGGAACAGTTCGATTTGCCAAACGGACGAACGGCATGAATACCCGAGCTTGATTTTCCGGCCCAATTCCGAGGCCGTTGTCGTCAACCCTTACCACCCATCCTGGGGTTCGCTGCTCCGCTGTGATGTGAATTTCCAGGGGGTGTTCTCCCCGGTATTTCACGGCGTTACTAATCAGGTTCTGGAAAAGGCTCACTAAATGAGTTTCGTTGCTTCGAACGATAGGCAGCCTGCCCACGGTAATCGTTGCGCCACTTGTTTTGATAGGCAAGATAAGGTTTTGGGTAGCCTGCGCAACGGCATGCCGCAGATCCACGAATCTCGGTGGTTCATGCGCCCCGGTGCTGGCAAACGAGAGGAGACCCTCAATCAAAATGGTCATCCGCGCAGCGCTCTGAGCAACGATTTGGGACATTTGCCTTGCCGCCGTGTCCATTTGTGCCCGCTCAACCATCATCTCCGCGTACAAAGAGATTGTCAGAAGCGGCTCCCGCAAATCATGCGCCGCGATCCGCGCGAACTCCTCTAATCGCAAATTAGAGCGCGCTAACTCGTCGGCGTAAGCCTGCTTTTCGGCTTCCGCAGTCCGTCGCGCATTAATGTCACGCTGCTGCATAACAATTGCTTGCACTTCGGGTTCAAACAAAAGGTTCGAAAGCGTGCTCTCTACCCAGCAATAGGTGCCGTCTTTGTGACGGACTCTAGCATTCCAGTGAAATGGACCCGGCCGTTCGCCGAGCACCTCTTGCAACGCTCCATTGGCATGATCGCGGTCCTCGGGATGTATCAAATCCAGGCAGTTCCGCCCAACGATCTCGTCTGGCTGGTACCCGAAGATCTTGGCGCTTGACGCACTCCCATATAGAATTTCACCCTGGGTATCTATCAACGAAATCGCGTCCGGGCTATTTTCGATGAGCGAACGAAAGCCCTGGAATGATATGGCCACTCCCAACCTCAATCTTTCTTAGATTGTGTAACACGATTTAGTTCAGCAACTGATGGGCCGATGCAAAGTTTGCAGCATTTGTGCGCCCAATCACCCAAATAGTAACCCTTTCCGTGTCAGTCCAGGCAGCAGATGACCAAATATGGTCAGACCGCATTGCGGAAAAACGCCATTCGGTGATAACCTAAAGCTTGTCCGCCAGTCTTGGCTTCCTCTGCTTTCGAAGACCTGCACTATCTCCAAGCAGTCGTTTGTTGGATGTCGGGGCAGAGGAGAAACTCGTTTGCACTCCGTGGCCTCCCAGCCCAAAGTAGCTCGCTGGCTAACGCTAAACGGTCCCAAAGAGCTTGAACAGCTTTTTCACGCGATCGTCTACCACCCCTCCGCGCCCATCCTGATCGCTGACGACCGCGGCAAGTGCCAGGACGCCAGTGTGGGAGCCAGCAAGCTGTTAGGTCTGCCCAGAGCGCAGATCATTGGGCGTCAACTTGCGGAATTCGCTCAACCCCGTTTCAAACCACAAGTGTCTCAGCTCTTGAGTGCTTTGCAAGCGCAAGGCGAGCAGGAAGGGACACTTGGATTAAGAGGGCCCAACGCAACCCTACGTGAGGTTAAGTACACGGCCAAAGCGAACGTGTTACCTTTGCGCCATCTTCTAGCGCTGCAAGAGGAGACGTCACCCGAAAAAACAGAACAGAGCTCGGTTGACCCCATTCCGTCATGGGTGCAGGATTACGCGCTCTACTTGATCGATATCGAAGGCAACATCGCCGCTTGGTACGGGGGAGCAGAGCGCATTTACGGCTACCCCAGCGATGAAGTCATCGGCCGCCATGTATCTCTTTTGTATCCCGAGGAAAAGCCTCTGCGCATCAAACTGCAGGAGCAGTTCAACCGTGCCGCGGCCCAAGGCCACGTTGGCAACGAAGACTGGAGCTTGCGAAAAGACGGCTCGCGCTTCTGGGCCAATGTCATCATGACGGTGCTCAAAGACCAAACTGGCGACTTGCAGGGCTTCGCGGCGGTGGCGCGCGATTTCAGCGACCGCCACAAGAGAGACGAAAAGTTGCGGCGAGCCCGAGCAGGCGCTCGTCCCGTGCGTGCTGAATCCACAATCGCCGGCATCGTCTCGGGAGAGTTCGACCGCATTCCCGAAGCAAATGATGCGTTTCTCGAACTTGTCGGATATAGCCGCGACGATTTGCAAGAGGGCCGGCTTCAGTGGCCCGATCTCACTCCGCCGGAATATTTTGCTCTGGACGAGCTGGCGCACGAAGAAGAATTACGATTCGGCGCTTGCACGCCCTTCGAGAAAGAGTTGATTCAAAAAGATGGAACCCGCGTTCCAGTACTGGTTGCTACGGCGGTTTTGAAGCTCGTTCCCTTTCGTTGGATCACGTTTGTGCAGGACATGCGGGAACGCGACAGGATTGAGGCGATCGACGAAGAACCCGTCGAAACCAATATCCATTTTGAAGAGATCGTCGGCAGCAGCCTACTCATGAAGCGTATGATGAGCCAAGTGGAACTGGTTGCGCCCACAGATGCAACGGTATTGATCTTGGGTGAAACGGGTACCGGTAAGGAGTTAATCGCGCGCGCCATCCATAAGATCAGTCCCCGCAGGAACCTTCCATTCGTCACCTTGAATTGCGCCGCCATTCCTACCGGGCTGCTGGAGAGCGAGTTATTCGGCTATGAGAGGGGCGCTTTCACCGGCGCTTTGACACAAAAAATCGGCCGTTTCGAGATGGCTCACAAAGGAACTCTCTTCCTGGATGAGGTCGGCGATATTCCTTTAGATCTCCAGCCGAAATTGCTCCGCGCTTTGCAGGAGAAGTCGTTTGAAAGGCTTGGGGGTACCAGGACCATTCCGATCGACGTCCGCCTGCTCGCCGCCACCAACCGGAATCTGAATCAAATGATGGGCGACAAGCTCTTCCGAAGCGATCTTTATTACCGGCTCAAAGTCTTTCCCATCACAACTCCACCGTTGCGTGATCGTCCCGAAGATATACCCATTCTCGTGCGCCATTTTACGAAGAAATATGCGGCAAAAATGGATCGGCGCATCGAGAAGATCCCTACGGACACCATGGAAGCACTGGTCAGTTGGAGATGGCCGGGCAACGTCAGGGAACTCGAAAACTTCATTGAGCGGTCAGTCATCCTCTCTAAAGGACCCGGCCTCCGGGCGCCCTTGGCCGAAATAAGGGAGGACGCCCCACAGCAAAGCGGCAACGCCACACTAGAGCAAGTGGAGCGCGAATACATTGTCAGAGTGCTTCGCGAAAGCGGTGGTGTCGTCACCGCAGCGGCCACCAAGCTCGGGCTGCACCGGACTACTTTAAACGCAATGATGCGAAAACTTGGGATTTCTCGCAAAGACATCTGACACGCACCCTCACCCGCTGACCTTCGGCGAATCTCTGCACCAGAATTTGAGTCCCATTGTTGAAGTGAGTTGCGTCCCACAATTGCATGCAGAACCATAGAGCTAGGATCTTTCAGAAACATACTGAAACCTTCTGGAAATTCTGGCGAAATCTGTTTTTTTTCGCGCTGCTTGGGCCGCTGACCTGCGCCGGTCAAGTCCAGCCGGATGTACACACGATTGTTGAACGTTCTGTCGCCGCCAACGATAAGGACTTTGCCGCCGAACCCAGATTCAACTACAAGGAGAAAGATCGCGTAGGGAAGACCACGAAAACTTTCCAGGTCACTATGATTGATGGGTCGCCCTATCAGCGGTTGCTGGCTATAGGCAAGCCGCTCTCGCCGGCGCAGGAAAACCTGGAGTTGCGGAAAGAAAAGAAAGCCACCGCCGAGCGACGCGCCCAAACCCCTGAACAGCGAAACAAACGAATCGCCGCCTACGCGAAACAGCGAAAAAGCGATCACATGATGATGTCGCAGCTTTCAAAGGGGTTCAATTTCAATATTGCCGGCAGTCGTACAGTCGGTGACCGCACCGTTTGGATTCTGACTGCAACCCCAAAACCCGGCTACCGGCCTCCGAATAGGGACTCTCAAGTGCTTCCGGGCATGCAAGGCGAGATGTGGATAGATCAGGAGACTTATGAGTGGGTCAAGGTAACCGCGCAGGTGATCCGGCCAGTATCGATTGAAGGTTTCCTGGCAAGAGTGGAGCCCGGAACACGCTTTGAAATTGAAAAGACTCCAGTGGCTGCGGGCGTTTGGCAGATCTCGCACTTCTCAGTGCAGTCGCGCGCCAAGGTTTTGGATCTGATAGAGCGAAATTCGACCGAGGAAGAGTGGTATTTCGACTTCCAACCTGCAAGCAAGTAAGGGTGCTCGACTGAGCCGCGACCGCCAGGAAGCGCAACGCAAGCCGCTGCCTACGCCACTGTGCGCCACACCCCTAAGTGTAAGCTCATTTCCAAGTTACAAACATTGCGCAGCTCGCAAGAGTCATTACCACCACTGTTACCCAGCCAAGCGCAGCCAACCACACAGGGTTTGATCGCGCACCCATAACGGCAGGGTTACTCGTTAGCAGAACCACGATGACAACGAGCGGCGGCGCGAGCACACCATTCAAAACCGCCGACCAGAACAACATCGAGACTGCGTTGAAGCCGGCATAATCCAAAGCAAGGCCCAGCGCGAGACCAACGGCAATCACGCCATAGAATCCGCGAGAGAGACCTGCCGACGCCCTGTCGGCAAGAGACCCACGCCATGCAGCTCCCTCGGAAACGGCATAAGCGCTCGATCCCGCAAGAACCGGCACGCCGATCATACCCGCACCGACGAGCCCCAAGCTAAAGAGCCAGTACGCGCCATCACCTGCCAGAGGTCTTAATGCCTCTGCAGCCTCCCGTGCTGTCGCGATGGTTGTTTTGCCGTGAGCATGTAGCGTCGCCGCGGTCGTCAGAATGATGAAGTACATAATCAGGTTTGAGAAGAACATCCCTGTGACGACATCAGTCCTTGACTTGCGCAACTCGAAGTTAGTGGCGCCTAGGCGCGATTCAACGGTCAACCCACCGTGCTCTCGTTCTTCCTCTACTTCCTGCGACGCTTGCCAGAAAAACAAATACGGAGAAATAGTGGTTCCGAAAAGCCCGACAAACGTGGCCCAATAGAGGCCTGTCCATTCGACGCGCGGGATGAACGTCGCGCGAATCACGGCGGCCCAATCTGGCTTCGCAAAGAACGCAGCCAGGACATATGAAAAGAGAACCAGCGTGAGCCACTTGAAAATGCGGGCGATGGTGTAGTACGAAGACCACATGAGGAAAGATCCGATGACCAAAGCGTAAAGCGGTGTCCAGTACACGCTGTTAACGCCCGTCAACATCTCGGTGACCTTTCCCATGCCGCCCAGATCAGCGCCGATGTTAACGGTGTTCGCAACCACCAGCAGAGTGCAAGAACCCCACAAAACCCACCTGGAGTACCGGCCGCGAATGACACCGGCCAGCCCCTCGCCGGTCACCAATCCCAACCGCGCGCACATCATCTGGACAGCAACCATCAGCGGGAACGAGAACAGCGCTGTCCAAAGCGGCGCGTAACCGAACGCAGCTCCCGTAACTGAATAGGTGGAAATCCCCGAGGGGTCGTCATCCGCGGCGCCGGTAATCAAACCCGGCCCTAATTGACCAAAAAATCTCCGAAATCGACGCGGTACAATTTGGCGTCTTTTGCCCTTTAATTGCCCTTTAATCTTTGCCCCCCCATCGTCGCCGGCATTTGAGGCCTTAAGATCTTGAGGCCTTTAGGATTGGGTTCGGCGCAACTACACCACGCTGCGGCGCCCGCTCAGCAAGTTCACCACTATCACTACCAACGCCACAACTAGCAGTATATGGATTAAACCACCGCCGATGCTGAGGCTAAACCCCAACAACCAAAGAATCAGTAACACCGCAACAATTGTCCAAAGCATTTTATCTCCTATGCCCTCTGAAGGGCGGTCCTAACCATTGAATTTCAAAGTCGGGGAAAACGTGGGCATCCGCCTTAGCCTTGGATGCCCATGCCCAAACTTAAACGCTGCTCGCGGAAAATGAAGAGCTATGCTTGGCTTCGTGCAGCCAATAAGGCGGCTGGCCGTAGTGCAGGTGTAGATCATTTTCGAACTCTCTAGAAATCTTCCTTGACTCGATGTACTCAGGAGCGCCCTTGATCGCTTCCCTGGTGAGGCCAGTGTAGAGCTTCGATTCGCCCCAGCTTACTTTCTTCATCCAAGCGGGTGATACCAATACCTTCTTGCCCGGCCACCAATTCGTTGTCGAGATGACAACGTACCGGATCGCCCAGGCTTCCTCGTCCAGGATAAAACCTTGCACGTGTCCAATGTCGCCATCAGCAGCTTCAATGTGATAACCCGCAACCTCATTGGTGCTGCGTAGATGCGTATCGTTCGATTCCTTCTGGCGTTTGCCTGTCCGATTTTCCAACGAAGCAATTGTCGGGAAGGCCAACCCGGACGGAAAATATCCCGGTCCCCAAAGATACGGGCCATCCCAATAATAGGGATAACCGTAGTATCCGAGGTAGGCGACCTCGTGCTGCCGCGAGACGGGCAGATGCGTATCCACGCTGGGGCTATTTTCAACCTGCTTTTTTGTCAGTGCCACGTCCACTTCTCTCTTATCCCAGTCCGTGCCGAGAATAGAGTATGGCGAAATCAGTACCTCCTTGCCACTCAGCCACCCGCCGGTTTCCACCGTGAGATAGCGGATGGCCCACGAACTGTCATCAAAATAAAATTCTTTTACGGTTCCGAGTTCACCGTCGGTGGCTCGGATCGCAAGACCTTTTAGCTCGCTGGTATCTCTCAACATTGTCTTCTCCTTCCGCTTAAAGGTGCTATGCGGTAGCGCCCACAGACTCGACCGAATGAAACGTGACATTTTCAGAACGGGTGCTTTCGAGGATCTCTCTGGCTTTTTCGACTTCCTTTGCCGAACCGTGCACCATCAGTAGAAATTTGTCCGTCTTGAGTGCCAGTTCATATTTCAGAACGCTATCTTTCGGAACCCCGAGGCTCACCAGTCCCGCACCCACCGCGCTCAAACCGCCAACTACAATGGCGCCTTCCAAAGCTCCAACAATCCATGCGACGAGTGGCCCCGCCACAAGCACGGGGCCCAAGCCTGGTATGGCGAAGAAGGCCGACCCGAAGAGCAAGCCCCAAAACCCTCCCCAAAAAGCTCCGACTTTACCCCAGTACTTCATCCGGTCGCCTGTGTTGTAGTAGCCAACAACATTTTCATCGGTATGGTAATCTTTACCGACTATCGACAAACTGTGCATATCAATACCGCCACGTTGCAGTTCCTTCACTGCCTCTTCCGCTCCGGTATGCTTGCTGTAAATTGCAACCACTGAATTTTGTTCAGACATTCTGTTTTTCCTTTTTACAATCCATTTACCAAGAGACCAAGTGCACGTGTAGCGCCAACGCATTCGGCCGCTTGGCCGCCTCTCGAATTCGCGACAAATCTAAAACCCAGCCCGTATCGAAACCGAGCGGGACGCGTTAGCGATCTAGGCTAGAAGAGGTTGAGAATCGATTGGTATACTTCGTGCAAATGAAATAGGCGAGGACATCATGCACGAAGACCATCGGCAAGCTGCCGAACAGCACGAACACGCGGCACGTGCTCACCGCACAGCCGCTGAACACAATGAAAAAGGTGAGAGCGAACCTGGCACCTGGCATGCGGAACGAGCATTAGAATACTCGGATCGCGCCTACAAACTCGCCAAGGAAGCTCATAATAAATCCGGCAAAATAGAGGAATTATAAATATATGTCGACTCGCCGTAACAATGGATCCCACTACGAAAACCACCAACGCGCCGCGGAACTTCACGACTTGGCCGCGCACGCCCATCGCACCGCCGCACAGCACGGAAAGCAGGATCACGAGACGGGGCATGAGCATTCACGACAAGCTCTCGAGCATTCGCAAGCAGCGCACCAGCAGACGCAGCTATCTAGAAATCGGCACGGCATTGCGACATTCGGGCATCGTGAGATCGCAGAACTGGCTCATGAGCTATGGGAGGCTAGAGGCTGTCCAGACGGATCGCCGGAGGAAGACTGGTTTCGTGCCACCGAACAATTGCTGGCTCGTGCCCACAACCATTCGTGATCGCTATACGTTCTTCTCAGCTCCTGTCTCTCAGCCGTGCCGTCGGGTAGAGCTGTCTTCTTTAATCTCGCTCTAAATACTCCAACGGCACATCGTCCTCCAAAACTTGTTTGGTGTGGACTTCCGAGACGTCTGCGTCGGGCGCACCTTCCACCCCGCCGACCGCTTCGGCTTCGAACGTCTGCCCTTCCTCAAGCAGTTCGACCACACTTTCTGAGTCTGATTCTTCGTCGTCCGACAATCCCTGAAGGTCACCGGATTGCCCGCCTGAATCGGGCCCTAAACCCTTATCTCTTGATAGACCTCCGCGAAGCCTCGGAAGCCCTTCGTCGTCTTGCGTTCTCATGTCCCCATTTTGCCGCACGTGAAGTGCCAAGACAAGTCCGCCCCTGTTCTGAGTGATTTTGACAGTGGGTGGGCACTTAGAATACGACGGGAATACGTGACCGCGCCTCGTCACCTGACCATCGACGGTCATTCTCCCCTCACGCACTCCCCCACAAACCGGACCCACAAAGCGTTCTACGTGAATAGGCTCAACGAATGCGTCGGTTGGCGTGACCCGTGCACTGAGAGGAGTGTCTCCCATCAGCCCCTTACGAGGTTCAACGGTTGACTGAAAAGGTTAAATAATGCGAATCATTTTAGTAGCTGCCCTGGCAATTGCGCCGTTAATGGCTCAGGGAAACAAGCAGGCAAAACGACTAGACCAAGCCACGATCGTACTGTCTGAGATCATGGCGACTCCCGACAAGGCTATTCCAAGAGATTTATTGGAAAAAGCGCACTGTATCGTGGTGGTTCCCAGCGAGAAAAGTGCGGCCTTCATCGTCGGCGCCAAGTTTGGAACAGGATACCTCTCTTGTCGCAAGGCCAGCGGGACAGGTTGGTCTGCGCCTGCCACAATCCGCATCGAAGGCGGTAGCTTTGGGTTTCAAATCGGCGGAAAAGAAACCGACGTCGTCATGCTTGTCATGAACGAGGGCGGCGAGAATAAACTGCTGGCAAGTAAGTTCACTCTGGGTGGTGATGCTTCTGTCGCAGCCGGACCAGTTGGACGCTCGTCGTCTGCCCAAACCGACGCTCAACTGCACGCCGAGATTCTGTCATGGTCTCGTGCTCAGGGCCTGTTTGCTGGCATCTCTTTAGAAGGAGCCACACTACGTTCAGATGTGGACGATAACGCTAAACTCTACGGCAGACGGCTCGATAGCAGGGAAATTGTAACAACCAAAACGAAGATGCCCAAAGCGGCGGCCAGATTCGTTGCTGAACTAGACAGAGACTCCCGTCACGAGCGCACGAACGCTACCGGCTCCGGCCAATAGAGACTGCTATGAGCCAGGAAATGGAAGCCTGGGAAAGCGAGGGCGGAACTGTTCTCGCCCCGCCTTTCCCCCACCCGGTTCAAATGAAAGGTACGGCTAACCAAGTGGAATGGGCGCAACGGATCAGGTGCCGTGTCAGCGCCGAGTTTGATCGCGTTGCGGCCTCTTTCCGATCAGTAGCCGAAAAGCAGTACGACGGTAACCGCGCCGATACGGAAGCGATTATCGGCATCCTCGAAGAAAAGCGCTCCGAAGTTATGAGCAGGGAAGAGGCTGGATACTTCATCCACGACTGGCAGGAGATTAACGATCAAGTACGGCAAATGATCGCCCACGACTCGAGATACCAGGAAATCAAGGCTAGACCAAAGCTTCATCAGAAGAAAGCCATCGAGTGGAGCCCCCTCCGCCTCCGCGCTGCCCTAAAAGTCCTTTAATGTTTTGGTGCGGATGAGAGGACTTGAACCTCCACAACCTTGCGATTACTAGAACCTGAATCTAGCGCGTCTGCCAATTCCGCCACATCCGCACGATCGGGTGAACGAACACCATTGTAATCTAACCCGCCTGCGGGTTTGCTTTTGTGGTCTCTCTCGGACCGCGCAGCGCGAGCGCCCGATACCCGTGTGCAATGCGGACTGACAGAACGGCCCAACCTGCTTGAACCGCAATGAAGAGTGAGAAGGATTCCGCGCAAAATCTTGTACTGCTCATCGGCAAGAGCCTGGATTCCACTGGCAGTTTGTCGTAGTGCTGCCAAAAGCCGGGCAGGGCTACGGATCGATAGATCAAGGAATGGCTCGTGCCGCTTTGCCAAGCCTTGCGAGAGCGATTGTGCATGCCCCCCGAAGCCTCTAGCTGAAGTTCTTTCAGGAACTCTTCCCCACGCCCGCCCGGAGAAAAGTCTCTTGCGATCTCGCTATCCCACACTGCGTCTTCCATTTCCCCAAACCAGTCGGAGAGCTTGTGCCGATCATCTTCAGGGAGGTGTCGAATCGCCTCTTTAATCGCATCGAGGGTCATGCTTCATCTCCAACCATATCGTGGATCTACATTGTTGTAATCTACCCGTGTGGACAAACTATATTCGCGCTTTTGCCCTGCTATTCTCCTCGGCCTTCTCTTCACCGGCATGCAAGCCTCCGCCGCCGAACCGGTGCGCCTCATTCTCGATACAGACATGGGCAACGATTGCGACGATGCTTTGGCGCTCGCCATGATTCACGCGCTCGAGAACCGCAACGAAGTGCACCTGCTGGCGGTGACCATCACGAAAGACAATCGCGACGCGGCCCCGTTTGTCGATCTGGTGAACCACTTCTACGGCCGCCCGGATGTGCCTATTGGAGTCGTGCACGACGGCAAAACCCCCAAAGACGCGCCAATGCTTAAGGTTCCTGTCGAGCGGCGCGACGCGCATGGTAATTTTGTTTACCCGCGACGCTTGCACGATGGGTCCCAAGCGCCCGAGGCGGTCGAGTTGTTAACGCGCATTCTGAGCCAGCAGCCAGACGGCTCGGTGACCATCGCGCAAATCGGCTTCAGTACAAACCTGGCTCGTCTGGTCGCCACTCCACCAGGCCGCCTTTTGGCCGCTCAGAAAGTGAAAGCCCTCTATCTCATGGCAGGCAATTTTCAAAAGTCTCAGCCGGAGTACAACGTTTTCACCGACGCGCCCGCGTTCCACGACCTCATGAAGAACTGGCCCACTCCCATCATCTTCAGCGGCTTCGAAATCGGCTTGGTTATTACCTACCCGATGGAGAGCATTGAAAAGGATTTTGCCTGGACCACCGACCACCCGGTTGTGGAAGCTTACAAAGTCTATGTAGGCAAACCCGAAGACCACCCGAATTGGGATTCTACTGCCGTCTTGGAAGCCATTCGTCCGGATCGCGGCTATTTCGACTTCTCGCCCGCCGGTAACGTCGAATTAGGAGAGAAAGATACCACCACTTTCACGCCGGATGCGAACGGGAAATGCCGCTATCTCATCCTTAAGCCCGGTCAAGTGAGCCGTTTGCGTGAGTTGATTGCGTTACTTGTGAGTGAGCCGCCCCAAAAAGCGCCTCTGACCGCCGGTTCGCAACGCCTGGCGTTCTAAGGCCTGTGCCCTGTTACACCGTGCAACCTCCAGCTGACCCACAACCTAGCTGAGCCGCGACGCAAGGGAGTCGTAACGGTACGCAAAGCCTGCGGGAACAACCACGATAAGATGAGAGCATGCCAGCCAACGCCGTCAATGCGACTCCTAGCGCGCCTTTGCTTTCTCCCATTATTGTGATCCCTCTCGCTTGGTTTATCCCAGGCGGCGGACATTTTCTGGTGGGCCGGAAAGGCCGCGCCGCCATTGTGTTTGTCACTGTTCTGGCTACATTTCTGATAGGGACCGCCATGCGCGGACCGTTGTTTCACCCTGTTGACACCGGCGACGTTCTATCGCGGCTGATTCAGTTTGGCGGATATCTTGGCGATCTCTCGTCGGGCCTCTTCTATTTCCTGGCTACGTTTATGGGCTATGGTCCGCCCGATGTAGCCGGTTATTCACCCGACTACGGAGCCAAATTTATCGTCGCCGCCGGCTTGTTGAATATTCTTGCCGTTGTCGATGCCTACGAAATTTGCACCCGCCAAAAGGACTAAGCCATGAAACTCGATCATTTTGAGACTACAATTCTGTTTGCTTTAGTGTGCAGCGTGATTCTCGGGTTGGTCACCAAGAAGACCGATCGCGAACGCGTGCGCTACGGTTTGTACTGCTTCGGGTGCTTTATGGCGGCTCTCTTCGGTATCGGCTGGGCCATGCGCATTCTTCATGGATAGCCTGCTCTTTGCGCGAAATCGGGTTCAATGAAGACGTTCTATATCGAAACTTTCGGCTGCCAGATGAATACCCACGATTCCGAAAAAGTCATCGGAACGCTGGTTGAGAAGGGCTACCGGCAGGTTGACAAAGTAGCCGACGCCGAACTGGTTCTCTACAACACCTGCAGCATTCGCGACAAAGCTGAGCAGAAAGTCTTTCACCGCCTCGACCAGTTCAAGCGGGAAGGGAAAGGCAAGATTTTTGGCGTGTTGGGTTGTGTGGCGCAGCAGGAAGGCGAGCGCATTTTCGAGCGCGCGCCGCACGTGAGTCTGGTGGCGGGTTCGGCCAGCTACACCAAGCTGCCGGAAATGCTGATTCAACTCGAAGCCGGCAACCGTCGAGTCACCGGGTTGAGCCTCCATACCACTGAAACGTTTGATACGCCCTACACTTCGCGCGACAATCCCCACCGCGCTTACATCACGATCATTGAAGGTTGCGACAAAGCCTGTGCCTATTGCGTGGTGCCCTTCACTCGAGGCCCCGAGCGCAGCCGTACCAGTGAGAGTGTCCTGCGCGAAGCTCGTTCCCTGGCCGAGTTGGGATACACCGAAGTGCAGCTCCTTGGACAGAACGTGAATAGCTATCGCGACCCATCGCCGGCGGGTTGGGACTTCGCCAAGTTACTGGATGAGACCGGCAAAATCGATGGATTGCGCCGGATAAGATTTACGACTTCGCATCCTCGAGACTTCGGAAAGAGCATTGTCGACGCCATTGACGAGAATGAAACCCTGTGCAATCACGTCCATTTGCCGGTGCAGTCGGGGTCGGATGCGGTACTGAATCGCATGCAGCGGTCTTATACCCGCAGTGACTACTTGCGCCGCGTGGAATGGATGCGGAAGGCGCAGCGCGATATCGCCATGACCACCGATATCATCGTGGGTTTTCCGGGCGAAACGGAAGCCGAATTCAACGAAACCTTGCGGCTGATCGACGAAGTGGAATACGACGCCATGTTTATTTTCAAGTATTCCAAGCGTCCCAATACTCCCGCGTTGCAGTATGAAGATCATATTCCGGAAGAAGAGAAGACGCGGCGCTTCACGCTGTTGCAGGAGCAGCAGCGCTCTATTCAGATCCGTCGCAACGCTCGTTACGTAGGCAAGACCGAGCAGGTGCACGTCGAAGGCTATAATCCGGCCACCAGCCAGTGGATTGGCCGCACCAGCCAGCATAAGACCTTGAACTTTGCCGATGCTCAACTGCCCGCGCCGGCTGGCGCCGAGACCTTGACTGGCCGCTATTTGGATGTGTTGGTAACCCGCGCGGGTCCCAATAGTCTCGCCGGGCAGAGCGTTTTCTAGTAACGTGGAGTTAAGGGACTGGAGGTTCTTTTGGAAGTAGAAATGAAAATTCGCGGTCTCATGATGGATCCCATGACCAACATGCCTATCGTTGTCCTCAAAGATATGAGTGGCGAAGCGGTGCTCCCCATCTGGGTCGGCATCTATGAGGCGAATGCCATCGCTTTGGAAATTGAGAAGGTAACCACTCCTCGTCCAATGACGCATGATCTCATCAAAGTGCTGCTGATGGGGCTGGAAGCTTCCATCAAGAAAGTCGTGGTGAGCGAGCTGAAGGACGATACGTTCTATGCGTTGATCTGGCTCGAACGCGAGGGCCATCTCATGAGTGTGGATTCACGGCCCAGTGATGCGCTGGCACTGGCCTTGCGGCACGATTGTCCGATTTTTGTGGATGACAAGGTTTTACAGACCTCGAAAAATTCGGCAACCGTTTCTGAAAAAGTGAACGACGAAGAACTGCGGAAGTGGTTGGAAGGCCTCAACGATGAGGATCTAGGCCGCTACAAGATGTAGCCCGCCTATAAAATCTAAATGGCTGTCCACTTCACTCTGGTCCACACTTCTGAATCCGAGCCGGGAGCGTAAGCGACCTAGCCAGAGAAAAGGGCCAGGGTGACATTCTCCCTGACCCTCTTTTGCTTTCTAGTGCCTCTTTTTCCGTGGAGGTGGAGGCGCAAGCTGCACACCCGGAACATCCGGATCCTTGAACGTCAGCATATACGGATCCTTCGTATAGCTGTCCGCCACGCCCGTAAAATCAATCTTCTCGCCAACTTTGATCTTGGTCAGCGCGGCGGCTGGAATCGCAGTTGTGAACAGCAACGTCGCGTCGGCTTTCGTAGGATCTTCGATTCCAACCGTAACGCGCGTTGGCTTGTCGGCAGGTTCCACCGTCAAAATCGTCCCCGAGAAAGTCTTCACGCCATTCGCGCCGCCAGGCAATTCGTTATCCTTCACGTTGCTCTGAAAGTAGGCGGGACCGTTGTCGCCCGTGAGCTGCTGCTTCACCGCGAACCAAAGACCGAAGGCGGGATCGGCTTTAATGCGGGCATTAACCGCGTCGGCATCCTTCTGCGCCGCATCGGCAGCGCTGCCAATAGTGAAACCGGCCGGCGGCAAGGCTGAGGTCTTGGCCTGCGCCAAAACTTGATCTTTGCCGTCGTCGCCGCCGTGATAGCTCTTATATAACTTGTTGAAGAAGTCGAGAGCTTGTTGACGTCCGGTAGCCGGCAGCGTTATACCCGGCCCGCTGTATTGTCCAGCGCGCGCATATTGAAACAGAGCTTCAGGGAACTTCTTTTCCTCATAAAGCATTTTGCCGAATTGCGATGACGTTAGCGCATCGTCGGGATTTACCGTCAAGCTCTCTTTGTATTCGCTTTCAGCTGTCGGGTAGTCTTTTTTCGAGATCGCCGCCCAAGCCAGCGCTTGGTGGGCCTTCGACACCGTCGTTATCTTCGCTTTGTTCCAATTGTCGTCGCTTGTCCCCTGCGGCTTTTTGGCGGCGGCGAAAGCATCGTCCGCGCCGGAAACAAGCGCGTGAGCGGCCGATTCTACTTGGGTCACTAAATCGGGCGCGGGACTTGTGCCGCCTGTGATCGGTCCCCACAAGCAGATCAAATACAACGTGTTCGGGTTCTTCGGATCCGTCTTCAGCGAGTCCTGCGCTTTATTCAACAGCGGCTGCCGCATCGTCGGGTCCGTTCCGGCAAGCTTCGAATAGGTGTCCAGGTAGTACTGGTTCCGCATGCCGATGAAGTCCGACGTCGGATACTTATCTTCCCAGGCCTTCAGGGCTTCCAGACGAGCCTTCATGTCGGTCGTCTGGGTCACCTTCTGAAACGCGTCATATTCGTCGCGGTCCTTCCAGTTCTTCTGGCCCGCGGCCGCCTGAGCCTGCGCTTTAGCGCTCGGAACCGTCACGATGCTCGGAACAATCACAAGAGCGCAGGCAGCAAGAATGATCCGGCCGGCTCTTCGAAAGCAAAAATCCACGATAACCTCCCCAGAGGAATTCTTCATATTTAAACTCTACAAATTCGAATGCTTCTGCGGTTCTACTACTCGCCGAAGGCTAGCACTACAGTCAATTGCAACTTGGCAGTCAAAATCTGCTACTACGAAAACTTTGAAGTGAGTCACAAAGCCGGAGTATAACGAACACCGTCCCGGCCTGCAACACTATCTATCATAATTTCTTGTTCCCCGCGGCATTTTGACGCCGCGCCACTGAGGCCGGTTCCAGCGCCAGCCGCTTAACCAGCGTAACCTACCACGCATGCTATCATCCCCCTTTCCTCATTATTATTCGTAATCCCCATGCACATAGCCGACTTGGCGGTGATCATTTGCTATTTGATCTTCATTACCTGGTTTGGAGCCCGCTTCAAAGAGCGTAATGCGTCCGTCAAGAATTATTTTCTCGGCGGACGGGGCGCCCCTTGGTGGGCTATCGCGTTTTCCATTGTCTCGGCCGAAACCAGCACTCTCACCGTTATTGGTACTCCGGCCATTTCGTTTGCCGGAACCTTTACCTTTCTCCAACTCATTTTGGGCTATCTGCTGGGGCGCATTGTCATCTCCGCGTTGTTTCTGCCGCATTATTTCCGCGGTGAAATGTACACCGCCTATGAATTGATGGGCCGGCGCTTCGGTCCACACATCCGCAAATTTACGGCGGCCATCTTCCTGATCTTGCGCGCCCTCGCCGAAGGTGTGCGCGTTTTCGCCGTTTCGCTGGTGATTTCCGTGGTACTCGGCCAAAGTGTGCTGCGCCAAAGTTTGACCGGATTCTTTCCAGCCGCCGACATCGAGGTCGTCTCCATCGCCATCATTGTTTGTTTAACGCTTTTCTACACGTTTGAGGGCGGTATGACGGCGGTCATCTGGACCGATGTGGTTCAAATGTTCCTATATGTCGGCGGCGCGCTAGCGAGCTTCTTTCTGATTTTGCGTTTGATTCCCGGTGGCTGGGCCCACGCCGCCGCCATGGGAGCCGCCGCTCACAAATTCCAGTTTTTCGATTTCCATTTCGCCCTCACTCAGCAGTTCTTTCAGACCAAATACAGCTTTTGGGCAGGACTCATTGGGGGCTGCTTCCTCACCACCGCCAGCCATGGCACAGAACAACTGCTGGTTCAACGGTTGCTCGCGGCTCGCAATCTGCGCGAAAGCAGGCTGGCGCTCTTTTCGAGCTGGTTCGTGGTCTTTTTCCAGTTTGCGCTTTTCCTGTTGATCGGTGTTCTACTGTTTGTCTATTACCACGACACCAGCCAACTCCCGCCGAAAACACTCGATCGCGTCTACCCGGAATTCGTCTGGAATCATCTGCCGGTCGGCTTGGCGGGGCTGGTGATCGCCGCCATCCTGGCCGCTGCCATGTCCAACCTGAGTGCCGCCTTGAACGCCCTGTCTTCCACCACCATCATGGATTTTTGGCGTCCCATGCAGCCGCAGACTTCGGAAGTGCGCCTGCTTCAACTCGCACGCTGGTCCACCATCGGTTGGGGCTTCATCCTGTTTTCCGTCGGCTTGGCCGCTCGCCATTGGGGCAGCGTTTTGGAAACTGGTTTGTCTATCGCTTCCGTGCTCTACGGCAGTTTGCTGGGAGTCTTTCTGTTGGGCGTCCTCACAAAAAAGCCGGGAGAATGGGCAGCCATTGCCGGCATGAGCGCGGGATTTCTCGTCACCTTGGCGGTGCGTTCTCAGGTAGCATATACGTGGTACGTTTTGATAGGTTCTCTAACGACCTTTGTGGTTGGCTACGTTGCCAGCTTCATCTTGCCTAACCCGTTACGGGCAATTGAGAGCGAATAGTAGCTTCAACCCTTATGGCTTCTAATCTTCCAGCAACCTCTTCCCCGCATTCCCTACAGCGCGTTCTCGGCCTTTGGAGCGCGGCCTCTATTGTCGTTGGCACAGTCAT
>PMSX01000235.1 GCA_003167495.1 Bryobacterales bacterium | reverse complement strand
ATCGAGAATGTCGTTGATGATCGTGAGAAGTGCATCGGAGGAAGAACGGATGGTGTTAACGCAATCGATTGTTTCGGCCGGCAGATTCTGATCGAGAATCAAACTTGTCATGCCCATGACGGCATTCATAGGCGTGCGAATTTCGTGGCTCATGTTGGCGAGGAATTCGCTACGCGCCTTGGCGGCCTCTTCGGCCTTGTGGCGTGCTCGCTTGGCGCCGGACAATGCCTGCTCAGCAGTGCTTCGAACTGCGTCGATTTCTTTGGCACGCTGTTCTTCGAGGAAACGGTTGGCTAATTGTTCCCAAAAATCCGTATTGACCTGCCCACCTTGGAAAATACTAAACGCAAGAAGCGCGAAATTGGCAACTGAATACTGAAGGGCAGTCGGGGTGTGTAGCCAGGCAAAAGAATAGACGAGCGCGGGCCACAGCAACACGGTTACTTGCAGTATGAAGATTCGCGTATTGGCAGCAAGGTTGACGATAGAGTTGGCCACGGCCACCGTACTCCAGATCATGACCATGGTGGAGTTCCAATTGCCAAATCCGTAGCTGGCAATCGAGTGCGCAAGGAGAAGTCCCAAACCGCCGGAAGTCATCAAAGTGCCTAGGGCGACCATTCCATACCAGCGGTTGCTCGACTGGCTCCAGATGGTCTTCCGGGCCGATATGGCCAGCACATTCAGAGCGATGCCGAGCCCCGAAAGAACACTGAGGAACTCGAGCACGGTGTAATGCTCGATGGGATAGCTGGTGGAAGCCCAGATGGCCGCCAGAACGAGCGCTTGTACCAAGAGCGTGCTGCGAAGGCGAATTGCATAGACCTTGCCTGCCTCGTTCTTTGCGTGCGTACGCATGTCAGGAGAAAGTCGAGATAGGGTTTGTGGTTGCTCGCGAAGCGTCATGGGAGTCACTGTTCTTATCGGCAGGGTTTGAAAGATTTCGTATAAGCGTTGCAAAAAGAGGATAAGCTAGCACTGATTAGGGAGTTTGCCATTTCATGATTACGCAAGCAAGCAGGCGGTCGTTTCTGTTGGGCAGTACAGCAGCGGCTGCTGGATTGGCGCGAAACGCAACCCATAAGGTGAGACTGGGTGGGCCAATTTTCTTAAAGTCGACGGAGCCGGCGGAGTTGGCCCGCGAGCATAGAAGGCTGGGCTATAGCGCCGGGTACTGTCCAGAGGCTAAGGTGGGCGATACGGATCATATAGAAGAGATTCGGACGGCGTTCGCGAAAGAGGATGTGGTGATTGCCGAGGTGGGCGCCTGGAAGAACATGCTCGACCCGGATGAGACCAAGCGGCGCGAGAACCTGGCCTATGTGACCGGACGCTGCGCGCTGGCCGAGGAGGTAGGCGCGCGGTGTTGTGTGGACATCGCAGGTTCCTATAACCCAACGGTGTGGTATGGGCCTGATCCGAAAAATCTGACGCGCGAGTTTTTTGAAGCGACGGTGGCGAACTGCCGGCATATTTTGGATGCTGTGAAGCCGAAGCGCACGAAGTTCACAATTGAAATGATGGGCTGGAATTTACCTGACGGCCCGGATGCCTACGTGGACTTAATCAAGGCCGTAGACAGGAAGGCGTTTGGGGTGCATCTTGATGTGTGTAACGGCGTGAATAGTCCGGCGCGCTTTTATCGGAACACAGAGTTTATCGAGGAGTGCTTTGCGAAGCTAGGGCCATGGATTGTGTCTTGCCATGCGAAGGATTTGCAGTGGATCACGGAATTGAATGTCCATTTTCTGGAGGTGATTCCGGGGCGGGGGCAGATGGACTACAAAGCGTATCTGCGCGGGCTGGCGAAGCTGGATGCGCCGTTGATGCTGGAACATTTGAAGACGGCGGAAGAGTATGAGGAAGGAAAGAGGTATATACGGAGAGTAGGGGAATCGATTGGGGTGGAGTTTGCTTGAGGCTGGACTGTCTGGGAGCTGGCAGCGCAAAGGTGACAGACAGCACGCGCATTTGAGGGGTTGGAGTCTGTGCGGGCGATTGACGTCGTAGCGCTATGTCAGTCCCCTTTGCTTGTGGCGATGAGCACTGCGCTATGCTAGCGGTTCGGAGCGCATACCTGAAAAAAAGAATGGCCAACGTTTGTCCGATTCTGGAGTTTGCATGACAGCGCAAGAAGCATTAGAGTTTGCCAAGAAGAACGACGCCAGGCAAATCGATCTGCGTTTTACAGATCTTCCCGGCCTCAGCCACCACATCTCGTATCCAATCGCTATGCTGGACGAGGGTGCTTTCGAAGATGGTTTCGGAATTGACGGCTCCAGCATTCGGGGTTGGGCCGCTATCAACGAAAGCGACATGCTGATCATTCCCGATCCGGCCACGGGCTTCATGGACCCATTTGCCGAAACGCGAACATTGGTGATGGCCGGCGACATTATCGATCCCATCACGCGGCAACACTATGACCGCGATCCGCGCTGGATCGCCCAGAAGGCCGAGATGCATCTCAAGAACAGCGGCTTGGCCGATACTGCCTATTTCGGGGCCGAAGCCGAATTCTTTATTTTCGACAATGTTCGTTTCGATCAGAACGCGCACTCCGGTTTTTATTTCATCGACGCGGAAGAAGGCCGCTGGAATTCCGGACGCGAGCAGAATAATTTAGGCTACCGGCCGCGCTACAAAGAAGGCTATTT
>PMSX01000348.1 GCA_003167495.1 Bryobacterales bacterium | reverse complement strand
CGTTCTTATCCAGCGAGAGAGATCGTTGATGCGGGTTTCCTCGAACTGGTCCGATACGGCATTCGAGCGGCAGATGATGCCATCATTCGGGAGTCGATTCGCGTCGTGGACGCCACGCTTAAAGTGGACACGCCATCGGGAACGTGCTGGCGCCGTTACAACAACGATGGATACGGGCAGCGCGAGGACGGTGGACCTTTCGTCGGTTCCGGTAGAGGACGGGGCTGGCCTCTACTTACTGGAGAAAGGGGTCATTACGAGCTGGCCTCAGGTAGGGATGCGGGGCAATACGTTCGCTGGCTGGAAGGCTTCGCGACGCCGACTCATCTCCTTCCCGAGCAGGTCTAGGACGAAGACGACCGCCCGGAGCAGCATCTCAAGCGTGGGCGTCCAACCGGTTCAGCGGTACCGCTACTCTGGGCACACGCCGAATACATCAAGCTTCTCCGCTCGGTTCGCGAGGGACGAGTTTTTGATTTGATTCCAGAAGTAGCGGATCGGTACATCCGGAACAGGAGCGTCCTCCACAACGTTCAAGTCTGGTCTATTCAGCATCCGTCTGGATCTGTTCAGCGCGGGCGCACCTTGCGCATCCACTCAGAGAGCGCATTCGAGGTTCATTCCACGCTCGACAACTGGGCGACTACCACAGACACTCACTCCACATCGACCAACTTGGGCATCGACTATTGCGACATCGTGATTCCAAACAACCAGCGAGGTTCGCTTCAGTTTGCGCTTTTCTGGACGGTCGCGCGCCGCTGGGAAGGCCGCGATTTTGAAGTCGCTTGTACGGAATGAGAAGGCGGGGCGCCGCAATGACATACAGACCGTTATCGCTTCAAGCAAACATCTCCGCAATCCGGCAAGAAGGGTCACACCATGGATATTCCACAATCTGACGCATTCGTTTTTTTCGACGCTACGGGTGATCTCGCTTTTAAAAAGATCTTCCCGGCGCTGCAGGCCATGATTAAGCACGGCCACCTGGACGTGCCTGTAATCGGCGTGGCCCGGTCGGCGAAAAATGTGGATGAACTCAGGGCGCGGGTANNTCAGCTCTTTGCTGCGCTACGTGCAGGGTGATAATTCCGACCCCGCGACCCACCAGGCCCTGCGTAAAGCACTCGCAGGCGCTAAGCACCCGATTTTTTATCTAGCCATTCCGCCTGCCAGCTTCGGGTTGGTCGTCGAGCAGCTTGGAAAATCAGGCTGCGGCAACGGGGCGCGCGTCATTGTTGAAAAGCCTTTCGGCCGCGACGAGGCTTCCGCCCAGGAACTCAACCGCATCCTGCTCGGAGCTTTCGAAGAAAGGGCTATCTTCCGTTTGGACCATTTCCTCGGCAAAGGTCCGGTGCATAATATGGTGTACTTCCGCTTCGGCAATGCGGTGCTCGAACCCGTGTGGAATCGGAACCACGTCGAGAGTGTCCAGATCACTATGGCGGAGGACTTTGGAGTCCAAGGCCGAGGCGCGTTCTATGAGGAGACCGGCGCCATCCGCGATGTAATCCAGAATCACTTGTTCCAAATCCTTGCGATTCTCGCGATGGAACCGCCTGCCCGGCTTGACATCGAATCGATGCGCGACGAGAAGGTCAAAGCGCTCAAGTCCATCCCGCCTTTGGAGACGAAAAACCTCGTCCGCGGCCAGTTTCGGAATTACCTCAAAGAGAAAGGAGTAGCCCGAAATTCACAAGTGGAAACCTTCGCGGCGCTGAAGCTCGAGATCGATTCGTGGCGTTGGCGCGGAGTTCCGTTTTATATCCGGGCTGGCAAATGCCTTCCAGCGACCTTTACCGAAGTGTTGGTGCGACTACGACGTCCACCCACGATATTCCAGAGCGTTGACCTGCAATCGAACTATTTTCGATTCCGAATCAGCCCCGACAATTCGATTGCTTTCGGTCTGAACTTCGCGGTTCCGGGCGATGAGAAGGTGGGTGTTTCCACAGAAATTACGGGATGCCGAGCACCGGTCCCAGACAATATGGATGCTTATGAAAGGGTGTTGGGTGACGCGATGGCGGGAGATGCTTCCTTGTTCGCCCGGGAGGACTACATTGAGGAGGCTTGGAGGATCGTCGATCCGGCGTTGAAAGCTTCCACGCCCATATGCCAATATGAGCAGAAGACTTGGGGACCAGCCGAAGTAGAGAACAGAGTCTCGCCTCCGGGCGGCTGGTTAAACTCCGCGTGAGCCACCCTGAGGACTCGGTACACCAGTAAATGAGCGACGAAAATTCCGTCGATGCCACACTGGAAAAGTTTCATCACGAATCGTTCAACTACTTTTTGCACGAGACGAGTCCAGCCAACGGGCTCGTGATCGACAAGAATGAGGCGAATTGGCCGGCCAGTATTGCGGCTAGCGGTCTCGCTTTGGCGGCCTATCCTGTGGGCATCGAGCGCGGATTCATGCCACGTTCCACGGCTGGGCGACGAACGCTGAACACCCTACATCCGATTGTGTTGATGATTGAAAACTATCGCAGCGGTTTCTTGTGCCCGTTGATGCGGAACTGCCTATACCTCGCGCGAGGCTTGCGGCTAGCGGGATTTGCCGGCGGTTGGTTATGAACATAGCGATCGGTAACAGCGGAAGCGGTGCATCGGGAAACGTGCAATGTACGGAGGCTTCGTCCGCCAAATCAGCTTCCCGTGCAGTTGGAACAGCTTCCGTATCAGGTAAATAAACAAAAGATGAACCAAACTCCAGATCAACTCCATACCGACCAGATGAAGGACACGGTGGCCTTTCCGGTTCTCTCTGCGGCGAGTTGGAGGAATGTGCGGAGTTCGGCACACGGTGCTCGTTCGCAGAAGGCGAAGACCTCTTTCGGGCGGGTGCCCAGCCATTTGACTGCTACGTGATCCTTTCGGGTGAAGCTTGCATTATTGACATTTCGCCGGATGAGCCGGCCTATCTGATTCGCCTGTTGGGTGGGCAATTCACGGGTGACATTGATTTGTTCACTGGGCGGCGCGCGGCCGCCTCCTGCGAGGCCATCTCCCAGGTGGAAGCTATCCGCATCTCGCCCGATAAAGTCCGTGAGATGCTGGTGCGCCAGCCGACCTTGGGCGCATGTATTTGGCGAGCGTTTCAACGCCGGCGCGAGTTGCTGATGGCGACGGATTTCCAGGGGCTGCGTGTATACGGGGCTAAGGAGGACAAGCGAACCCTGGAAACCGTCGAATTCCTCTTTCGCAACGGCGTGCCGCATCACTGGATGAACACTGCGGAGGAAGAAAACGCCACGCGAATCCGGGAAATCGCTGGCGATGACCTCCACTATCCGATGATCACCTGCGGAAAGAGGCTGCTTTTCCGTTCTCCCGGCTTGACGCAACTGGCGGAAAATATCGGCGTACGTCACCGTCTCCCTGAGAAAACATATGATGTCATCGTGCTCGGGTCCGGACCGTCGGGACTAGGCGCGGCCATATGCGCGTCCTCGGAAGGTCTGTCGACGCTGGTGCTCGACGGAC
>PMSX01000248.1 GCA_003167495.1 Bryobacterales bacterium | reverse complement strand
CCGCTCGAGTTGCAGCCAAAATTGCTGCGCGTGCTGCAAGAGCGTGAATTTGAGCGGCTGGGCAGCTCACGCACGCTGAAGAGTGACGCTCGCCTGATCGCCGCCACGAATCGTGATCTTGCGGAGATGGTGGGCGAGCACAAGTTTCGAGCCGACCTGTTTTATCGCCTCAATGTTTTCCCGATTCAACTGCCGCCGCTCCGCGAGCGCCGCCAGGATATTCCGCTTCTGGTCCGCCACTTTGTCCAGCAGTTCGCGCGGCGCATGAATCGGGCCATCGACACAGTCCCTCCGGAAGCCATGAGTGCGCTGGTCGCCTATCATTGGCCGGGAAACATTCGCGAGTTGCAGAACCTTATGGAGCGCGCGGTGATTCTATCCGCCGGGCCGGTGCTGAAGGTTCCCCTCAACGATCTCCACTCTCAGCAGCCCCAGGCTGCCGCGACGCCACCGACTGGAAACTTCGAGACTCTGGAAGACGTGGAGCGCAGGCACATTCTCGAGACGCTTCAGGCGACTGACTGGGTAGTCGGCGGTCCCAAAGGTGCGGCCACGCGCCTCGGATTGAAGCGCAGCACATTACAAGTGCGCATGGAGAAACTCGGAATACGGAGAGCACGCGTTGCCGGGTAACAAACGCGCGTTTCACTGAGTCTATATCGATTCGGTTTAAAGCTGATTGAGTCAACTGGGGATGGTTTACGATTTGCTGGCTAAATGCCAATGGGACGGCGCAGAACTCACGGGGAGATGGCCGATTTTATTGCAACAACACGACTTATGGCCTGGCAGCGAAAATGCTTCATTTAGGTCAAGCATGCCCACCATGAAAGGTTCAAACTGATTTACGCAAAACATTTAGGCAAAACAAGGAGTTCTCATGTTTGAGAAGAAGCTTGTCCGCTCGTCACTCCTGATTTGCGGAGATCATCGGCCAGCCAACTCTTGGCATTCGATTTCCATGGCTGTCCCGGCTTTGGCGCTGATTTTGTCGGTACCTGCCCAGTGCCAGATCGACCGCGTGAGCAGTTTGACGGAACTGATCCCAAATGCAACACTAGCAGCGCTTTCTTGCCCACAGCCCGAGCAGCAAAGCGAGCAAGAACAAGCGCCATCGCCGAGTGCAGTCTCAGAAAGCCAATCCAAAGCCGCTGCCGGTGATACGATGAACCCAAAAGCCCCGGGCAACCCGCCAACTGGCACATCGAACGACCGGCTTTTTAAAGTGCTGCCAAACTTTCTGACGCTGGAAAATGCTGGGCAGCTCCCGCCCCTCACAACCGGCCAGAAGTTCAAAGCGGTCGCCCGTGGTACGTTCGACTACGTTCAAATACCGTGGTACGGCCTTCTTGCCGGCCTCAGTCAGGCGGAGAATAGCGAGCCAGGATACGGGCAGGGCGCGGTCGGCTATGGCAAGCGCTATGGCGCGTACGCCGCCGATGGCACCATTGAGAATTTCATGGTCGGCGCGGTTCTTGCATCGCTGTTACGGCAGGATCCGCGCTTCTACCAATCGGGTAAGGGTACTGCAGTGCATCGCGTACGCTACGCGGTGAGCAGGATCTTTATTACCCGCAGCGACGCGGGCCACCAACAGTTTAACTACTCGGAGATTTTCGGAAGCGCGATCTCGGCGGGAATCTCCACGTATAGTTACCACCCTCGCGCTGATCGGACTGTGCCGAATACCCTCAGTGTGTGGGGCTCGCAGGTCGCATACGATACGATTTCGATCGTAATTAAAGAATTTTGGCCGGACATCCGCAGGAAGCTCAGTCACAAGTCAAGCCCCGAAACAGCCAAACTGTAACAGGCCTTCGTCAGTGCAAACGGCTCTCAGAACCGCGATCTTCGTGACGATTCCACGGCGATTGCCGACGGGTCGGCAGGCACTCGTCACCTCGCAAATCCATATCTATTGCAACGGCGCGACTTATAACTTGGCAATAGAAATGCTTCTTCCAAGTTAGGGTTGCCAAATTACGAATTCCAACGTAGTTGGGGCAGAGAAGGAGCATTCTCATGTTTGCAAGGAAAGTTATGCTCGCCGTTATCGCGGGCGCCGTCGCAATATCCGTGTCGGCGTTTCCGCTCGCCCGGAAGCTGGCCTACAAAGATCAGGCGACCGTTCAGCAATTCGTAAACCGTAATGCTGACAATACACCCGGCGAACTTGCTCCGGCTGGCACGGGTGGATTCCATTACCCATCGCGCCGAACCTTTAAGGGGCTTTGGGTACCGATTCTAACGAGTAGTCTCGCTGGATTCGTCTATGTTCGGGTGAGTCATCGCAGTGCTTATGCAACCGCGCGTGCGCGTCGTTCGCCACTGGAAGCGCAACCAGCAACAAATTGCGCCCGGGCCGGAAGGGCACTCATCGAAGTTTAGAGAGGGAGATCGCCAATGGCCACCAGAGAAGTTCTTGGTGCGTATCGCATCTTTTTTGTTAGCGTCGCATGCTTGCTGTATGCGTCGCTGTCGCCGTGTCAAGTGACTTCGCCGGTCGATTCAGCTGCGCCAGCCGTTACTCCGGCCGTTGACAACAGCAACGCGCCGAAACCTGAGAGCAAGCGCCTTTTCGGCGTAGTTCCAAACTATCGGACTTCTCCAAGCCTCAACCCCTATGTACCGCTGACAACGAGCGAGAAGTTCAAAGTGGCTTCAGAGGATGCCTTTGATCGCGGAACTGTCGTGCTAGCTGCTCTGTTCGCCGGGCAGAGCCAGCTAACAAATAGTAATCAAGCCTTCGGGCAAGGAGGCTTGGGATTTGGCAGATATTTCGGCGCCGCCTATGGCGACTTCGTTATCGGTGACTTTATGACCGAGGGTATCTTCCCAACTCTCCTGCACCAGGATCCGCGCTATTTTCGACGCGGTACTGGCAGTAAATGGTCGAGGCTCGGCTACGCAGCGGGACAGATTTTCTGGACGCACTGTGACTCGGGCCGCCCCCAGTTCAACTATTCGGAAGTGGTCGGAAATTCAGTCGCTGTCGCGATTTCGAATGCTTATTACGTAGACAACCGAAATGCTGCCGACGCCGTGGGGAAGCTTGGCACGCAGCTCGGCGTCGACATGGCGTCCAACATTTTGAAAGAGTTCTGGCCGGATTTAGAAAGGAAATTCGCGCGTAAACATAATCGAGAGCCCAAAGCAGACTAGATGACAAGAACGGTGAAATTGTTGTTTCTGATGTTACTGACCGGACTCAGCGCCGAATCCGCCAGTCCGCTGCCTGAATTCGCAACTGGACGGGCCTGTTATGGAGACGGAGAATTCAAGAAAGCCCTGATGCATTTTCAACTGGCGCTCCGAGCCGACCCGAGTGACGCCGATTCCTACTATTGGATCGGGAGATCGTATCAGAGGCTGGCAGACATCGCCTTCCCATACACCGCCCGCTACACCTCACGCGCGCGCGCCTATTTAACAAGGGCAACTGAACTCGCGCCCGGCCGCCTGGACTACCGCAGGGAACTCTTCAACCTCCTCTTAGACTCCGCCAGTTCTTCACGGGGCGCACTGCGTCAGGCGGCAGACATCCTGCAAACGGCCTCGCCGAACGATCCGGATTACGAGTCTATGCGATGGCAGTACGAGCAGCAGAGCAAAGACAACGCCTCCGCGGGAGCTCGACTCGGCCGGATCTTCCTCGCCCTTCCGGAAGCAGCCTCTCGCATTGTGGACCTCGCTGCCTCTTCAATTCAGCCTCATGAAGGGCAAGTTGTGCGCTAAGGCATCAAGGGTGCGCTTGGCGGTTAATAAGTGCCCCAAGTGACGCGTTGCGCGATTCCCACTGAACGTTCATCAGTAGTACCCTAGTTTCTGTTGACTGCACACCCGCCAGCTGTGCAGTCAAAAGGAGGATCGCTGTGTGGGCCCGAACCGCCTCAAGTATCTTGATCTGATTCAAGCAATAATAAGCCGACTGGCGGGAAATCAATTCACCCTTCGCACCTGGAGCGTGGGTCTGGGATCAGCCATCATCGGCTACGCCGCAACAAAGGATGCCCACGTTCAGGCTGCCTACCTCGGGTCTGCGTCAGCCGTTATATTTTGGATTCTCGACGCTTACTACCTCGGCCTGGAGCGAGCCTATCGTCACTTGTACAATCAAGAGTGCGTCAAGGCCGACGACACTCCAACCATGAGTCTCAAAGTCAATCCCTCGGTGACGGATTATCTGACAGCGTGGACAAGACCGGCAGTCTGGTTCGTACACTTACCCGTATTCTTCCTCGGACTTTTTGTAGGAGGCCGGGTTTGGCCGAGATAGAAGCTGAGGTTCTCGTTCAGGCCGAACAGTCGGACGGAACCTTCCGCTGCCACGGCTTCTGGGGGATTCCTGCTTCACGGCGCTCATGGGTTGCGCTAGTCTCTTCCGGCTCCGCGCGCGGTAGAACACTCGTTCGAGAACTGCAGGAGGAACTCGAGGCGGTTCTTCTGAGCTCCAGCCCAATGGCGGAGAAGAAAGAAGTGGCGTGTCCCACAGCGCCGGATGCGATGCTTCCAGCCGACTATCCCAACCGCCGCAAGGTTCTTGCACTCGTTGCCAGTGAAGACCAACCGTTAGGGGATCTTAACTGGTACAACAACTGGGAATCGGACCAAAGCGAATCGGCTGTCATGACCGTGCTCCCGCCGTTGCCATTCGACAAAGTCGTTTCGGAAGCAGCCCGAAAGAATCTCTATCACCTGTTGAATCGCGTCAACGCCAGCTTCTGGAAAAAAACAATCGGTGAGACTCTGCCAGGCATTCTCTCTCGCGCGGAGATCACCACGGCCCAATCACGCATTTTTATCAGCTACCGCAGGGTGGAAACACTGCCTCTGGCGCTACAGCTGTTTGATGCGCTCACTCACGAGGGTTTTGAAGTTTTTCTCGATCGCTTTACCATTCCGCCAGGCTTTGACTTCCAACGGCGGCTCGAGCAGGAATTGGCCGACAAATCGATGGTGCTTCTGCTTGAATCGGCGTTTATAAAGGTGTCCAAATGGACGCAATATGAAATCGATTTCGCCAAAAGGAACCGGCTTGGATTGATGTCGCTGGCTATGCCTAACGTCGAACCCAAAGAACGGCTGGCGGCGATTTCTACCGATGCCCGGCTGGAGCTTCTTGAGAAAGACTTCACGGCTCCTCCCAAGCCTGTTCCCGACCCAGATCGTGGCGGTGCGTTGTCGGATCAATGGCAAGAGCTCGACGGAACTCCGCTTGAAAAGGTTGTGGCCGCTGTGAAGACTGCTCACGCAGCCGCTCTATTCCGGCGGCGGCACCGCTTGCGGGTAGACTTGGTGGCCGCACTCTTGGACAAGAAATTAGACGCCCGGCATACAGCCGTCGGACCGCTGCGCGTCAAAAGTGGTGACCAGGAGCATCTACTGTGGCTGGCCACGCGTCCCCCTGAGACGGAAGATTTCCGTTCACTTCACGCCGCTCACAGTGCGCGGGAAAGGGTTGGTGCAGCGCGGGCTATTCTGGTTGGCCCGCAGGCGGCGTTGGAACATGACCGTCAACAATTGCTGAAATGGTTGAGTGACGTGACTGACTGTTTGTCGTACGACGAAGGAGATCTGGCAGACATCGCCCAGCGCATAGCGGACAGCAGGTGGACATGAGACCGGGAGACATTGTGTTTCTGTCGGCCAGTGTTCCCTACCGCGAAGGGTGGACCGAAGACGCGCGCTCGAGTGAGATAGAGGAAGCGATTTTGTGTCTGGCCCGCGCGGTCTTCAGACGCCGCGGCAGGCTGCTATTCGGCGGGCACCCGAGCGTTTCTCCCTTGGTTGCTTCCGTGGCCGGAGAGTACTTCCCGCCAGACCCCACACGCACGATCCGTCCGGTGGTGACTTTTCAATCCGAATTTTACCGCCGCGACCTTCCCGACGAAACATCGCTGCTTTACCGCATGGGGTGGTCGTCTATTGAGTGGACAGAGGAACAATTCGCAGACGGAAAACGAGACAAGGACGAGAGTCTGCGCCTCATGCGAGAGTGCATGTTATTAGGACCGGAGCTTTCGGACGACGTACGAAAAAGAAACGACATGGCGCCTCCCAAAGCTATGGTAGCCATCGGTGGCATGGAGGGAGTGATGGACGAGGCTGTGATGTTTCTAGAACATGCTAAGCATTGGGACTTGCAACCACCTCCCATTGTTTACTCGATACCAAGCGGGGGCGGCGCGGCCGCACGGCTGCTTACTCCAAGTGATGAACGGTTGTCGTTAGCGCGAAAAAGTGGCCACATTGTAGATTTGGAGAGCTTGTGGCGCAGTCAGCATGCCGCGGCTTTACCGGAGAATCTCCCCTTCGTGCCCTACGCCTCAGTGGTACAGTTCATGCTCGATAGTTTGCAGGGTTGATATGGTGGGAGGTCGGGTTTGGCCGAAGCAGAAAGCTTAAACGATGAGGTTCTGCTCCAAGCTGAACAGCCGGACGGAACTTTCCGCTGCTACGCTTTTTCAGGCATTCCCGTTACCGGCGCTTCTCGGATTTCCTTGGTATCTTCCGGCTCGACAGCCGGCCGCGCGCTAGTCGGCGAACTTAGAGACGAGATCGAGGCGACCCTGCTCGCATCGAGCCCGGTAGCTGCAAGCCGTGAGGTCGAATGTCCAGAGCCTCCGGAGGCCATGAATCCCAGCGCCTATCCAAACGTGCGAAAGTTGCTCGTGCTCATTGCGAGTCAAGATCAGCCATTGGGTGACGCTGCTTGGTATAGTAACTGGCAATCGGAACAGGGCGAATCGACTCTTGTAACAGTAGTGCCCCTGTTACCGTTCCACCAACTCTTTACGCCAGCCGTTCAGCACGATCCAAATCACTTTCTTCGTCGAGTCCACGCCACTCCCTGGCAAACGAGGATCGGCGAGACCGTGCCGGGCATTTTATCGCGCGCCGGCGTCACCACGTCGCAGGCGCGCATTTTCATCAGTTACAGCCGGGCCGAAACATTGCCGCTGGCAATGCAGTTATCTGACGCGCTCACTCATGAGGGTTTTGATGTTCTTCTGGAGCGGTTCTCTGTCTCGCCCGGTCAAGATTTCCAACGGCGGCTCGAACAAGAGCTCGCCGACAAATCCATGGTGCTGCTGCTCGAATCCAAGGGAATACGCTTGTCGAAATGGACCCAGCTTGAGATCGATTTCGCCAAGAGGCGCCGCCTCGGTCTGATGTCAATAACAATGCCTGATGTCAACCCTGGCGCCAAACTTGCGATCCATGCCCGAATCGATTTAGCGGTCACGGACTTTGAAAGCGAGCCGAAGTTGGTTCGGGCTCCGGGCGAAACCACTGAGCAATGGTCAGAGCTTTCCATGGTCGCGCTCGACCGGGTTGTGGCCGACGTGAAAGCTTCTCATTTCGAGGCGCTCTACCGCCGCCGTCTGCGCTCCGAACTCGAACGGCCCGAATATCGCGACATCGAACTCATCCGCGCCGAGCGCGAACGCGAGGCCGAGGCCCAGTTCCAAAGAAACTTGGCGGATACCTTCCTGCTGCGATCATTCGAGCTACACAACGTGCGCTTTTTCGAAAGCGGCAAATATGAGTTCGCTCCGCGCGTCAACGTGCTGTTAGGCAAGAACGGGTATGGGAAAACCCTTCTCTTTCGAGCGCTAGCCGCGCTCGTGCAAAGCGACCTCGATAATGGCGCCCAGCTGTTTCCGCCGCTCTCCCACGAATCTTCAGCGCCAACCTGGGGCCCCGGGTCTCCCGTTCTGACCTTGCGCGTCGACCGTAGTGGCGAGTCTGCCGAAACCATCCGAGATGCTGTCTATTTCAAAAAGACCACCGGCAAGATTCCGCTACTCGCTATTCCGGACTCACGATTTGTCAATCGCAAAACTCAGACGCTGGCTCCTTCCACAATCGCGGCTTCAGAACTTAGCCGCTCGGGCGCGCAGAACTTCATCTCGCAGGAGCCATTCGAAGGAGTGGTGGTAGATCTTCTCGTCAAGCTTTGCCAGGAATATGACCGTTCTCGTTCTCTGAGAGGGCCCATTTTTCGGCTGATCGAGGAAGTAGTACGCGCATTGACAGATGACGACGAATTCGCGTTCCATTCCATTAACCACGTAGGCAGCAACGGCTATGAAATCCTCGCCAAAACATCGGGCAACGAAGGCAATCCTCTGCCAATCCAAAGCGCTTCGCAGGGTACGTTGTCGGTTGTCGTCATCGTCGGGCTTATTTACTCTTTCCTGAAATCGCTGCGCCCAACAATCGAAGAGAAAGCCGTGGCGGAGGCGCCCGGGATCGTGTTGATCGATGAGATAGATGCGCACCTGCACCCGAGTTGGCAACAGAAGATTATGCCGATACTGACGAAGCGCTTCCCGAACGTTCAGTTCATCGTTTCGGCACACAGTCCACTGCTGGTGGCAGGGTGCGACCGGAATGAAGTGGCCGTCCTGCGCAGGAATGCGGAATCGGACAAATTCTATATCGAGATGCTGGAACAAGATTTTCTGGGCGCGAAGATCCCAGATCTGTACAGGCTGGTGTTTGAAGTTGGCGATATGGATCATCTCTACCTTGAATATTCCGCCAAAGGCGCGGCCGGCGATGAGAGGAAAGTTGCCGGACTGATCGAGCGCATCGAGAGCCAGGCGGAGTTGACTCTTGAGGAAGAATCGCAATTGAGTGACTTGCTGCGCGAGCGGCGATTATTAAAGAGAGCCGCTGAGGTAAGAGCGACAAGGTTGCAAGAAGTGGAATTAGAGGCCCATATTGAGGCTCTGCGTAGCGAGGTGAAAAGGTTGAAGGAACAGCTTCGCCGGGCGGGCGGCGCAAAGGAGACGCAATGAGCTATCCGGATCTGATCAGGCTTTTTGCTCGGTACAGAGTGGCCGAGATACAGTCTGTGCAGGAGTATGCGGATTACTGCGCGGGTAATTTGAATTCTTTGGGCTTCAGAGATGAGCGCGACAAGACTGAGATGGCAAAGAAGGCAATTGAAGAGCGGCTGGACAACCAGCCTTCAGCTAAGGATCAGGTTCGTCAGGCCCTCAAATTGCTCCAGTCGCAGCGGAAACTGGAATTTGAGCGCTACTACGATTTGATTGCCGCTGGCCAAAAGCCAAGGTGGTCTACCGAACAGCAGAACTATTTCGAGCACGCGGTTCGTATCATCCGCTCTGCGAATTACTTTTTCCTCTCCTTCACCAGCCGGGGACCCGACACGCCAGGCGCCGACAAGTCGATCAACCGGCGGTATTGGCAATTCATTCGTCGAACAATCAGGCTCGCTACGAACAGCGACCGGAAGGAAAGGAATTTGCTGGCGGATGCGATTGACACGGCGCTGCGAGATGAGGCAATTGAGGGGTTCTACTACAAGCGCCACGAAAACGACAACTCGGTAGTGGAACGTAAGCTCCGCGAAGGCTGCGAGAGTTGCCTGGTCTTTCTGCAACTGGTAGATCACCCGATGTTTCATCCCCCGAGGGAATCGAACTACTGCCAAATCGAGTATGAGCTTGCGCGCAACTTCATCAGTCAGACGGGAGGTCTGGATGAGAAGCGGATTCTGTTCATCGTGGCCGCGAAAGAACCCGCAGACCTGCCTGACCCGGACACCGTCTATGCGCCCTATAAAGAATGGGTGGAGCATATCCGGCGCAACTCCGCCGTTTATCTGCCGCCAGTGCCCGACCAGAGCAAAGATGGTGTCAATAAAATCAAAGAGAAGATCGCCGGCATCGTTGCTCAAGTGAAAGCCGCTAAGAAAGATATGTTGGACCGTGTGCCAAACTGAGCCTGCTGTCACTACCGGGTGTTACGCTTAAATCTGTTTTTGCCCCATGTCCGAAACCACTGACCTGCTCCGAACCCCGCTCTTCGATACCCACCTCACCTGCAGAGCCAAAATGGTCGATTTTGGTGGTTGGCACATGCCCGTCCAGTACTCTAGCATCATCGAAGAGCACAACGCTGTCCGCACTGCTGTCGGCCTCTTTGACGTCAGCCACATGGGAGAAATCGAAGTCCGCGGACCCCAGGCGCTCGACCTAGTCAACTACGTCGCCACTAACAACGCCGCCAAACTTAAACCCTGGCAGGCCCATTACTCCGCACTGCTCTACGAACACGGCGGCACTGTCGACGACATCCTCGTCCATCGCCTTCCCAATGGGGACATGTTCCTCTGCGTCAATGCCAGCAATCAGGAAAAGGATTTCGAGCACATAAAGCAAGTCGCCGGCAAGCGCTTCGACGCCGAAGTCTTACTCGCCAGCGACCGTTACGCCCAGATCGCCGTGCAAGGCCCTAAAGGCCTCGCCACCCTCCAAAAACTCACCCAAACGAATCTCTCTGAAATCAAATATTATTGGTTCGCCGACGGCGCCGTCTCCAACACGCCTGCCCGCATCGCACGTACTGGCTATACCGGGGAAGACGGTTTCGAAATCTACATTGCGCCTGCTGAAGCCGCACGCCTCTGGAACGAACTTCTCAAAGCCGGCGAAGAATTCGGCATCAAGCCTTGTGGCCTCGGCGCGCGCAACACTTTGCGTCTTGAAGCGGCCATGGCTTTATATGGTCACGAACTCACCGCCTCCATCAACCCGCTCGAAGCCAATCTCGGCTGGATCGTGAAAATGGATAAAGGCGATTTCGTTGGCCGCGCGGCACTCGAAAAAATCCAGACACACGGCCTCACCCGGGGCCTCGTCGGATTCGAAATGAAGGAGCGTGGCATCGGCCGCGACGCTTACGAGGTTTGGGTTGACGGTAAAACGGCAGGTTGGGTCACCAGCGGAGGCCCATCTCCCACGCTCAACAAGAACATCGGTCTTTGCTATTTGCCGGCGAGCAAAGCACAGCCCGGCGTCCCCATCCACGTGATCATTCGCAATTCACCGGTTGAGGCAGTCACTGTCGCCACTCCGTTTTACAGACGAGCGAAGGCATAAGTTAAGAGGCATAAACTCAAGACCGAAGTGCCTCGTTTAGCAACTGCAATTGCGTCGCGGAATCGGGTGATGCCCGAATTGCGTGGGCGAAAAGTGTCCAACCGCACGCAAGCGCGAATGCAATAGCCGCGCCGCCGAGACTCAACAATGCACGTGGCGGCCAACTCTTGTGATCAGGCGTTACGGCCCTATCTATCACCTGGATGGCCGGACCTTCCTTCGCTTCGTCAATGCGAGCAACCTCGTACTGTCTAGCCAGCAATTCATACAGCGTTTCGTGGTATTTCACTTCTCGTAGTTTGCGCAGATGCTGCAGCGTCAGCTCTGGCATGTGTTCCGCTGACATCTCCATTCCCCGTGTTGCCCCCTCTCGCGCTTGCAATTGTTCCACTTGCGTTTGCAATGCGGCAATTTCGCTTTTCAGACTTTGAATCTGCGGGTTCTCGTCTGTCGCATATGACCGCATGGCCTGCAAGCTAACTTGCCGGCTCGCGATCTCGGCTCGAAGCTGGGCACTGGAACGGATTAGAATCTCTGCCTGTCCAGCCGGGACCAAGAGACCAGTCGTTTGCTCGGCATTCTTGAGCGCGGTTTCGGCATCCGCCATCGCATCCTTTTCTTTCGCAAGCTGCCGCTCGAAGAACAGCCGCCGTTGCCCTGCATCCGTCATCGCCAATCGCGAGATTTGCCGGTAAAGTTCGTCCACAAATGCGTTGGCAAGATCGGCCGCACGGTGCGGATCCTGATCTTCGACTGTGATTTTGATCAGCGAATCCTTGCCGCTCGCGAACGAGACTCGCTTGGCCAGAGCTTGGCGCGTTGCGGACGCCAGTTTCGTTTGGTAAACCTTCGCTAAGTGAAACTGCTCGATAATGGCGTCCGCAATGCTCCGGCTCTGGAGCATTCCGATATATAGATCCCCCGGATTCTTCAGCCCGAGCTGCGAAGCCATCCCAGATCCAGCTAAACCGCCAATAGATCCAGCCAGAGCCGCTAGAGAAGACTGCTGTTGTTGGGGAGGTAGGATCGTAGCCTCTGCTTTGAACGAAACTGGCAGTAAGCAGGCTACGGCGGCGCTGACAACTCCCATCCCCATGGTTGCTATGCAGATAAATCGCTTGCGCCGAAGTAGCACCGCGAGCAATTCAATCAACGAAATTTCCGAACGATCGATCATAAGCCCTGGCCTATCAATGGGCAAAGGCGGAGTTTCTTTCGGCATTTCCGCTGACAGAATTTTCAAAAACAAGAGTGCGGCAATTTCCCGGGATGTCTCATTTTGCCGTCAACCTAAACCGTCTTTTTGTGGGGGGCGAGAGCGGCTCCCATCAACGTGATTTGAGAGATCTGGCGTCCAGCGACACTATATTCGTGATGTGATGCAACAGTTTTTTGCGAAGCGATCTCAGCCAGAACGCGCTGCCACCGCCCACTGGAGAGATCCCGTCTCTCTTTCCAGCCTCAGAGTACGCGCCGAGTAAAATCTTACCCCCCAATTGTTGCCGTCATGGAATACTTTCTCCTCTTATTGATCCCTCTGCTGCTGGGAGCTGTCTATCTAAACCCCGAATATCGCGCTTTATATCGCGTCTTAATTGGTACGTACTTCTTGTTACTAATTGCTTTCTCAGGGCTACGCTGGACCACAGGTACTGATTGGGAAAATTACATCGAATACTTCAATACGCAGGACAATTATCGGTATTTTGAGCAAGGATACGTCCTGGTGACCGGTCTCGTGAAGCTTTTTACCAACAGCTACACGGCCTTTCTTATAATCGATGCGGCCTTGGCTCTGATCCCTGTATGGTACGTCCTGAAGAGACATGACGACTGCCATCCACTTTCAGTAGCTCTCTTCTTCTCGTACTACTTCACGCTCAATTATCTCGGGTCAAACCGCCGAATCATATCAATCGGGATATGTTTGTTGGCCCTTCTCTTCCTCAAACGAAAGAAGCTGATTCCTTTTGTCCTGCTGTGCATATTGGCCTTCTTCTTTCATCGTTCGGCGCTCATCTTCCTGTTCGCATGGCCGGTTTACCACGCGAAGCCGGCGGGAAGGAAATATGTATTACTAATCTTCGCCGCGATTGTCATACAGGTTGCGAATCCGCTATCCCACATCGAATCTTTATTGGGTTCGACACACTCGGACCTGGTGCTTATCGAGCGAGTTTTGGATTACTCCGAAAACGACTCTCTTAATCCCAATATCAATTATGGGCTCCAGGATACGCTCGCAATCGTAAAGCGATGTGTGTTTCTCATCGTCATTTACTGGGGCTGGTCCAAGCAAAGCGAGGCCGTCAAGAAAGCGTATAGCGGATATCTGAATCTGTACGTATTTTCCGTATTTCTTTACCTGTTGTTTACAGGCAGCGGCGAGATCTTTAAGACGGTAACAATTTATTTCGGCATCGTTGAGATCCTTTTGCTTCCTATAGCACTTTTGTCCTTCAAGCAGTACCGGCCCGTCGTCTATTGTTTGTTATTCGCGATTCTTTTCGCTCAGCAGTACTCGGCTCTGAATTCGTACTGGGATCTTTACATGCCTTATCGCTCCGTCCTGGCGGACCGGAGATGAGTTCGCTGCCGATTATTACGGGTTCCTACCCGGACGATGTCTGTGGCGTCGGCGACTACACGCGCTCCCTTGTTAGCGCTCTGGAGAATAAAGGGATCAACATTTCTCTCTTCTACAAAAAGGACTGGTCGATTACTAGGCTGCCAGGGTACCTACGACTCATCAAGGAGACAGGCGCGCCAGTCGTTAACATACAATACCCGACCGAGGGTTATGGCTACAGTATTTTGCCTCAATTGTTATGTTGCTGCTTGAGGAAGATGAGTACGGTAGTCACGTTGCATGAGTTTTGCCGAAAGAGTGCAAGCGGCAAGTCAGCGACGTTTTTGTTCTTCCTAACAGCCGATTGGATAGTCTTCACGACCGACAAAGAGCGCGACTATGCTTGTCGTTTCGCTCCTTGGCTAAGAAAGAGATCCTCTGTCATTCCGATCTGTAGCAACATCCCAATGCGGCCTCCGGAGTGCCCCGAAACAGATGTCGTTTACTTCGGTCTGATTCGGCCCCATAAGGGTCTGGAGCAGTTCGCGTCCGTCATGGAAAGATTAGCCTCCCGACGAACACTCATCACGAGAGTTGTAGGGCAAATCGTATCGGGCTATGAAAAATATGCCGCGGAGATACTTGATCGGCTGAAGAGTCTTGGCGCCGAAATAATCCTGGGAAGGACGCCTGAGGAGGTGTCGCTGCTTTTGTCGCGAGCGCGGGTTGCGCTATTGCCATTTCCGGACGGCATGAGCTCAAGGCGGGGGTCGGCGCTCGCGGCAATGGGTAATGGCGCTTTGTTAGTAACCACTACCAGCGCCGATGAGCCCGAAATGTTCAAAGGCATCTGCTTAATGGGTGCAACTGAAGAAGAACTCGCGGTGGCCACTCTCCGTGCCCTGGAATGCCGGGACGCGGATGAGTCCATCCGCCGCGCGGGCCAGATATTCGCGCGCGATCTGTCCTGGAGCTCCGTTGGCTCCTCATACATGGCTGTGATCAACCGATTGGGCGTTAGGTTGTGAAAGTCATTGGCGTAAACCTCTTATCCTTCGACTGCGAAAGGCTCACTGGGGTTGGATATTTCTTTAAGCGGCTCTTCGAAGCTTTGCCCGGAACCATAGGACTCGAATTTGTCATCTTCTGCCAGGAAAGCTTCCCGTTTGAGCAAGTAGTTTTTCTGCATGAACGCATTTCATGGCGGCGAGTGACAGTTCCGAGGTTTCGGTCGAGATTTCGGCGAATTCTATATGAGCAATGCGCGCTGCCGTTTCTCTGTAGAGGGGTAGACGTTCTCTTTTCCCCGTGCGTCGCCAACCCGTTACTCAGGCTTGGATATCGAACGGTATCCACGATACACGATCTCACGCCCTTTTTTGTAGGCAACAAATACGGAGTCGTTCAGCACCTTTATGTAAAAGCGATTACTCGCCTCCTCGCCCGCTATTCGTCGTCGGTTATTACTGTATCTGAAAACTCGAGGTCCGACTTGATCCGAGTGCTCGGCGTCAACGCATCTAAGATTCAGGTGGTATATAACGTTGTCCCGGAACATTCCTCAGACAAGGTAAGCTACAACAACTTTTTCTTGGCGGTCGGCACACGTCAGCCGGGAAAGAATCTGAGCGGAGTTATCCAAGCCTTTTCCGTCTTTTGCAAGAAACATGATACCCAGTGTCATCAACTCAAGATTGTCGGCGGCTCTGGCTGGGGCGGCGACGAATGCGCGAATCTGGTTTCCAAACTAGGAATGCAAGACCGAATTCAGTTTATGGGCTATCTCCCTGAGGAAGAGTTGAGCGCGATGTACAGGGGCTGCAAAGGTCTGATACTTTTGAGTCTCTATGAAGGTTTTGGCATCCCGGTCCTGGAGGCCCTGGCATGGAACAAGCCTTCCGTCGTCTCGAACCTTTCTGCACTACCGGAGGTGGTCGGCAACACCGGCATACAGGTTAATCCTCTCGATTACGAAGCAGCAGCACTAGCGATCAAAGCGATTGCAGAGGATCCTCAGGCTCACTTGAAAGGGCGAGATATACAGCTGGCGAGGTTTTCGCCAGTGCGACAAAGCGCGACGTTCCTTAAGATCTTAGACGCGGAAGCAGAGAAGGCCTGCGGCTAGTTAGGCTCTGGGTTCTCTCGCCCCAAACCGCGGTCCGACGTAGAAATTCAACAGGGAAGGTAACTATTGAGACAAATGCTCCAAACAAGGATGTCGGGCGCAGCTATAGTGCGACTGAGCACCCTGGGCTTTGTCGGCCAAGCTCACATTTGGATTTCCTCGACGGTATTCGGGGGTTTACCGCTCTGTTCGTTGTGTTGCACCATGCTTGGCTGCAAACCTGGCCGACAATCATCTACGCAACGAAACCGCACGGTGCCGTAGCGGTTTTGACAGATTGGCTGCTGCTAGGGCACTTCGGAGTTACCATCTTCATTACCCTATCAGGATTCTGCCTGATGCTTCCCGTCGTCCGGGCGCGAGGCGTACTGCCCGGCGGAACGGAGCAATTTTTTCGGCGCCGCGCCAGACGTATTCTGCCGCCTTACTACGCTGCGTTGGCGCTCTCTCTTGTGATCGCTTGTCTGTTCCTCAGAGTGCATACGCACACTCTTTATGATGCTTCTTTGCCGGTAACAGCTCGCGGAACCCTAGCACACATCTTGCTCATTCACAATCTCACAACATCGTCGGCACAGATCAACGGACCTCTGTGGTCCGTTGCTGTTGAATGCCAGATCTATTTGTTCTTTCCGCTTTTGGTCTGGGTAACGCGTCGATTCAGCATCCTGTTGGCTCTGATCTCAAGCTGCGTCGTATCTTTGCCTTTGTATCATCTCTTGCGGGACTCCGATATCTTCGGCCATACGCCATACTATTATCTCTTCGTCTTTACAATGGGCATGTTTGCCGCCCAGATTGGCTTTCGATCCAGCCCGGCCGTTCAAAAAGAATCTTGGAGCGTGGTTGCGGTGTTGTCCACAATTTTGTGCGGCTTCATGGCGGCGACCGTGCACCATTTTATCCCGGATGCGCCCGCTGCAGATTATGCAGTTGCAGGTGCAATTCTGACGGCCCTTTTCTTTTGCCGTCATCGAACCGCGGCAAAAGGCTTCGCGGTCCTCGGGTGGATCTCGTTTCTCTTTTGGGTCGGTATCGTATCGGTCTACCGATTACAACATCTCGCGATTGCGGACTTGTCGATGGGGATGGCAATGACCTGTTGGTTGGTTTTGGTCTCGCGCAACCAGACGGGCTTCTTGCATACGATTCTTGCATACGATCCTCTCGAACCGTTGGCCCGTCCGGCTTGGCGCCTTTTCATACAGTCTTTATCTTGTTCACTTTCCTATCCAGCAACTGTTCTGGCAATTAGTGGTGGCGCCTTTTCCGCGGCTGGGTGGGACTATAGGTTTTTTCATCGTAGCCGTAGCCGGTACGTCGCTAATATTGCCTTTAGCCTATGGCTTCTTCTGGCTTTTCGAGCGGCCGTTCATCGGCAGCCCTAAGTCAAGAGTCCAACAAGTGATTTCGATCGCCCCCACACGGCAGGCCCAGGCATTCGAAACTCTGCCCTGACACCCGGTAGGTATTGGCAGGGACTTCTTTCGGCCCGAAATGGCGGTCCTAAGAAGAGCTATTGTTGCCCATGCAGTCAGCACATTCCCCGCTTTTTCTCGGAGAGTTCCCACCCATCCAGAGGACTTACCCTGTGGATGTGTTCATTCCGGATTCACTCCTCGTGTGAATCGAGGCGCGATTAAAATCATGTCGGACTTCGTTAATTCCCGCAGGGACTTCTTCAAATGGGCGGCTCAGACTTGGGTGGCCACTGCGGCCCTCGCACCCTTGGCTGGTTGCTCGAAGGGGGTGACGGCTCGAAAATCGGGATGGGTGTTTGATCCTTTAAATCCAGTCCTCGGCAGCCACCTCGGTGTTTGCTTCGACCCCTGCGTGCTGCGCGCCGCCGGTGGATATCGAATGTGGTTCTCCTGGAGACCACTCGATCGATCGGCTACACCCAAAGTCCCGACGGCGAGCATTGGTCCACTCCCGAGATTGTGGTGAAGCCGGACAGTTCTGTTGCAGGACAAACGGACGTGAACCGACCCACCGTGAGCGTGGTGAACGGGTTTTACCACATGTGGTTCACCGGACAATCGGCAATCGGTTCTCAGATTTACTACGCGACCAGTTCGGACGGTCTGAGTTGGACGAAAGTCGCTGCCAATCCGGTGATTCACCCTGAGCAGGACTGGGAAAAAGTAGCTGTGATGTGTCCAGATGTACTTTGGGATCCCGCGGCTAATATTTTCAAAATGTGGTATTCGGCGGGAGAACAATATGAGCCGGATGCGATTGGCTATGCAACGAGTCCCAACGGCCTTCAGTGGAAACGCCCCAACAGTCTCCCGACTTTTTCAAGTGATCCAAAGCACCCGTGGGAAAAGGCAAAAGTAACGGGTGGGAACGTTCACCTGCTGGACGGCTGGTACATAATGTTTTATATCGGCTTTGCGGACGTCAATCACGCCGGTATCGGACTTGCTCGGTCGCGCGACGGAGTTAAGGATTGGCAACGCCATCCGCTGAACCCGATATTGCAGCCTCCGGGAGTGCTCAATCCGTTAGCCTGGGACCGCGACGCTATTTACAGACCGGCGGCACTGCTTGACGATCGCGGATGGTCAGTTTGGTTTAACGGGAGACGATCTGGTGTCGAGCAAATTGGCTTGGCGAAACACGCCCGTCGTGACCTTGGATTTGACACCCTTTGACGCGGTGGATGCAAGACATCACTGTGCCGGCGACCTACTGACTAACATTCAGGAACGAGCGAATTGCCTCTGTAAATCCATTCGCAAAACGTTTTTCATTTGTAATTTCGTGCACACGCATGGATATTTGGTCCCACATCGCCGGCGTCGCTTCATTTAGGGCTGAAGAAATGGCCCTCTTGAGTCCTACTTCGTCACCGAATTCGTACCTCCACGATGGGGGTAGCCAGGTCTTCATGCCATCTCTGTCAACGCCTACGACCGGGATCTCCCTCGCAAGTGCTTCCAGCATGACGAGCGGCACTCCTTCTGCCCTTGACGGAATAAGAAGTGCGTCGATAGCTGCGTATACCTGCTCCAGATCTTCGCGCCAACTCAGTAACCTGAAACTCTCTCGGTTATTGGAGGAGTCGATCTTGTGTCTGAGTTGTTCGATGTCCGGACCTTCTCCGACGAAGACGACGATCTTATCCTTTAGGAATTCCCTTTCTTGCAGAGCGTCCACCAGCCAATCCTGACATTTCTGGCCGAACTCAATTCGACCAATCACTGCCAACACTATCTTGTCCGGCGGCAGTCCGAGACTTTCCCGTGTGGTCGCCAAGCGTACGGTCGGCTTAAGAGGCGGCAGATAGTTTTCGACCACAATAATTTGGGCAGTGCGGCGCTCGCGACGGATTCGAACGGCTTGCTCTTCGTCAATCGTGATGTACCTGCCAATTTGGCTGTAGAACACGGATCGAACGGCGTTCCAGATTTTCGGAAAGCGGTAGGTTGCGAGTTCAGTAGATCGGTGGGCCATCGCAATGTAGCTGCAGTATCGCAATCCGACAGCCTTACAGGCGAAAACGCCGTCGTAAGAGCCCGTAATACCACCTTGCGCGATGATCACTAAATTGGGCGCCATACTTCGGAGCGTGGCAGCAGTCCGGATGATCTTACGAACTGTCGCTATATAATCTCGTCTCCACCGGAACACCGGGTCACATTCCATTTCGGAATAGCACTGGCCTTGGTGGCATAGGATGGTTTTGAGGCGCGCGTTTTTCGCGTTGATCAGCCACTCGATTTGCAAATCTCCGTTATATTTCAAAACGGCACTGGCGGCTGTAAGAGTCATTTTTTCGTGCCCCCCGAAAACGGTTGACTCGTTATATATGACGATTTTATGCATGCCCACGACCAATCTATCAGCAGCGACAGGTGAACCGATTGTTAAGAACTTACTGCATGCTTTACATTTCTAGCAAGATCGCGGACCTGTCTGGTGATAAGGTTGCGGCGAGTAGATCGCTGAGCGGCACGGAAAAGTAGGTCGGCATTTTTGGTAATCTGCATCGGTCCCACTCGGTCCTCCGCCGACAACTCCGCAACTGCAACGCCCCCCCACATCTCGTTTAGAACGTGTCGTTCCGACATAATGTTGCCCGGAACGAAATCGACCTCGAGATTATGAACCCAGGGCTTGGTCCAATCGGTCGAGAGGATGCCTCTCCTGACCTCTGGATTAAAGCTGTCGTGCATGACGATCCAGGCCTTATGTCTTGGACGCTCGGCCAAGAGAGAATCAAGGTCGGCTTTGACACCTTCGGCCGAATGGTCCCCATCTACCAGGACGAGGTCGAAGCCGTCCGGCAGTCTTCCAATTAACTTGGGTAGCTCGTCCTTTGAGCTGCCGATGATTACCTCGACATTCTTGAGATCCGAGCAGCGTGTTGCAACGGCGGGATCGATGTCCAGACAATAAACGCTTACTGCGTGCTCGGCAAAGTAACACGTCGATCCCCCGAAAAGCGAGCCAATCTCGATGACAATGCGAGGTTTTATTAGGTTCATCAGCGCAATAATTGCGGCCTTATCAGCGTGTTCCATCCACCAGACCGGTGAGATGCCAGAATAAAATGAAAAACGGCTACGCCGCTCAAAACTGTTTAACTCGCTGCGGATGTCGGCGCGTTCGTGGGACAGGGTTGCGACTTCCCGTTTCGCGCGCTCAAAATTCTGTTGTTTTGTGGCCAAATCTAACATGTAAGAATCCAATGAATATCCCGAACTCTAGGCCGCTACGCTCCTACGTTTATCAACCAGGTGCAAAGCTTCAGAGACCACCGAGAGATAGCCATTAATCATTGCCCGGTCGGTGAAGCGGTCCAAGAAGCGTTGCCGGTTTTGCATGCCGATTGTTGAGGCGAACCCCTGATCCTGCACTAACCTCTCCAGTCGCGCAGCGAAATCGGATGGGCTTCGCACATAGCCGAAGTAGTTTTCACCAAGAGCTTCAACGTTCCCGCCCACAGGGGTAGAGAGAACTGGCTTAGCTAAACCCATGGCTTCCAATAGCGCCAGATCGAAGACAGCTACTTGGGGAGTCAGCGCGAACACGTCCGCCCGGGCCATAGTGAGTAGCACTTCGCGCCGTTGCGCAAAGCCTCGAAAGCTGCACTCTTCCGCCAAACCTCTCTGTCTCGAAAGCGCCTCCAGCCTGCTCGTCTCTACGCCGTGCTGCCCGAAATTGATGAAGCGCAATTTGAGATTTGAAGCGGTCTGTTTCTTCCAAAGGGCTATGCCATCGATCGCAAAATCAATCGACTTCTCGGAAACGTGATTCGCAACGTTGACTATCGTCAGAGTCTGCTCATCGGCCCTGTCGTTTTTGATCTCGCAAGAGTCAAACGGATCAGGCACCCCGTTATGCACAATCGTCGTCTTCGCGCGAACATCGTGCCGGGGATTGTTGCCGGCGTACAGTTCCGCGGCGCCTCGGCTGGGAAAGATGATTTGGTCCGCGCTGCCCATTACTTCGTGCGCAAGCCCGCTCAGCATCAGATAGGTAAGATTCTTTCGCTTATTGGCAGCCAAAAACTCGGTGTGAACACCACCCTTTGAGTGCTCAACCTGAATGACGTGGAGCCGGTCACGCGGAGCAAAGCGGCTTGCGAAAAGGTACTCGTGAGCCAAGAGCACCGTGGCCTCATGCTGGCTTGCGATATCAGCAATTATCTGTGCTTGCTTGTACCACTTCGCAGGCCTCGTCAAAATCTTGGGATTTCCAGCCGGCCAAGATTGGGGAGGCTGTGACAGCAGCAGTTTGACATCGGCAGACGACCGCAGTCGCGTTAATCCCATTTCGAACAAACAATATATAGAGCAGTCACCCAATCGGGGGAAATCCGCGGCGAAGTTCTCCAACATTCGATACGCTATTCCCCTGCCGCCGCCGCCGTCGTGTGGCCATGTGTGAGTAAATATGATCAATGCTTTAGACATACTGCTAACTCCGTAACGTAAAGGCGAGCAAACGTTACCTTTCTAAGATAGTTTCGATTGCCGGCGACTCCAAGTGGAGACTTTGAAGCTCACGGATTTCATTGAATATCTTGAGCGCCCTCCCCACTGCTTGATCCATGTCGTAGTACTTATAATCGGCCAGACGGCCGGCAAAGAACACTTTCCCCTTCAAGCCTTCGGCCTTTTTCAGGTATAACGAATATTGAGCACGGTTTTCTTCGCGAGGGATCGGATAGTAAGGCGTATTCTCCCCGTGCTTGTGCGGCTGCGGGTACTCGTACCCAACTGTTGTCCCCGGAAGATCCTGATCGCTGAAGTGCTTATATTCAATGATTCTCGTAAACTCATGCTCGTTCGGATAGTTCACAACGGCCACGCTTTGGAATCGATTGATCAATTCATGACGCATCTCGAACCTAAGGCTTCGGTAAGGAAGTTGACCATAGGCGAAGTCGAAGTATTCATCAATGGCGCCTGTGAAAATCATTCGATCAAAGCTCACCCTCTCGGCTATCTCACGAAATTCTGTTTTCAGGAGGATATGGATCTTCGGGTGGCTGAGCATTCTGCGGAACATCTCCGTGTACCCTAAGCGCGGAATACCCTGATAGGTGTCTTGAAAGTAGCGGTTGTCGCGGCTTATGAAAACAGGCACGCGTCCCGTGACCGAGGCATCCAGCTCTTCCGGTTTGAGGCCCCATTGTTTTTTGGTGTAGCCTTCAAAGATGTTTCTATAGATGTATTTCGCCAATTCCTTCAACTCGAGGTCTTCGTCTTCCAGCATCCGGAGAATTGGAACTTTCACTCCCAAACCATACCGCTCGATCAGCCGGCGCTCCAGTTGTTCCGCTACGGTTCGTGGGAAGAGTGCATCGAGAGTATTCAAGTTAAAGGGAACAGGAACCAGTTTGCCGTCGACCAGCGCCTGGACTTCATGGAAGTAAGGCCGCCATGAGGTGAATTGAGATACGTACTCCCAAATACGCTCTGAGTTGGCATGGAATATGTGCGCGCCATACTTATGCAAAAGAACACCATGGTCATCGTAATAGTCGTAGGCGTTGCCTGCGATATGATCGCGCCGGTCGATTATCAGAACTTTTTGATTGAGTTGCGACGCAATGCGTTCTGCCAGTACAGTACCGGTGAAGCCTGCTCCGACTATCAGCCAGTCAGTTTTCATGCTGCTATTGCGTCCTCCCGAGGTTGAGCACTCCACGGATCGAGCCGCCGGCATCGCAGGACGACAATCATTGCTCCAGTGGCGATTGCTTCGGCGATCACAACACTGATGGCCATGCCCATCTGTCCGGCACGCGGAACAAGACCGAACGCAAGGGCTATATTTATGAAGCCGGCCCCGGCGATTATCCAGTTGAACTGCCGGTCTAATCGCAGCGGAAGCATCCACTGAATTCCAAGTATGTTGCTGGCCGCCAATAGGGGAGGCAATACCGAAAGTACGCGCAGCACCGGTACCGCCTCACTAAACCCCACACCTAGCAACACATGAACCAGCGATGGGGCTGCGAGGAAGAGCGCCAAGCCGAGTACCAGTCCGCTGCCGACGGTCATGACCACCGATATACGTGCTGTCCGGGTGGCATCTCCGCGATCTTTCGCCATCAGATATGCGATGCGGGGATAAAACGCTTGGGTAAGTGGTGTTAGTGCCCCAGTGGCAGCTTTCGCAATTTTCTCCGCCCCGGCGAACCAGGCAACAACGGCAGGTGCCGCTAAGGCACCAAGCAGTAGAACATTTGCCGTCGTATACATACTCACTGCGCTTTTGAACACAAACAGCGACCACCCTTGTCGTAGCGAGAGCCAAGCCTGAGCAATTGTTGGGCGCGAAAACGATATCTCCCGATATGCGATCGCAAAACCCGCCGCTGCGGATATTAGGGCGGCACCTGCTCTTAGAAGTAGCGGTAGCCCGAAATCTTTTGGAGAACGAACAAACGACAGCATGCTAACGGCTGCCGCAACATTGGTCAGGATTGTGATGGTTGCGACAAGGCGCATGCGCTCTAGCCCTAGGAAATACCAGAAGGGATTAATTGCGCGCAGCGCCCCAAGCGAGAAGGCAATGGGAAGCAGTGGCCGATACTCCACGAATAGCGAAGATCCGTAGCCGAGACCTACGGTCAGAGCGAAGGTCCCTAGTATGAGCAGTGCCTGGGCTCCTGTCACGGCGGCCATTAAACGTGAGAGCGCGAACTTATCGTGACGTATCTGTGCGACTTCTCGGGTTGCCGATAACCCGAATCCGTACTCGATAAACAAAGAAGTGTAGCTCGCGTAGGCTTCTGCAAGCGCCAGTTCTCCCCAATGAACAGGGCCAAGTACACGCGCCAGGAACGGAAGTGTCACCAGCGGGACAATATAATTCAGCCCATTTATACCGAACAGCGACACTAGATTCTGCCAAAATTTTCGATCCATATCAGCCGACCGGCGCCATCAATACCTCGGCCAGGGCGCGCCCACGAAGGTTAAGAGCTTCATAAATACTTCAGTGCAGTTCAATAAATCGAAATCTCAAACAAACACCTTACGTGCGTTTAACAATCTCCTTTACATCCTCAGAAGCGCCTTCCATCTCAGCTTCCACCTTTATGCTGGACTGAAATCCGACGAGTGCACGGTTCAAAGCAAAGAACTCACTCGACTGCGAAGCAGGTATCGGGTGCCCCGTTCGCCACATGCTCCGATAGGCCAATTTCTGGAGTGGCCCGGGAATTAGGCGCAAACCCAACCGCAACAAAGGAAAACAAAATTTCCACGAAACTCCTTCCAACGCCCAGAGTCCGGCGCAGTAAGTGCTAAATTCCAGCCAGGCTTTTTGCAGACTCCTGCGCGCCCAGAACTGCTTCGATATTCGAAACTCGTAAAGAGGCTCTGCAACATTGTCGAATATGAACCCTGCCTGCAAGCAGGCGAACCACATCGCGATATCTTCATTGAGGTGCGTCAGTGGGTACCCGGCGATCTTGTCAAAAACCCTCGCTCGGAAGCTTACGGTCGGATGCGCTACCGGAACCCGCCGCGAAATCCTCCTGCGTGCATCCACCGGGTTGTCGGCGAAGTGAACGACGTGGGACTTTGCGGAAGCTGCGTCTGTCTCGACTATGTCTGTACCCAAAACGTCAACTTCCGGATGTGCCCGCATGTAATGAAGCTGTTTATCGAACCGCTCCGGGTGGGAGACGTCGTCGGTGTCCATACGGAAATAGAAATCTTCGTCCTGGCGAGACCGAATTAGGTCATTCAAAACATAGGCGAGTCCCCGATTTTTCGGAAAACGCATAACTCGGTACAGAAGCGGCTCTACTTCGCGAATGGCCAAGTCTAAAGCTTCTGGCACTGGGCCATCTACGCCGAGGTACACGCGGATCTCGGCCTCAACTGTCATTCGTTGCGTTAGAATCGAGGCGATAGCCCTCCGGAACAGATCGGGGCTCTCGTCGTGATACACCGAGATCAAGACCCCCAGCTTATACATTAGATTCCTAGCGATTAAGTGTCGAAGCCCGTCTAACTTAGCTCTACGGATTACTCCTATTCGCGAGAAAAGGGGAGAAAAAAGGAGAAAAGGGGTCGGAGAAAAGGGGTCAGACACCATTAACGCCCCATGAACGCCATTCACGGACACTATCAACGGCATGAGCGTATTCATCCAAGGGAAAATCTACGGGCCGGAGCGGCAGACTAGCAGTTCCGGCCGGACGCTGGGTTGGATTGACGAGCACCAGGTGCGCCACGTCGCCTTCCAGAATATTCCACAGCGGACCGTCCGAATTATTTGCCCTCCGCGTTGACGATTTACTGTGTGGCGGCGAATTGCGAGTCGATCCAGCCGCCCTCCCTCCAAGGCTTGGTGGATCGCAAGAAGACGGATGAGTCGAATAGGCGCATGCCGCTGCCCCGACCCTCGAAGCCGAGATTAGCGCCTAGATTCGTGACGAAGGACGACAACTACCTGGGCCGGGTTATGAATTCGCTTGGCGTGAGTGCCGGAATCGATTCGGGTTTGAATTTTCAAGTGTTGCGGCGTACGACAGGCCCGCACTTTCATCGCCCACGCGTCGAAAAGCGACAACAAAACTACGAAAGGATCCTGATTCGGTATAAATCAGGTCATGATCTGTAATTTATTGAAAACTGGTGCGCCCGGAGTGATTCGAACACACGACCTTCTGGTTCGTAGGCAGGTAAAGTCGTGAGCGCCGCGGCTAAGTCGCTGATAATAGAAAGCGGGCGAAGGCGGTCACCCCCATCAAAAGGCACTCAGAAGCGGATATTGATTGGGCATTTGATTGGGTACTCAGTCGGTGTCTTGCGCCTTACTGTTCTTGCCCCAGCGAGCGACGGCAGCCTTTTTCGCTTGGGCCTTCCGCTCCTCTGCCGTCAGCGCTTCGGCCCGTCCTTTTGCCCCCGCTTTTGCCCGCGCAAGCCGCTCGTCAGGTGTCATTTTCTTCGAGGCTTTCCGCCCAATGTGTTTCATGATTCCTTTGAAAAGGTCATGCAACTCTGGGGACAACTCCTCAGTCTCATCAAGGCCGTCGCCCTGCACCGCCGCCCTGCCTTTGTCGTAGAGTTCCACTGCTTCACCAATCACTCGTCCACCCGGTTTGCCGGTCTCGCGAACCAGCCGACGAACTTGCCGGATGGTCTTGGCAGACAACTCGAATTCCTCGTTCGCTTTCGCCATCTACCAGCAAGCTAGCAAGACGGCAAAACTAATTTTTACATTTTTGCTTGCAAAAGGGAAGCGGGCATGTTAGATTTTCTAATCATGGAAAACATTTTTCCGTTCACTCTTGGAGAACTGTTATGAAGAAACACGCCCAACTTTTTTCCCAGGCCGTTCAGTCGTTGCTGCTGCTCGGCCTAACTGCAACCCTTTGTTTCGCACAGGCCAGCCCCTTCGGCCAAGTGGCGCAAGGCGTCTCTGTGGAAGTTGTCGCCATTGTCAAATGGGTCGGCATTATCATCGCCGTGGTTGTCGGGCTCAGTCTCGCCGGCGGCGGATCGCATGGCGCACACATGGGCG
>PMSX01000194.1 GCA_003167495.1 Bryobacterales bacterium | reverse complement strand
TCACCACTCGCTGGCCGTCGGGCGAGAAGGCTGCACAGTGAACGCGGTCGGAATGGCCCATCAGGGTGGCGAGCATCTGACCGGTGCCGGCATTCCAGATCCGCGCCGTGTAGTCTGAACTCGCTGACACTACACGCTGACCATCGGGTGAAAACGCCGCGCTCCAGACATAACGAGAATGGCCACCGAGCATCGCGACTTGCTGACCGGTGCCGGCGTTCCAAATTCGCGCTGTGTTGTCGAAGCTCGCCGTCACCACACGGTGGCCGTCGGGCGAAAACGCCGCGCTCCGGACGGGGCCGGAATGGCCTTCCAACTTGGCGATCGACTCACCGGTGACGGCATTCCAGACGCGAGCGGTCTTGTCGAAGCTCGCCGTCACCACGCGTTGGCCGTCGGGCGAAAACGCCGCACTCATGACTGGTCCGGAGTGCCCTTCCAGCTTCGCGACTAGCTGACCAGTGGCGGCATTCCAAACTCGCGCCGTACTATCCTGGCTTGCGGTGACAATCTGCTGGCCGTCCGGCGAAAACGCCGCGCTCCAGACGCCGTCGGAGTGGCCTTCTAGTCTTGTTAGCTCCTGCGGAAACGCGTGAGCGATGGCTTCGCGTGCCTCGGACGTCTTTTCGACGGAGAATGCATGGATCGCGGTGTGGATAGCATCTCCGCGCCTTGCCAAAGACGTAAGCGTCTCCGCCTTTGCGGCGAATTCGCGGGATTCTGCTAACTTTTGCTGGCGACTGGCCTGAAACCAGCCCCAAGCTGCAATGCATGCGAGGAGAGCCATCACCACGACGGCAATTAGCGCCCAGTTTGCAATCCTCTCCTGCTGAGCCAATTCACGATTACGCGCTTCAGCATCGCGGGCTTCGGCCTCTTTTTGCGCTTGCTCGCTGGCAGCGATAAAGGCGAGGACGGAAAATAGTTTGGACTGATTAGCGTAATGATCGGCCCAGGCGGGGGACTGATTGCGTGCGCTGCGCCACTCTGCGGCGTCGGTTAAGTCGAGGCCGGTGAGGTAAGGACCTTGGCCGGGCTTGAAGCGGTCGGCACGTTCGATCAGTCCGAGAAACATTTTGGCGGATTTTTGTTCTTCTTCAATTCACTGTTTCAGCTTGGTCCAGTTCCAGATGAGGCTTTCGTGAGTTATGTCGATGTAGGTATCTGGAGTTAGATCGGCGTCGCGCGGAGTTAGAAACGTGGCTTGACCTAGTCGAAAACGATCGAGGACTTCGTTTAGTTGGCTGCTTTGACAAAGTTCGGAGAGTTCAGCGACGGCGGCGGGGTCGCGGCGTTCGCGTTGATCGGAACTGCGGGCGGTGAGGCGTTGGAAGACGATTCGAGCTAGATCTTCCGGTAGACCTTGCAGCAACTCGTCGGCGTGTTGATCAAGTGCTCCTTCGATGCGGCCGATGTTTTGGTAGTCGGAGAGATCGATGGGTCGGCTACCGTTGGGATCGTCTTGCTTCCAGCGATTCCAGGTGCGCATAAGGGCGTGTTGCAAGAGAGGGAGGCGGCCGGGATCGTCGCCGAGGTCGTTCAAGAGTTGTTGCGCGAGGGCGGGAGCGATGGGAACTGTTCCGAGAGGGCCTTTGATGGCTTCGGTCAACTGTTCTCGTGTGAGGCGGGGGACCAGATATTGAGCGCCGTTGATGGCTTCGGGGAGAGCGCGGAATTCGGCGCAGGCGCCCAGATAATCGGAGCGCATGGTGATGACGACGGAAATGTTGCGCGATTCGGCGGAAGTGGAGAGCAACAGCTGGACGAAATCGGCAGAGAGGGCGGCTTGGTTGGATTTTTGTTCGGATGACAGGCCGCGATAATCTTGATAGCGGAAGATTTCTTCGAACTGATCAACGATGAGCAAGACGGGGACGGAAATCTCGGCGAGGGCGTTGATGAGTCCGAAGCTGCTGGCTCGGAGCGTGGCGGGATCGAGCGAGGCGGCGCTGGAGAGTTCGGAGTAAGGGTCAGCTTGCGGGCGCATGCGGATAATTCGCCAAGGGGCACGGCGTGTGAGTGCGGGAATGAGACCAGCCAGGACGAGAGAAGACTTGCCCGAACCGGAGACACCCACGATTGCCAGAAAACGATGGCGTTCGAGACGGCGGAGGAGTTCCGCTATTTGCGGGTCGCGGCCGTAATAGAGATGAGCTTCTTCCGTTTCGAAAGGCCGCATACCGGGGTATGGATTTTCGACTTTCCGAAGCCGTTCGAGAACAGCGGCGAAACTCATGGTTCCCCTGCGGCGGATTGAGATTGGCGGAGGGGCGCGAAGAACGGGTCTAGATTAGCGGGGATGAATAGGCCGTAATGTTCGGAGATGTTCCAATTTTCGCGAGCGGAGGAGCGGATCTGCTGGACGACGGCGCGTTTTTCGGGGTCGAGGACACAGAGGCCTTTTCGGCCGGGAGCGCCGCGGAGGCGTTCAAACTGATCCGCAGCCCAGGATTCTTCGGCTTTTCCCCAGATGAGCAAGACGGCGTCGGAGCTGGTTGTCAGAGGAGGTGAGCTGTCGCTGGGGAGGTCAAATTCAAACTCGGAGTTCCAGTGGAAACGGATGTCGCCGGCGCTCAAGAGTTCTTCGCGCTTAAGCGTATCGTAGACGAGGGCGACACGGCGCTTGCGGCTGGGCGCGAAGACGACGTGGGCCGAGGGTTTAAGGAGATCGATGAGTTCGCGCTTTAACTGATCGGGGCGGATGGTGGAATTGAAATAGCGGCGGCCGGGGGAATCAAGGCGTTGTTCGACGCGGGCGAGGACCAGTTGCTGATCGGGGTTGGCGGTTGCATGAGCGGCGGGCGATTCCCAAACGGCCCAGGGCTGTTGCCCGAGTTTGGCGACGGCCTCGATGAGCGGGAGCATGCGCGGGTCATAGGCTTCGTCGAGAAGAAAGACGGCGAGGGCTGATTCGAGCAAGCGCTTCTCTGGGGCGATGAGCGAATCGGGCAGCACATTGTAGCCTTGATCGAGCAATTCTTTTTTGATGCTGGTGTGGGCTTGGGTGACGCCGGGGCCGGGATCACGGGGATAGAGAAACACCTTGGTACTGTAATTGCGGAGGCGCTTGAGGAGGGCGGTGATGTCGGTGACGAGGCGGCCGAATTCGGAGAAGAAGTCAGCAGTAGAGATAGGCAGGCGGAAGTGGCCGTTGTGGAATGTGTAATCGGTGAGGCCTGGGAAGAGTTGCCAATGATCGTTGTTATCGACGGGCAGGATGGCGGCGCGGAAGGCGAAGAGTTGGTTCTTGAATTCTGGCGCGGCGAAACGGGCGCGTTTTTCAGAGATGGTGCTTTCGAAGGCGGGGCATTCGATGTTGACGCAATAGTTTGAGCGAACGTATTGGGGGGAAGGGAGGAAGAGGTAGAGGGCGCTTTTGAAGACTTGTTCGGGGATGGCGTGGCGGAAGTCTTCGGACCTGTCGAGGTTTTGCTCTTCAATCCAGACTTTGGCCTCGACGCCGAGCTGCTCTTTGAGAGCGGGTTTGAGGAGTTCGTAGAAGCTTCTGATCCAGGGACGGTCGTCGCCGTGGCAGTAGCTGATGAAGATGTCGTGATCGAAGCCGGGTACGTAGGCCAAGGGTAATTGGAACTTGATTGTATCGTTATTGAGGGTCAGGGGTTTGTCCAGGGTTTTCCAATGGGACGGAGAGATATGTATTGAGTCAGGATAATTTATGAAATTTGCAGCTGTTTCTATGGTTCTAGCGATTCTGCCCGTACCGATGTTTGGCCAGAATTTGACAGTAAGGAGCGGGCATAGCCAGATGGATAGTGCGAAGTGGACCTACATTGAATTGAGGGCAACGCAATCCTACAAAGCCGCTAACGGTCTAGCGGTTCTTCCCCAGATTGCGGAACGATGCGACGCTCAGCAAGGATCAGCCGGTAACAATGGAATTACGGTCTTTTTTGATACCGGAATGGTTGTCCCACAGTCAGACCTGCGAATCAGATTCGGAAGTGCGGAGGCGCTTGAAGTGCTTTATGGTGAGCACTCAACATTTTGCAACGATGCTGGCGGATTCGAAAATCGTTCGAGTCCAATTCACGCCTTTTATGTCGCCTGGGCCAGTAGTGGCCACGTTCCATACGAGTGGGTTACCGGCTGCGCTGAAGCAACCGGTATGTGTTGCGGCGGCAAAAGCAGAGCAAACGGCGTCGGATACGGCAAAGGCAGCCACGATTGCTTCTGACTCGGCGGACAAAGAAACATCCGACAGGATAAAGGTGGAGGCCGCGACGAGGGCGAAGGCAAACGAGGCGCAGGTGCAAGAGCGCGATAGAGGGTATAAGCTTTCCCAGATCGAGAGCGCAACGGTAAGAGCAGAAACCTGGTTCAGGGGAGAAGCAGTACGCCATCGCCAACTGAATCACTGTTGGGACGATTCTTGTAAAGTTATCTCCAAAGACCAGCAGATTAAGCTCAGGGAAGAAGCGGTCCAGGAGCTGCAATCGGAGCTGGCCGTCATCTACAAACTGCCGGTTACGGTTACGCAGGAGGGTGAGATATTTCGTATGGATTCACAGTTATTCATTGACTCAGCTACACGCGCTGGAGCTGCAAAGGACTTACTCCCGAGTTTTGTAAAAACATCATACGGTAGCGACGATTCATTCTGTGATATGGGATTCCGGCAGCTGCGGCTCAGCCAAGGTGATTCTGGAGAAGACTATTCGTTGGGCTGTAAGTAAGGTAGCATTTCAGTGCAAGGTCACCCCCTCTGAGTTTCAACATGTAATCATGCCATCGTGTGAGCTTGTTCTCACGAAAGCATGACGACATGAAAACCGTCTCAAATCATGTCAAAAGCGGGGGGGCGGTAAAGCACTATCGCCCTTAACCTGGCCGCGGGCCGCCGAAGAAGCCAGCCATAGTGCTGTCGTAATCGATCTCGATCCATAGGCCTCCGCAAGAGGCTGGCACGATCACCGACCAAAAAACCCCCAGTTGTCACTTCCGCTCGAGTCGTACTAACGATGTCTTGGCCACTGCTCGGGAACACGGCGCGGGCCTGTGCATTATTTGACACCGGCGCATTCTGAAACCGCTGCGCTGGCTGCAGCGAGGGCGGACCTAGTCGTAATTCCCCGCCGGTTAGGCATTCTCGGTCTTCGCGGAATACCGAGTTCCGTTGACCTAGCCCGACTCGCCAAGCCGGTACGAGGCACATCCAAAACGAAACCCTCCGCTAAGGTTTTGCAGAAGACGCGCGGTGCCTAATTCATTGATTCTGTGGGCTAGGTTAGTTCAATTAGCTTATTCGCTGCTTGAGGCGGCGCGGCAGAGTTCGCTCGCGCTGGCAGGTCGGCTTTCATATAGAATCAATAACTTACAGCTTCCCAATCCAATTGAAACGTCCTGTCCGCAGCCGTGTCTCAATGAATAGGCGGACTTTTTGGTCCGCGGAAGCTACGCGCCTGCGGCTGTTTGCGTCCATGAGCGTATCGGGCGAAGCCCATTAAACTTCGCCTGTATGGGCTGCAGGTTTTTAGGAGATAAATTATGCGATTGAACTTACTGAGTCTTGTTTTGGCCGGTACCACTTTATGTGTCTTACCGGTAAACACCGTTTTCGCGCAACATGGCGGGGGCACTCCCTTGCAGACTGCGCAGCCGGGAACGAACAATCCGAATAATCCGCTGGAGCAAACGCAGGATACGTCAGCCAAAGTGGATGACAAGAAGTTTGTCAAAGACGCCGCCTTGGGCGGAATGACGGAAGTGGAACTTGGAAAGTTGGCTGCTCAAAAAGCGTCCAGCGACGCCGTTAAGCAGTTCGGACAGAAAATGGTGGATGATCACACCAAGGCCAACGATATGCTGAAGCAGGTCGCGAGCAAAGAGAACATCAGCATTCCGGAGACGCTCGATTCTAAACATCAATCCCGGATTGACAAGCTCTCGAAACTGTCCGGCGAGGGCTTCGATAAGGCTTACGTCAAAGACCAACTGAAAGATCACCAGAACGATGTGCGCGAATTCCAGGCGGAAGCTCAGCGCGGCACCGACCCCGGTATCAAGGCATTTGCCTCAACGACCCTTCCCACCGTACAGCAGCATTTGGACATGGTGAAAGGTCTGAATAATTCAACCACAAGTTCGGCTAAAGAGGGTAAAGGGCAGTAAGCAGGCGGTTGTTGAAAAAGATGGTCGAGACGTCTCGAGCGAGGCAGTGCCGAATTAGGTCGCTTACGCTCGCTTACGCTTCCGGCTCGGTTTCGGAGTTAGTCGTGGGTCAGAAAATGTAGAAACTCGGGTTTTCCCCAAACGCTGTAGCTGGGTCGTTTCGCTGTTTGGTCAAACTAAACCTTGACGGCAACGAAGCGGAGGCGGCGGTAGTCGGCGTGCCAGCCACTGGAATCGTGGAGTTTGGGACGGAGGTCGGCGACGACTTCACTGAGAGCTTTGGGTGGGAGGTTTTCGAAGTAGTAGAGCTTGAATTGCTTAAGCCAGTTTTCCATGCCGGCGTCGCCTTCGAGGGGGGTGGGGCGGTCGAAGAGTTGGGCCATGCGAACTTCGAGGCTGTGGGATTCAAGAATGGCCGTGTACTCACTGACCGAGGGATAGTATTGACGGGAGGCGGGAACGGGATGATACTTCCCGACTACGTGATGAACAGCGTCAACTATGGTTTGGATGTTTCCCTTCCCTCCCATTTCGGCAACGAAACGGCCACCGGTGCGTAGAGCTTTGGAGACGCCACGAACGACGGCGGCAGGGTCGAGCATCCAGTGAAGAGCGGCGTTGGAGAAGACGGCGTCAAATTCGTTATCGAATGTCATGGAGGCGGCGTCTTGCAAGACGAAGTGGAGTTCGGGAAAGTTTTGGCGAGCTTGGCCGATCATGCTGGGGGATGCGTCGATGCCGACAACTTGCGCGCCGCTTTCCGAGATTCTCTTGGTCAGATGGCCGGGGCCGCAGCCTAGGTCGAGAATGCGTTCGCCGGCGCGAGGTGCGAGCAATTCGACAACGCCTTCTCCCATACGCCAGACGAAGTTATGACGCGCTTCGTACAGCTCAGTGTCCCAACTCACGATGTGTAGGCCTTCAGCATGAAGAATACGATCACGCCTGTAACGGAGACATAGAGCCAGATGGGGAACGTCCAACGCGCGATCTTTTTGTGAAAGCGAAATTCGCTGCGCAAGGCCCACCAGAGGGTGCCTAAGATGAGTGGGAGGGCGACCATAGACAGGCTGATGTGAGTGATGAGAATGAAAAAGTAGACAGGCCTGACGAAGCCGTGAGCGGGGAAATTGGTGTCACCGTGGAAGTAGTGATAGGTGATGTAGCTAACGAGGAAGAGTGCGGAAAAGACGGTAGCGGTGAGCATGAAGCGCTTATGGACAACGCGGTTGCGGCGGCGGATATTGATGTAACCGCAAACCAAACAGATAGCGCTGAGAGAGTTAAAGAAAGCGTTGGCGGCGGGGAGGATGCCGATCCAGTCGGGGGCGGCGACTCTGCCTTTGAAATAGATGAGCCAGATGAGAAACGCGGCGATGGCGGCGCTCAGGGTTAGAATGACGGGCGCAGGTTTGCGCGCGAGATCTGAAGTTGCGGGTTGTGCCAATGGTTTAATCCTTCCTCAATGTTTGCAGATCTTGGAGCAGTTCGGGGATGCCATGCGTTTCACTTTCCGTGTCGCCTTCCGCGGCGAGGCTAGAGTAATAGCCGCGGATGATGCCCTGTTTGTCTACCAGGACGAATTTAGTACTGTGTTCGATTTTGCCCAAGACGTCGCCGACGTGGAACGTAGTAAACGCCAATTGGTGAACGGTTTCGGGGGTACCGGTTAGAAAAATCCAGTCGTTGGTAGCTCCGCCGTAACGAGAGCCGAAAGCTTTGAGGGCTTGGGGCGTGTCTTTGGGATCGACGGAGAAGGAGACGATGCGGACGTCGGGCAGGCCAGCGATTTGCTTGTGGACGCGCTGCATTTTGGAACTCATCATGGGGCAGGCGGCGGGGCAAGTGGTGTAGATGAAATCGGCGACCCAGACTTTGCCGAGCAAGGAGGCGCCTTGGAAGAGGAGACCTGCGGAGTCGGTCATGGTGAACGGCGGGACTTTGTCGTATTTAGGGAGATTGGTGGAAGGGTGAGTGCAGGCGGTGAGGAGGAGGAGACTGAGGGCCGTGTGCATTCGGAGACCGCAAAGGGGGATCGAAAAAAAGGGGACACTCCTTGCGGATGAAAATGAGTGGCCTAAGGCGACATGACGAACTAGCCTAGGTCGCTGACGCTCCCTGCTCGGTTTCGTTATTGGCTGGGGTTCAGATTGGTCGCGAATTCGAAAGGCGGCCAAGCTGAATTGGTTACACGGCGATGCCAACACAGCCCGCAGCGTCCCTCCTTTCTCTCCGGACGCATCTTGGTACGATTTATTAATCCGGTATTTCATGAAGTTGTAGAGGGCGGTGCTATAGCCGACAATCGAACGATGCCACTTCCTAATGATGAAAAGATTGTAGCGCTGGCGAATGAGTTCATCCAGCAATTTGACGGGATGTTCGGGTTGCACCCGGGCTTTCGGGCTGCCCATGCCAAGGGTGCGCTGCTGACAGGGACGTTCACGCCCGGCGCTAGAGCGGCTGGTGTTTCCCGCGCGCCGCATTTCGGGCGGGCGACCACTTCGGTGACGGTACGATTCTCGAATTCCACGGGTATTCCGACGATTCCGGACAACGTTCCGAACGCCAACCCGCGCGGGATGGCGGTGCGCTTTCATTTGGGTGAGCGAGTTCACACCGATATCGTGAGTCAGTCGACGGACGGGTTTCCGACGAAGACTGGGCAGGAATTCCTGGAAATGCTGCGGGCGCTGGTGGCGAGTGATGGAATGAAAACGTCACCGACGCCGATTGAGCAATTTCTGGGGGCGCATCCAAAGGCGCTGGCCTTTGTGCAGACACCTAAGCCCACGCCTGCGAGTTTCGCGCGGGAAGCGTTTTTTGCCGTGACGGCGCTGCGATTCATCAATAAGGACGGGGCGGCGCGGTATGGGCGATATCGGATTGTGCCGGAGGCGGGGGTGGAACATTTGGACGATGCAGCGGCTGCCAGGCTTGGGGAGAATTTTCTTTTTGATGAGTTGGTGGAGAGAGTGGGTAAAGGCGTGATTGCGTTTCGAGTGACGGTGCAGCTGGCAGAGGAGGGAGATGTGGTGGACGACTCGACGGTGCATTGGCCAGAGAGCCGGGAGGTGGTGGAGTTAGGGAAGATTGAGTTGACGGGCACAGTGACGGGAGATGCGGAGGAGCAACGGCATACTATTTTCGATCCGATTCCGCGAGTGGATGGGATTGAGGCGTCGGACGATCCGCTGCTGGAGTTGCGAGCGGCGGTTTATTTGATCAGTGGGAGGAGACGGCGGGCGGCGGGGAGCGCGCAGAGCGCGAAAATCGGGACGGCCTGAACCGATTTATTTTTCGATTTTCGAGAAAACAGTGGAGCGCTCCGTCCCCATTTAGGTGTCGGCAGTATGCGCTGTGGGAGGCCGACCCACAGGACGCCAGTGGCGTTGGAAACGTTCCTCGAGTTGTTGGAGGAAGGCGTCGGTACCGTATGGTTTTCCTGAGAAAGTGCAGGCGCGCAGGTCGCGAATGTCGGAGTAGTCTTCCGCATCGCCGATGTTGTCTCGCCAACCTGCCGCTCCACCTACGTCGCGCCAGAAATCATGATCGATCAGGCCGGCGGCTTCGGCCGAGTGGGTAGCAAGATGGGCGGCGGCGCTAGACCAGCGGTAGTTGTCGCTTCGAAGGGACAATCCGGCGCGCACGGGGTTTGCTTCAACGTAGCGAAGGGTCCGCCACAGGTGTGTGGGGCCGACAGGGCAAGAGAAGAATCGATTCTGCCAGAGATGGCCGGTGCGGCCGCGTCGCGGATTCAGGTATTGCGCGTATCGGCCGTGGAGGCGGCGGAAGAAGATGGCGAGGGAGTCCGGATGGCCGGGCGAGACAACCCAGTGCACATGGTTCGTCATGAGGCACCAGGCGTAGACGCGGATTTGGGACTCTTTGAGATTCGCCTGGGCGAGCCTGAGGTAGGTGAGGCGGTCGGTGCGGGAGAAGAAGACGTCTTTGCGGTCTACCCCGCGCTGCGTGACGTGGTAGGGAAGTCCGGATTCGACACATCGAGCATTTCGTGGCATACAGATGAAGGGTCGGCGCGGAGATGGAAATTTCTCAAACGGGGACAGAGCGCTCTGACGGTTTCGTTAGAAACTGAAATTTCGTTGGGTCAGGCTGTCCCGATTTTAGAGGTGGATAGGCGGCAAAAAGGGAGACGCCGACGAAGGAGATGCCGTCGACCATGTTGAGGCCGTAGAGGATGCTGCGCAAGAGGTAGGAGCTCCTACAGAGAGAAACATTCCGACGACCAAGCCAGCGAGTACAGGCCGCGTGCTTTCACGGAGTATGAGTGAGAGGATGTCGCGCTTTTGGGCGCCGATTGCCATGCGGATGCCGACTTCGCGTGTGCGGAGAACAACAATGTAGCTGACTGTGCCGTAGATGCCCATTGAGGCCAGCAGCAGGCCGAAGAAGCCAATAGTAGAAGCGATGGCAGCCGCCAGACTAGAGCTGATAAACGACGGCGACTGGCGAAGCATGGCATCCAGAGTGGAAGAGGTTACCGCTAAGTTGGGATCGACGGATGAGATGAGCGGGTTCATCGCTCTTCTGACCTGTGCGGGATCGGACTGAGTTCTAATAAGTATCGGACGGTCGTAGAGGCGGTCATCGGGCAACGGCAGGTAGATCTGTCTGGAGTCGCTGCCGTCAAACTCAACGCCACGTGTGTCGCGGGCTACGCCGATGACTTGGTAGGTAAGTCCATCTGCGAGAAGTTCGCTCCGATCATCGGGCATAGCGCCATTGTGGAACTGTTCGTCGGTAGCGCCTAACCGAAGGCTGCGACTGATGGGGTTCTGGCCAGACCAGAGTTGTTTGGCGGCCGATTCGCTGAGAATGATGGATCGTTCCAGTTGGCCGGCCTGCGGTTGAAAACTACGGCCGAGGAACAGGGGAATGCCAAGTGTCTGGAAGTAATTTGCCTGAACGTACGTGTAGTGGATGATGGATGGCACGTTTTGGGCCGCGAATTTCTCTCGATCGACTGGGGCGGCGGCTGTTCGAAAAAAGAAGTTATTGCCGGGCGGCTGAGCGNNGGTGTAGTGGATCGACTGCACATTTTGCGCCGAAGATTTCTCTCCATCGAGCGCGGCGGCGGCGGTTCGAAAGAAGTTATCGCCTGGCGGCCGGGCGCTGGTGATGGCAGCCACTCCGGGCAGACCAGCCAGGCGCGTGCGAATTTCGCGGACGAGAGCCAGCTTGCGGGCGGGGGTATATTTCGGCGACTCCGGAAATTGCAAATCGAGATCAACGACGTGTTTACTGTCATAGCCGGTTTCCGCCTTTAGCGAGTTGATGGCACGTCGAATCAACATGCTTCCGGCGATCATGAGGACGAGGGAAAGGGAAACCTGCGCGCAAATGAGGAAGTCTTGGATCCGGCGGCTGCGAACCGGTGAAGTGCTGCCTCTGGTGGTGGAGGAGAGCGCGGAGCGGGAGCTTTCCATCGCGGGCGCGAGCCCGAAAAGGACACCGGCCACTAGCGAAATGGTAACGGCGTAGAGAAAGATCCCCAGGTCTGGGGTCACATTGAAAACGAGCGTGCCATCCTCAGGAGGCAGGATTTGGGCCGCCAATGCTACAGACGCTCTTAGGAGCGCCCAAGTAAACAGAAGAGCCAGGACGCCCGCCAGCAGGCCAAGGAATGCACTTTCCGTCAGCAACTGCCTGTTGATGCGCGACCGGCTGGCTCCGAGGGATAGGCGCGTGTGGAGCTCGGCCTGACGGGATTTCGCGCGAGCCAGTTGCAGGCTACCGACGTTGGCGCAGGCCACCGCCAGCACCATTGCGGCGGCAGACATAATGAGCAGAATGGCGAATGTCAGTCCGTGATATAGCTTCAGGGGGAGAGGGAACGGGGAGGCTGGCCAGACAAGCGCAGTAGCGGGTTTAGCCAGCACAGCGTGAGGGTCGTGCAAGGCACGGAGACGATCGGCCAGAGTGGTTACTTCCGCTTGAGCGCGCGTAATACTGACCCCAGGAGCGAGACGGCCATACAGGCGGAACCGCCGGTTTTCACGGTCGCGGAGCCAATTGTCAGCAGCATGAACCAGCGGCTCGAGACTGATCGGAAGCCAGAAATCAGGCGCGCCTATGCTGGTGCCGACGAAGTCGTGCGGCGTAATTCCGACTATTGTCACGGCGACGCCGTTAAGATGGACGGTTTTCCCCAACACTGCGGGGTCCCCGGCAAAGCGCTTCTGCCAGTAATTTTCGCTGATAAGGACCGAGGGCGAGGCCACCAAATCAGGAACGGTAATCGAGTCGAAGGTACGGCCGCGTAGGGCCGGGACTCCGAGAACCTTGAAGTAGTTTTCGGACACAACGAAGGTGAAGGCGAACTCCGCGGTCTGGCCCACAGCGTCCGATAGCCTCAGGTGCTCGGGGCTAAAAACGATTAGGCCGCTGAAGGAACGGACTGAATCCCGATAGGCTTCATCGTCTGGATAGCTGAAGGTAAAATCGGCCGCGCCGGAGTCGCGGATCGGTGCCAGATTCACCATGCTGGTGGGATCGCGAGCGTCGAGGGGCCGGGCGACCATTGCCTTGTAGGCGGTAAAGGCTGTCGTGTTAACGCCGATTCCTATCGCCAGGGCAAGGACCGCGACGATGGTGAATCCGGGATTGCGAAACAGCATGCGGGTTCCGTAACGCAGGTCCTGGAGTATGGTTTCGGGCAGAATCATCGGGATTGACCTCATTCGCGGCAGATCTATTGAACGGAAGACGCCGACGGGCAGCGATTATTACAAGCAGCCGCAATTTTATTTCGATGGGCGCGGCTTGCGAGGCAGTCGTTCATCGAGCATAGCGAGGTTATAGATGACGAACGCGGCTGTCGCGGCCGACTGTTTGAGGTCGTCCTCAAGGACGTGGTCGTAGGTATCCATGTTGGTGTGTGGAGCTCGGGTATTGTGGCCTTCCATATAGTCCCGGATCCACTGGAAGCCGGGCAGGCCAACTTGGTCAAACGATATGTGGTCGCTTGCACCGACGCCGGCAAGGGAAAGCGTGGAAACGGCTGGGTCGTTGAGCTGTGTGAGCGAGGCGCGCAGAATCCGCATGGCGGCTCGGTTGCCTTGCAAGAAGATGCCCCGAATGCGGCCAGTCCCATAGTCAAAGTTAAAGTAGGCATCAAACTTGTCAGCTTCGGGGCTTGCGGCAAGGTGGGCGGCTACATACGCGCGAGAGCCGCGGGCACCTTGCTCTTCCGCGCTCCAAAGGCCAATACGGATGGTACGCCGAGGTTTCGCGCCGAGCGATTGCAGGATGCGAATCACTTCGAGGGCGGTGGCGGCGCCGGCGGCATTGTCGGTTGCACCGGTGCCCGCGTGCCAGGAATCGATGCAACCGCCGATCATGACGACTTCGTCTTTCAAATCGGTGCCAGGGATCTCGGCGATGACGTTGTAGCTCATGGGGTCGTCATCGTAAAAACGCGCGGCGATGTTGATTTCGAGCTGGACGGGGACGCCGCGCTCGATGAGGCGGACGATGCGGTTATAGTGCTCGGCGGCGACGTTCACTTGCGGCGTCACCGCAGGCTTGCTCAGGTCCCAGGCTTGTGTACGTTTTTCAAAGGGCACGTCGGCGGGACTGGGAACAGTGGCGGCGGTGACATACACCGTTCCCCCATCGCGGAACGACGGCTGCAAAACAACGGCTGCGCCTTCGCTCTGGATCAACTGCCATTTGCGATAGTCGAGATCTTCCGCAGAACGCTGCTCGGGCGTGAGTCGGAACGGTTGTGAGTCGCTGGGAGGTTCGGCGTTGGAGAGGCGGAGCAAGTCTTCGGCGGTCTGGCGCTGCGCGGGCGGCTCGAAGAGCGGATCGATGCGCCGGGCGGGTGAGAAGAGGACGATTTTTCCTTTGAGTTTGCCTTGATATTTAGCGAGATCGGCGGCGGTCTTCACGTCGAGAAAGACGACGTCTCGACGAATGACGCCGTTCGTCGCCGGACTCCAGGCCTTTGGGTAAGCGATGAGCGGGCTAAAGCCAGGCGAGAGTATGTTCGCGGTGAAGCCTTCGAGTGACCAACCGCGGCCAAACGGGCCCCACGCTTCGAGGTGCGCGTTGGCGAGTCCCCACTCACGAAGCCTGTCGCGGGCGTATTCTTCGGCTCTTTCTAGGTTGGGTGAGCCAGTGAGGCGGGGGCCGGTGACCTCAGTGAGGTAGCCGATCATGTCCATGATTTGCGAGTGGTTCAGGGCGGCATCGCGAATGGCCCTGGCGACGTCGTCAGTGTTCGTTTTTGTCTGTTGCGCGAAGGCGAGGCCTAAGGAAGAAAGACTCGTACACAGGAAGATGGCACGAGCGAGGTACTGGCAAATGGGTCGATCTGGTTGCGGCTTTGGCATGGAGGGGTCCAGCTATTTAAGGACGGGATTGAGGGGGAATCTGTTAACCATATTCCGCTAAAGCGGAAAAGCTGCGCGAGCGCTCGTCGCCATTTCGGAGAATAAGGGACATGGGCATGGATACACCGCAGTTTGATCCGGGTTTGACGCAGCAGTACACAGGGGTGCTGAAGCGCGTGATTAATCAAAATGGCCAGTTCAATGTGCGGCGCACGGGCCAGAGCTGGCGCGATTGGCATCCTTATTTGTCAATGATCAGCGCGCCGTGGCCATTGTTCTTTCTGCTAATACTGGCGGCGTTTCTATTGGTGAATACGCTGTTTGCGCTGGCGTTTTGGGCCGTCGGGATTGAGAATTTGAAGAATGCGGAAGCAGCTACGCCCGCCATGACGTTTCTGAACGCATTTTTCTTCAGCGCGCACACGTTGACCACGGTTGGCTACGGCAACATTTGGCCGGTCGGGCTCGCGGCGAATTCTGTGGCTGTGCTGGAGTCGGTGAGCGGCGTGCTTGGCTTTGCGATTGCTACCGGATTGATGTTTGGGCGGTTCTCACGGCCATCGGCGCGTTTTGGATTTAGCAAATCGATACTGGTTGCGCCTTACTTGGGTGGCACCAGCTTGCAGTTTCGGGTAGTGAATCGCCGTTCGAATAACATCATTGACTTAGAGGCGCGGGTGCTGTTGATGTTGGTCGAACTCGAGGATGGGAAGCCGCGGCGGGAGTATAAGAAGCTTAACTTGGAACGGGAGTCGGTGTTGTTCTTTCCACTGACTTGGACGGTGGTGCATCCGATTGTCGAAGGAAGTCCGTTGTTTGGGAAAACGGCGGAGGAATTAAGAGAGAAACAAGCGGAAGTGCTGATCATGATGAAAGGGCATGACGAAAGTTTCGGGCAAAGTGTTCACGCGCGCTATTCATACCGCTATGACGAAATTGTTTGGGGGGCGCGGTTCGCCACGGCTTTCGAGTTAGAAAAGAATGGTGATTTGCGAATTGAAGTGAATAAGGTGAGCTTGACGGCTCCGGCGGAATTGCCAAGCAAGCAACTCACTTAGGATAAGAACTCATGGTGACCGACTCCCCCGCGGCCGCGGCTCTGTCAGCCGACACTCCCGCCGATGGGAGAAGATGTTTTGGAGAGCGCGTCGATGATCCGTTCACGGTCGGCGAAGCCTTTTTCGACGGCTGAATCGAGCGCCACACGGTAGATGACGCAGCCGACCACGAACTCGAAAAAAAGAACTCCCAATAGAGCCCAGTCGGAATCGAAGGCCCAGCGCGCAAGGTAGGCGAAGCCGACCAGGACGGCCATGCCAATTGTACAGAGCAGAATCCAAAGTTGTATTCTGGCGTTGCCCTGTTTTCTCATAGTGGAACTGGGGTCAATGGGGCGCGGCATCATGACTGAGAGCAGATTGCCGGCCCACATCAAATGAATGGTGGCGACCGCGGATGCGAGGAACCCCGCAAACATATTTACGAGGGAAAGGCGGGAGACAAAAAACGTAATGGCCGCAACCAGCAGATTGATGACAAGGATGAAGACCCAAGCCACCAGGTTCTTCGCTCTGATTACTGTGGCGAAGGGAGTGGGCGAGAGGAAATAGAGTTGAGCCGCGCTGCGATCCGTCCCGAAGACATTGAGTATCAAGGTATCGGATAGCAAGAGCAACGCATAGAGATTGGCAAAAGGAAAGAAGTTTTGCTTGAAGATGCCGTTTGCTCCGGCGCCTTCGCGGATGATCATGGGTAAAAATAAGACAGTGCTGAAAATGCAGGCCATGCCAAGCATGACACGAAAGCGGGGCATGCGGATGAGTGAGCGCAGTTCCTTTTGAACTAGAGCCGCCGCTGGGTCGTGGAACAGATTGGCAATGGAATCGAAAAAAAGAGAGGCGACCTCCTTCTTGGGAGCAGTAGTGGGAGCGAGGCCGCGAAAGGAGTCGTCTTGCACCAGGCCCCTGGCGAACTGCCAGCGGGCGAACCCGACGGCGAGGGCTGTCCAAGCGGCCAGGAAGGCGAAATTGACAAGATAGCTTTGGCCTAGACTGAGCGAAGCGGTGGCGTGCCACGGAGTGCCCTGTCCATTGGCAAACGAAAGGAAATAGGGTTTAAATTTGAGACCGAGGCCGGTGCGGATTATAAGCTGTGGCACGACTCCAATGCTGACGCAAATAATGGTTATGATCTCGCGGAAACGGTTGCGTTCAAATGAATGCACGATAAAATCGCGCACGGCCAACTGCAGAAAGAGATTGAAGGGGACAAATAGCAAAAGAGAGAGGGCAGCTAGGAACGGAACATCGGCGCGGCGCGCCAAACCGATGGCACCTCCCAAAATGACGACAATGGATTCCGGCGCGCTGGTAATGCGCAGCAGGACTTCCAAGGCAAACAGGGCGGTATCTCTAATGGGATAAACCTGGAGTTTGTTGATCTGCAAAGCCCAGCCAGTGCTGAGAGTCAATAGCGGGATGGTTTGATTGTAGAGAAAGATGGCCAACAGGGCGATGGGCAAGGCTTGGCGCAAGGTCTCCATGGAGAGGATTGGGATGGTAACGACAGCAAGCACGGCCAGACCGATGAAGAGGGCGTACCAGAGCGCGGTGAAAACCCACATCAACACCCCGCCGAAACCGGTGCGCGGCATGTGATTCCGCGTGATGCGGAACTGAGCCCAGATAATGGCGAGAATCTGTGGAGTCATGGCGCGTCTATAACCAATCGAGTTTTTCGCTATAGCGCTCCGCGCCTACGATGTTGACGAAGATGTCTTCGAGGGTGCTGGCGCCGGTGGCGGAGTGGCTGCGCAAATCGGCCATGGTGCCTTGCGTAACAATTTTGCCGCGATTGATGATGGCGACCTCGTCACAAAGGCGCTCGACCACTTCGAGCACATGGGAGGTGAGAAAGACGGTAGCGCCGTGCTGGACCTGTTCGAGAAGAATGTCTTTCATGAGGCGCGCGCCGACTGCATCGACGCCTTCAAACGGCTCATCCATCAAGAAGAGTTTCGGGCGGTGAATGAGAGCGGCGGCCATGGCAATGCGTTTGCGCATGCCTTTGGAATACTCGCCGATCAGTTTACGGGCGTTTTCGGCCAGTTGGAAGAGAATAAGCAGTTCGCGGCCGCGTTCTTTCGCTTGCGGCTTGGGCAGGCCGTAGAGGCGACCGACAAATTCGAGATATTCGGCTCCGGTGAGGTAATCGAAGAGGAGAGAGTCGTCAGGAACGAGACCGATTTCGCGGCGGATTTCAAGCGACTTTTCCGGCAAGGGGAGACCGAGGACGTGGATGGAGCCGGCGTCGGGCTGCGCAAGACCCATGAGCATTTTAATGGTGGTGGTTTTGCCTGCGCCATTAGGGCCGAGAAAACCGAAGAAGCAACGCTGGGGCACGGTAATAGTGAGACCGTCCACTGCGGGGACGCCATTATAGAGCTTCCGTAGGCCCGTGATTTCGATGGCCGGAACTTCCGCAGAGATGGACATGAAGCGTTAAGGGACCGGCGACGGCGGGACAGTCCGCAAGACGGCGAGAAGCGTACCAGTCTCCCGCAATATAGCAAGCTTGGCGCGGGTGACCTGAGTCTCGGCTTCGTAGAAGGCGATCCAGCGATTCCCTTCTTCGAGGCGGGCCTGCTCGACACGGCTCATAGGCACTTGCCCTTCGCCCTGCTGGGCGATCAAGACAGTGAGTTCTTCGCGGGCAAGGTCGAGTTGCATGCGGGATAGATCGCGAAGGTTCTCCGCTTTTTTCCAAAGCTCGTAGCTGCGGCGGGTATCGGAAATAATGCGGTTGTGGAGTTGATCCATCTGGAGGCGGATTTTTGCCATATCCGTGCTGTTTTGGAGAGCGAGCCCTTTGGCGGCAGAGCCGACGAGCAGAGGAATCGTAACCGAAGCGCCGATCTGGAAGTTGTTCCGTTGAAATTTCTGAAAGTAGTCGACGTAATTATATTTCGCAAAAAGAGAATACTGCGCTACCAGGTTGACTTCCGGCAAGCGGGCGGCGCGGAAGGCACGGACCTCGAGTTCCTTCGCCAGAACGTCAGACTGCATCTGGCGGAATTGGCGATTGTTATTTACCGCCATGTCGGCAGCCTCTTGTTCCGAAGGTGGGGCAGAAGCGGCGGAGAGATCGCTGTCGACGGGCTTGACACGGTCGGTGGCTGGAAAACCGAGCGCTACGGCGAGCATCATTTCGTAATAATCGAGATCAAGCTGGGAGGCACTCAGGTGTTCTTGCGAAACGGCGAGATTGACTTTGGCGCGTTTAAGTTCGAGAGGCAATTCGCTGCCTTCGTTGACAGCGGCGCTCATGGCATCTATCACTTTTTCGAGGCTGGGCAGTTGCCGAGAAAGTGTTTCGCCTTCGTGAGCAATGGTGGAGGCGGTCAGGAATAAGTCGGCGGCTTGATAGGCGACATCTTCAGCTTTGGCTTGCGCGCCGAATTGGGAGCCCCGGGCAGTTTCACGCGCGGACGCGACATCATAACTCTTTTGACGGTTGAACAGCGCCATGTCCGTCTTTAGTTCAATGATGCTGGGGGCATTACCGTCGATGCTGTTGGGGTAACCGTAGGTGTAGGCGAGGCCGCTGCCACCGTAGACCTTGGGCCGAAAGGGATCGAGAGCTACTTGCACGCCTTGGTTAGCGCGTTGTTCGTCGAGCCGGGCGAGAGTTACTTCGGGATTTTGGCGGGCGGCAAGTTCCAGCGCTTGTTGCAGGGTGAAGGAGTGGACCTCGGCGCTTACGAGGGACGCAAAGAATAAGCTAGTAATTCCGAGTTTCAACGTGGTCACTTCACCATGCTAGCGGAAAGGACGGGAGGGGATGTTCGGCCCGTTCGCGCGCTAGCGGTTCTCAGTTAATGGCCGCTAAATACGTTGCACTCCCTGGCGGTCGTGGCTCAGCCTGCATTTTGATATAGTGGAATCGCAATTCAGGTTGCACCCTGTCCGCGGAAAGGGATGATCCCGCCTGACTGAGGCATTGAGCGCCGAGTGCTGATTTCTCTTCTGCCCGTCATAGCGGACACCGGGCCATAGAAAGAGAAGTTATGTCTCGTGAGCTACCTGAAAAACCAAATATAGAATATCTCAAGAAGCAAGCTAAGGAACTGCTGCGCAGCATGCGGCAGGGCAAACTGGCGGATGCGCAACATGAGCTAGCCAACGAATACGGTTTCGCCAGCTGGGCGAAGCTGAAGTCGCACGTGAAAGCGCTGGGGCTGACTCCGGCGGAAGCGCTGAAGGCAGCGGTGTGCGCGAGCGATGCGGAGCGTGTACGCGAGCTGCTCGATCGATATCCGGAATTGCGCGCGAGGATCGACGATCCGCTGCCGGACTACGACTTCGGCCAACAAGCGTTATTCGCGGCGGTGCAGCGAAGCGATCGGGCGACGATCGACGTGCTGCTAAGATCGGGTGCAAACATCCAAAAGCGCACCGAGTGGTGGGCCGGGGGGTTCGGCGTGCTGGACGACTGTGATCCAAGCATGGTGGAGTTTCTGACGGAGCGGGGCGCCGTGCTGGATGCGCATTCGGCCTCGCGGCTGGGGTTGATGGCGACGCTGCGAGAGCTGGTGACGGCCGATCCGGGCGTGGTTCACGCACGCGGCGGAGATGGACAGACGCCTCTGCACTTCGCCTCGACGGTGGAGGTTGCGGAGTTCCTGCTGGCGAACGGCGCTGAGATCGATGCGCGCGATGTGGATCACGAATCGACCCCGGCGCAGTATATGCTGCGCGCGGTGCAGAAGCGGCACTACCCGCGCGACCGCCAGGATGTGGCGCGGTACCTGGTGTCACGGGGATGCCGGACAGACATCCTGATGGCCGCGGCACTGGGCGATATGGATCTGGTGCGGGGGCACCTGGACGCCGATGCGGGATGCATTCGGATGAGCGTATCGGACGAGTGGTTTCCCAAGCAGGACCCGCGCGGGGGAGGGACGATCTATATCTGGATTCTGGGAGCACACCGCACCGCGCACGCGGTGGCGAGCGTTTTCGGTCACGAGGAGATCTTCCAGCTGCTGATGGAGCGGACGCCGGAGAACCTGAAATTGGCACTGGCGTGCGAACTTGGTGACGAAACAGTGTTTCAAGAGTTTCTGTCGAAGTATCCGGAAGCCGTAAAACAGCTATCGGCGGCGGACCAACAGAAGCTGCCGAACGCGGCGCAAAACAACAATACAAAAGCCGTTCGGCTGATGTTGGAAGCTGGCTGGCCCGTGGATACGCCGGGCGAGGCCGGAGCGACAGCGCTGCACTGGGCCGGGTTCAACGGCAACGCGGAGATGACTCGCGAGATTTTGCGGTTCCACCCAACCCTGGAACAGAAATCGCGGGAGTATGAGGGAACGGCGCTAGGATGGGCGATCTACGGATCCGGGAACGGTTGGCACCGAGATACGGGGGATTATGTGGGGACGGTCCAGGCGCTGCGGGAGGCGGGGTGGGTGGTGCCGCCGCATGCGGAGGAACTAGAGCCGAGCGAGGCGGTGCTGGAGGTGCTGCGTTGAATTGCAGACTAGAGCACTTGGCCTAATCGTCTTTCCAACTGGCTCCGAAAGGTTCTGCTGATGCGAGCCCGTGAACCGCTTTTCAGCACGACTTCGAACTCGCCATGAGAGATCGGTTCCAAATGCAGAATGCTCTCGATGTTGACGATGGTTGAACGATGTACGCGAACAAATCGCATGGGGTCGAGCCGCTTGGCAAGGTCATTCAACGTCGCACGGTACAGCATCTCCTTGCCTGCGACGTGCAGGTTTACGTAAACGCCTGCCGCCTCGATCCATTCGATATCGACGACGCGCACGAAACGAGTAGTGTCTCGAGACTTCACGACGAGCCGATCCAATAGCCCGTCTAGCGAAGGAGTCGTCGCGGCCATGCGGATGATGCGCCGGCCGAACTCTCGCAGGTTGCGCTCGTCCAGCCGCCCTTTCACGCGGACCATAGTTGCCTCGAAGCGTTCGTCACTGAAGGGCTTCAGAAGATAATCCAGCGCATTCGCTTCGAAAGCGCGCAGCGCGTGTTGATCGTATGCGGTGACAAAAACCGTCAGCGGCATACGTTCTGGGCCCACTGCATGGATGACGCCCAATCCGTCCATTTCAGGCATCTGAACGTCGAGGAAAACGAGGTCGGGCGCTTGATTCTGTATGATCTGCACGGCAGTAAGGCCATCCGCCGCTTCGAGGAGAGCGGCAACGCTCGCATCCTTGCGTAGCGGGTCCATGAGGCGCTGCCGGGCAGGCATTTCATCGTCGGCCACCAGCACGCGGATACCTTCAACTGGAGGCGTCGTCATTCGGCTCCTCTCCCAGGAAACGCAGCGGCAGCGATATTTCGACTTCGGTGCCGCCCTCGTCGCCGCGCTTCACTGCGAAGTGGCTGGCTCCATTAGGATGGAGGCCGGCAATTCGTTCGCGGGTCACCGGTAGTCCTAAACCGGCTGAGGTCTCCATGGTCCATTCTGGCGGCAGACCCACGCCGTTGTCGATAACCCGGATAGCCAAGCGGCCTTCCATGCGCTGCGCGGTGATGACCACCCTCCCGCCGCCGGATCTCTTCGAGATGCCGTGCCGAATCGCATTCTCGACCAGCGGTTGAATAAAGAGGCAGGGCACCGAAGCGTATTTCACCTCCGGCTCAATCCGCATCTCGATCTTCAAGTGGTCACCGAAGCGAATCTTCTGAATGGCCAGATAGTGGTCGAGAAAGGCTATCTCCTCGGCCAAGGGCACTTCCTGTCTATCTTTCGATTCGAGGGAGAGCCGCAGAAGATCTCCCAGATGCTCGATCATGTTGCGGGCCAGCTTGGGGTCTCGCTCGACCTGAGAAGAGATGGTGTTGAGGGCGTTGAAGAGGAAATGCGGATCGAGTTGCATACGCAACGCATTCAGGCGAGCCTCAGAGAAACTTCGCTCTAAGCGCTCAACGCGCAACTCGCTGGAGAGGTAGCGTTCATAATAGCGGAAAACTTGGCCTCCCCCCAAGATCAACCAGTAGACCAACCAGCTCCAGAGAAACATTGTTTGCAATGCGCCGGCAAGAATCCGCGTATTCAGCAAAGCGTTCCACGGACCGATGCCCAGAGCGGCCCGCACGGCCGCAAAAATGTAAACGTAAGCCGCGGTGAAGAGCAGGCTTGGGAGCAACTGGGCGAAAATACGCCGGGCTAGTTGCTTGTCGGTAAGCGGCAGCCAGCGATCAAAGGCAAGGATGAGCGGAGTCAGCAGACCCCAAGACCACCATTGCGCAACGGACGGAGGGAGATACATGCGCCAGTTGCCGTGGGAAGAAATACTGGGCAGTGCGAATAAGCAGCCGAGGATGGTCCAGGCAGAAGCCGCCAAAACGCTTCGACCCAGGCGCGTTTTCATCAGCCGATCGGCGAGGTGGGCGCTAGTCGCGATAAGAAAGGCCCTCCACCGTTTTCGTTTGCAGCCGATGCGCCATGGATCACGTCACTTGCGAGCGAGCGAAACATCCTTGGTATCTTCGAGGCGCATGATGATTCCCCACCCATAGAAGTTATTCGCCACGGCGGCCACGACCTCATTTTTCCCTGCCTTGAGGGGCAAAGAGAACGATCCGTTTTCCAAGGAGCATCGACCGTCGGGGGTCTTTCTCGCGGACGGAGGTTGATACAGATTCTTGTCCGCATATACCTTTGTCCCGTTCACAAAAACCCATACCTCGCGATTCCACCCGATTTCGACCTTCTTTGACTGGTCTTTGCCGGAGGTGACAGTTGTCTTCAGCCACACGACGGCGCGCTGAGGGCGTGGAAGAGGCAAGCCGTATTCCCGACTGACATTCACCAGTCCGCCGCGTTCGGCAGTCAGCGCATGCCAGCCTGCCATGGGCGAGGGTAGATCGGAGAGGATTGGTTCTTGATCGTTGCCGAGCGTGGAGAACGGCGCAATCTCCCAATGACGGATGTAGCGCGGGTCCGCGGAAGTTCGATCCCTTTCCGGCTTGGGAGACAGCCCCGCCACCGCGCCAGGAGCCACGGTCAGATTGGCGAATATGCCAGGACCCTGCAGCATCAATCCTCCTTCCAGTGTGTCGCCTTCGAGGCTGGCGATTTTGAGCGTTGGCGACTTTGTCCCGTTGATGAACACGTCCATTCGACGACCCGATACAACCAGCTTCACATGGTTCCATCCGCTTTCCTTCAAAGGCGCGGGCGCTTGATATTCCGGAAATAGATCCCAAAGCAGGACTCCATGCGTTTGTGGCGTGTATTGCAAGCAGTCCGGCGCCTCAGCACAGTTCGGGCGGGGTCGCAAATAGAAGTCTTCATAGGTATCCTTGTCGTGTTGCCGGAAGGCGATGCCTGCGCCCATCGCGCCAGTCGGCTCGACGTCAAATTCAATCGTTCCGTTACTAAAAACGAAATCGTTCAAGATGGCGCTTCCCGTTTTCACTTTCGACGCGGCGTTTCCCGGTCTTAATTCCAGTGAGTCAAGCCCATCCTTCTGCACGAACTCGGCGTTTCCCTCCGTCTTCCAATGGGCAGCGGTCATGCTAATTTTCGCAGTCTCGGCGCACCACACCGTTCCGACTGCCAAGAAGAGAGATAGTCCGAGGATAATACGGCTGATGGCGCGACCCGCAGCTTTCTGATCCGAAATGCGGCAACTATTGTTGGAGTTCGTCATGAGCGTACGGTACATCCGCTAAGCATCCGGGTCGAGGAAAAAGTTGCGGCACGGACTCGCGGGTTGCAAGACGGTCTCAGGCGACCCAAAGCGGCTTGGGCTAACGTTACCTTTTGCCCAGCCGCTGGGATGAAAAAGCCCAATTTACCTTGCGAAGCCTTCCCTACGGCATTTTGATGGTGTCGTCAAAGGGGAGTTCGATGGTGGTGGTCTTTTCGGGCGTGAGATCGATAGGCTCAGGCTTGCCGGGTGTCTTACTATAAAGGCCCAGCGACGACCCCGCGGGCGGCGGTCCCGATTGTGCGTCCCAGTCGCCCTTTGGATCGAACACTGCGCTTACATAGGCGGGCGTCTTCTTTACATCGGAAAAGGTCACGACCGCGTCCTTGGATGTCGCGGGCTCCAGCTCGACGGGCATGCCTCCGCCATCGACAAAATCGGGCGAGTCCCAAAGCACAACGTAGATCTTATGTTTTTCGTCGACTGTGCCCGAGCCCGAATAGTTAAGGCGCACTTGAAGTTTTGAGACGGCATGCTGGTTCTGGGACGCAGCTTGCGGCGACAGCGTGACGAGCAAAGCTAGAAGAATTGCAGCGGCGGGGATGAGAGCTATTCGCATTAGACCTCCAATGTTCCAACCAGTTCAAGACACACTGAGAATAGCAAATAGTAAGGCAAGTGAAAGAGGCAACGGATGGCGCTGCCTCACATAAGCGCGCGGGGTTAGCGCGGTGTGCCGGGTGTCTTAGGGGCGGCGGCAGCGGCAGGTGGGGCCGACTTTGGAGCAGTAGTGCTTGTGGGGGCCGGCGCGCCGTTGGTTGTGGTCTTGTCGTAGAGGGAAACGATGTCCTGCGTGATATCGATGCCGCTAGAAGCGTAAAGAACGGGTGTGTTCTGATTGCTCACATCGAGAATTAAACTGAAGCCGTTGTCCTTGGCGTATTTTTCAATGACGGCCATCATGCGCTGGCCCAGGCTGGATAGCACTTTCTGCTGTTCGCCGCGGAGATCTTCCTCGGCGTCTTGCATATCGCGTTCCAGGCGCTTTTTCTTTTCGTCGATCTCGCGCGCCAGTTGGTTGCGCTTATCTTCGGCCATCACAGTGCCGCCCTTAGTCAATTGATCCTGGAGTTGAGCGATCTCCGATTGACGGTTCTGGAATTCTTTGTTCTTGGGGACGAACTTGGCATCCAATTCCTGAGAGGCCTTTTGGCCGTCTTTGGTGCCAACAATAGCGCCCTGAATACTAATCACGCCCACTTTGTTGGGCGTCTGCGCATAGGCGGCCAGGCTTGCGCACAGCAGCGCCATAGTGGAGATCAAGCAACTTCTCATATCTATTCAAATTCCTTTCGGGATACCTTTACGTCACCCGCCGGAAGACGACCCGTGACGGTGAGAAAACTAGAACGTGCGACCGATCGAAAAACGGAAAATATCGCGCCGCTCCTGGTAATTCGTAGGTTCACCAATGTACTGGATCGCGTTTTGATACGTCGCGTTATTCGGAAAGAAAGACCTGTCCGCTACAACAGGAGCCTGCAGGGTTGTGTTGACCCTACTTGGATTATACGCAAACCAGACACGAAATGGTGCATTGACGACTGGCATTAGTACTTGTAGTTCGAGGCCAGTAGAGACTCTGATTGGTTGAGTACCAGGCGCGATGTACGCGCGCCTGCCGAAATCGGCCTGGGGATAGAGACTATTGAGGTTGGTCACCTCACCTGGATTGAGGCCTAGCTGGCCTGGCAGAAAGAGCTTGTCAAGGCCGGCGTCGACAAACGGGGCGAGGGTGACCGGGCCAAAAATGGGGATCCTATATTCGTAGTTACCAACCAGGGATGTATCGCCACCCGGCAGGAGGACCCGGTAAATGGGAACAGTTTGCTCGACTTGGGTAAAGCTGACGGTGCCGTTGGAGTTGATCACTTTCTGAACGCGGGGCGTGCCGTCATTGTTATAAACCGGGATTTGCTGGCTGGTGGGGATATAGGCGATCGGGCTGATGGTCAAAATATCGAAGCCACGGATATCGCTTTCGCCACCCATGTAGTAGCGGTCATAGGGAGGCGCCACGCGACCGCCATATCCGGAAATGAATTTGGCATTGAAGTGGAAACCCTGGACGTTGCCTTTGAAGAGGCCTTTGCGGAAGTACGCGACATCAAGGTTGGGCTGTAGCGTGTTGACGTTGCCGCCGAGGATCACACCGGTAAAGCCAAATCCCAAGTTGAGACGAAGACCGTGGGTGGGAATGATGGGATGGTTGACCGTGTTGTAAGCGAAGGTTGGGGTGACGGTGCTCGCTTTAATGCCAGTCAGAGTATTAGGGCCGCCGATACCCTCGAAATCCAGATAGTTGAAGTAGGCCTTCGCGGCATCGGTTAAAGGATCGACACTCTGGTCGCGGAACCCGTAGGTGAGGCCAACACGCGCAAAACTGCGGCGCAACTGACGGCTGACGAATGTGGTGAATCCTCTACCGTTGGTGACGTAGTTGAGCAGGTTTTGCGTGCCGAGCGCGGCGTAATAACCAAGCAAGTTTTGGCCGGCCAAAATCGAAGCTTGCTCGCCTTGATTGAAACTATAGCGCTGGTAGAAAACGGTGAAGCCAGATTGTATCGGTTTATCGAACAGGTACGGTTCGGTGAAGCCGAAGGTAACGTTATCCATCAGGGTACCGATCTGAGCGCTCAGGCTAAGAGTTTCGCCAAGGCCAAGGAAGTTGTTGGTTGAATAAGAGGCGCCGATGAAGCTACCTGAAATACCAGAGACGCCGCCATTGAGCTGAATGGAATTCCTGCCGCGTTCCCTGACTTTAACGAGCAGATCGACGGTGTTGTTCTTGGTGTCGCGCGTCATAGTGGCGGCGTCCTCGGGCTTGAGCGGATCGAAGTAACCGAGCTGATTGAGGCGGAGAACACTGGTTTCCCAAAGCTGCTGGCTGTACAGATCGCCTTCGTTGACGAACATTTCGCGGCGAATGACCTTGTCACGGGTTGTATTATTGCCCTGGAAATCGATACGGCGGACAAAGAACTGGTGGCCTTCGTCGACATCTACCAGTACATCGATTTGATGGTCGTTGATCGGCTCGGGGTCGGGCGAGCCGACGAAATCAATGTAGCCGAAGTTGCCATAAAGTTTTTTGAGGTCATCGAGACCCTTCTGGAGTTTCTCGGTGGAGAAGGGATCGCCTTTACTCATCCGAAAGACCTGGCGAGCAATGAGGTCTGGCGTGCGGAAGAGCTTCATGCCAACGAAGCTGAACTTATTCAGCCTGTAAAGGTTGCCTTCAACGACCACCATAGTGATGTCGACGCGCTTGCCGGGCTGCTTTTCATTCAGAATGGGAATCTTCAGGCCGGTGCCGTAGACGTCATAGACCTTTTCAGAGTGGCCGATCACGCGAGCCTCAAAGTAGCCCTTCGACTGGTAGAACTGGCGGATGCGTTCACCGTCTTCGTCCAGCTTGGTGGAATCGAAGGTGCGAGCGAACAGATTTTCAAAAAGAAGCGAGTGCGGAATGCCCATTGGCTTCAGGTTCTTCATGGCGCGCATGACTTCTTGATGGCTAAAAGCCGAGTTGCCTTGAATAATGATGCGGCCGACTTTGAGTTTAGGACCTTCGTCGATAGCGAAGTTGATATCGACACCGCCGGGCGGGACTTGGCGAATTTGCGGAGTGACCGTGGCGTACTGGTGACCGCGCTCCGCTTCATAGTCCTGCAGCACATTCTTGGCGCGCTGCACTTTACCCGGATCGAACTGCGATTCCGGTGTCAGGTTGACGTGCCGCTCCTTGAAGCGGTCGAGGATTTCAGACTTGCTAATCGATTTATTGCCGGTGTAATCGATGGTGTGCACGGTGCGGCGTTCGGTGACGATAAAGTGAATGACCACGCCGCCATTCGGGCCTTTCTCTTTTTCGACCCGCAGATCGTCGAAGCGGCCGGAATTCCAAAGGGACATAAAGTCGCGATGAACGGCTTCTTCATCGTAAACGTCGCCCTTTTTTGTAAAGACAAGGCCACGGAGGGTGTCTTGTGGAACTTTGCGTTGACCACTGAACTTCACTTCTTCGACAATATTTTCGTCAATGGCGACCGGTTTCACTTCCTGCACACCGGCCGGGGGTGGAGTGGTCGGTGGAGCTTTCTGGGGCGTTTCCGGAACGTTTTCAAAAGGATTCTGCTGCTGTGGAGGCTTCTGTTGGGGTGGGGGTGGGGGAGTTTGTTGAGGCGGCGGGGTTTGTTGCTGTTGTTGAGGCTTAGGCTGAGTTGGATCAGTCTGCTGCGCCTGGGGTGAGGCGGCGTTCGATTCAATCCAGGTGCCGAAGGCGGGGACGCCGCCCGTTAAACCAGTTGCGGGGCTAGCCGCAAAGGAGCACGAGGCAATACACGCACCGGATACGAGGAAAAGACGCGCGGGCGAAACAGTAGCGCGCAGGCTGCGGAGCCTGTGTTGAAGTGTGGCTAAGAACAAATCCTCTCCATGCGGTAAAAAATGAGTCTCCATCCCCGAAGGAGGCAAAAACCCCAGACGTTGAAGAACGCGTACAGGTTTCAGCGCAAGGTTCCTGACGCGAAAAACAACCCGAACGACCCAATCTCCATAGTGTAGCGGATGCCGTAATCGAGGACTCCAGATAGTTGGCTCGCGGGGACTTTCGATGGCAGGGTCTGGAGAATTGCCGGAAGCCTGATAATATCGAGAACTTTGGCAATACTATAGAGTTATGAAAATCCGAACACTCGCGATCGCTTTGTTGGCGGCGGTCGTCGTAATCGCGGCGGGACTCGCAATATTAATGGGAAGGGTTGACAATTTGCGGCCAAATATCCAAACGGAATTAAAGCAAAAGCTCAACCGCCCCGTCAGCATTGGACATTTAGGTCTTAGGCTGCTGCCATTGGAAATTAAAGTGGAGAACTTGAGCATTGGCGAGGGGCCGTCGTTTCCACAAGACCGGCCATTTGCCACGGCTAGCGCGGTTTTCGTGAGCGCGAGTGTTTGGTCTCTCTTACGGGGAAATCCCGAAGTGAAGAATCTGGTTCTGGACAAACCGCAGATCGAGTTGATTCGGAATGCAGCGGGAGTGTGGAACTTCTCGTCGCTGGGCAAGAGCAGCGCCGGAGGCGGGAGCCAGTTCTCGCTCAGCTCGTTGAAGATCGCAGATGGTCAAGTTGGGTACACCGACCAGATGAACAAACAGCCGCGAAGCGTGTACGATCACATCGACTTGCGGCTTGTGGATTTCGCGCCCGGCCAACAGTTCGGGTTGAATCTTGGTGTGCATTTTCCAGGAAGCGGCCGGCAGACGTTGGAATTTAACGGCAAGGCTGGACCATTGAACGTGGCGACGGAAAATGCGCTGCCGCCGATCAGCGGGCATTTGTCGATTGAGCAAGTCTCGCTAGCGGGGGTGAACCGGTTTGCTTCGGGAACCCTGCTGGCGGATACGGATTCGGTGGCTTCGGGCGAAGCCGATATTAGTTCGCTGGCGGATGTGCTGGGGTGCAAAGGAAATCTGCGGCTGGAAAACACGACGCTCAGAGGAGCGAAGATGGATTATCCCATTACTTCGACGTACAACATCGAGGACGATTTGAAGCAGAAAAAATTGCTGATTCATTCGGGCAAAGTACAGCTTGGATCGACAACGTTTTCGGCTTCGGGCGATGTGAATACGGCCACCACGCCCGCAACCTTAAATGTGGAATTGAAGACCGATCATTCGTCCATAACCGAAGTGGCAAAATTGGCGGGTGGGCTCGGGTACGGATTCAATCCCGCTTATAACGTGGCAGGCAAGGTGAGTGGCGATGTCACGGCCAAGGGACCCGCCTCAACGCCACAGTTGAGCGGCTCGATTCAGGCCCAGGGGCTGACGGCGAGCGGCGGTGAGATCAAACAACCCGTCTCGATTCCAGAGATTGATTTGACTTTGTCAGCGGATTCGATCATGTCGAATACGTTCAATGCGAGCAGCGGATCGACGACGTTGGCGATCGCGTTTACGCTGCCGCAATATGCAACGGCGAATAGAAGTATCGATGCCACTATCAAGACCGATGGCGCGAATGTTGGTGAGCTTTTGAATATTGCCAAAGCGTATGGAGTGGACGCGGCGCAGGGAGTGACAGGCGACGGGCATTTGTCCTTAAACGTACACGTGAAGGGTCCGCTCGCCAACGCATCGGCACTGGCTTACGCGGGAACGGCGAATATCGCCGGCATGACACTGGCAGCGCCGCAGTTGAAGAAACCGTTGGCGGTCGCGTCGGCGAATGCGGCGTTTTCTCAGAACTCGGTGAGTTTAGACAACTTGACCGTGACTTTGGGAGGTACAACGGTGCACGGAAGTTTATCCGCCAAGAATTTTGCCGCGCCGGAGTTGGCGTTCAATTTAAACGCGGACAAGATTGACGTCGATGAATTGCAAAACATCACAACGGCGCCGGCTAAGAGGACCGCGAAGAGCACCAAGGCGCAAATGCCGAGCCTCTTGCTCTTGACGACGGGAACGGGTAATTTGACAGCGAGCTTGATCAAGGGCAACGATATTGTTCTCAAGAACGTGAATACTAAGTGCCAGCTCGACAAAGGAGTGATTCAACTTTCGCCATTGAGCGCGGACATTTTCGGCGGCAAGGCAAACGGGGCAGTCACGACCGATGTGCGTCCGGCAACTCCGCAATGCGCGGTGAAAGTGAAGTTTGCGGGCGTGGATGCGAACAGTTTGCTTTCCGCCGTTAGTTCGGTGAAAGACACGGTTTATGGGAGTTTGACGGCGGATACAAATCTGCGCTTCTCGCTAACGCAAGGTAGCGATCTGGCGCGCACGCTGAATGGAGCACTCTCATTCAATCTTACGAATGGCTTGATTAAGAATGTCAACATCTTGAACGAAGTTAATAAGTTGGGCAAGTTGATGAATGGCGCAAGTCAGGATTCGGCGAATGGCGGCACGGCGGTGAAGAAGTTTTCGGGAACCCTGAACATCGTCAACGGCGTAGCGAGCACCGACAACCTGACCGGCGTATTGAATGCAGGCGGAATTTCCTCTAAAGGCACATTGAACCTGGTGAGCCAGGACGTGAACATGCATTTGACGGCGACGCTAAGCAGTGGCGCAGCGAATCAACTTTCGAACGGCAAGGGTGGACTGATGGTGCCTGTGCTGGTGACCGGCAATATGGCGCATCCGACCGTTACGCTTGATGCCGCGGAAATGGCCAAGCTGAATCTGAGCAACCTGAGAGGAGCAAAGGGAGCCGCCGGGTTGCTGGGTGGTGTTTTGGGCGGACAGCAAAATCCGGCGGACGCGAAAACGAAGAAACCGGCGAATCCGGTGGGTTCGATTTTGGATCAGTTCAAGAAGAAACAATAAGGTCCGGCCCGTCTATTCGTTCGCTTCACCGCGCCCGCCTTCGCGGTGTTGACTCATCCCAGAAAAATCGTGGCACCCTCTCGGGCAGCGGTCGTGCAGGGAAACCAACTTCGTGTTTCAGCCACGATCTGATCGATCTTGTCATCATCATGCTCGGGATCATGATGAAACAGCATCAGTTCCTTCACCCCTGCATCTGCGGCCACTGCGGCCGCCGCACCCGCCGTGCTATGCCCCCAACCCACGCGTGTCGCATACTCGACCTCGGTATATTGCGCATCGTAAATCAACAGATCCGCCTTCGCCGCCCGTTCCCGCAAGACTTTATCGAGCGAAGGGTGCCCATGTTCCACATCGGTGGCCACTACCACCGAGGCCCCACCCGCTTCAATCCGATAGCCCCAAGCACCCTGTGGATGATTCAGCGGAAACGCCTCCACCACTAGCGCACCGCACCGGATTGCACCACAGCCCATTTGCAAAAACTCACACTCCGCTTTGGCCGCATTGAAGTCGAGCGTAAAAAAGGGATCCGACATTTGCCGCTCCAGCCGCGCGCGAGTTTCAGCCGGCGAGACACCTGCATGAAAGCGCACACGCGCCCCTCCTTGAATCAAAGGCGAGAAAAATGGGATGCCTTGAATGTGGTCCCAATGAAAGTGTGTAAAGAAAAGATTGATCTCCGCCGCGCGCGGGCTTTCGGTTAACAGCGAACGGCCCAGTTTGCGGATACCCGTACCGGCGTCGACAATCACTCGATCACCGGCGGTCGAACGCACCGAAATACAAGGCGTGTTCCCGCCATAGCGCAGTGTGCTAGCGCCCGGCGCAGGCATGGAACCGCGCGCGCCCCAAATCTCAACGGCCAACCCGAAGGGATGATTCGCCACTAACGAATCGCTCATTGCGGGTCACTCGGGGCGACGGCCAGGCGCATGTTTGGCAATTCATCAAGCATAACGGCAGTGGGAAAAGATCTTGGGGATTCGCCAAAGGCCTTTTGATAAGCGGCGTGGAATGCTTCGGGCACACCATTCACCAAGGGCCCATGCAAAAGCTCCAGCTTGGGTCCGATCGCAAAAAACATTTCCATCTCGCGGCCCTCTTTGATTTTTACCGCGCCCCGCGACTCACACTCAATGAAGCGTTCCACTCGCTGGAACGTCGTCTCCGACAGATTGACTCGGCCCGGCTGGCCCGCCGATTCCATGCGGGCCGCAAAGTTCACCGTGCTCCCCCAAATATCAAAGGCGAACTTGCGCACACCCACGACCCCCGAAACCACCGGCCCACTATAAAGACCTAAGCGGATTTTCCAATTCACTCCCTGATCGGGCCGCGTCAGGCGATTCACCGCCGCCGCCATCTCGAGCGCCGCCAGCACCGCATCAACGGCATGAGAGGGACGCAGATTGGGCAAACCACCCGCAAACATATAAGCATCGCCAATGGTTTTCAATTTTTCCAGTCCATAGCGGCCGATGATTTCGTCAAATGCAGTAAAGTATTCGTTCAGCGCGTTGATCAGCGTTTCGGCGGGCAGCTTTTCACTCGATAACGTAAAGCCCACGAAATCGCTAAAGCACACCGTGGCGTCGTCAAAAGTTGTAGGCTTCACATTGCCATTGGTGCGCAATTCCGCCGCCACCGGGCGCGGCAAAATGTTAAGCAGCAACTCTTCATTCTGATCGCGCTCTTTTCTGACTTCGGCCGTACGCTCTTCCACCACTCCTTCCAGCCAGCGATTTTTCGCTTCCAGCGCTTTCAAACGCGAGTGCAAAAACAGCCACCCCGCAAAGAGGAAACATGAAAGGTAAGTGAGATAAGCCCACCATGTGCGGTAGAAAGGCGGCGCAACCTGGAAAGGAAATACAGCTTCCCCGCCGACCGTGCCGTGCGGATCGCGCACACGCACATGAAAGCGATAGGCACCTTCAAAAAGGTTAGTGTATTCTTTGTGCGTTTCCGTGGTCCAGTTCGACCATTTCTTTTCATTGCCATCTAGTTGGAACTGATACTCCACAGCAGACGGCGCGTCATAAAAAGGCGCGGCGAATTCGAAACGCAGGGCGTTATCGTGGTGCTGCAATGCTAGCGGTGCGCCAATGGCGGAATCACCTTCGAATAGCGCGTCTTTTTGGCCAATGACAGCCACGCGGCGCAACAGAACGGGCAGTGGCTGGCGAGCTTGCCGCAGATCGAGCTTTTCGAGACGGAACAGCGTCCCATTTGGATCGGAAGCCCAAGACGATCCGTCCGAATCTAAAAAGACCGTATACAGTTCATCGGCGCCAATATGGACGAACGGTGAAACAAAGGTGCGAAAGCCGCCGGCGGGATCATTTTCGAGCAGTTCATGATAGCCATTTCCGGTGACCCAGACCTTTCCGGCGGCGTCTTCACGAATGAGGAAAACATCTCTGCTACCGTCAGCGTACTGTGGCCCCAGTTCTCCGTCACGCAAAATGCGGCCTGCCTCTTCAGAAAACCGCAACAGACCTTTCTCTGTTGCGAAGACCACGTGGCCGCGAAAAAGATAAGCGGACTTGTTGCCGGAGGGTATGCCGTCGGAAGACTTGAATTCTTGAACCTGTTCGCTAACGAAATCGATGTGCCAGATGGAAACGCTGGTAGTCGACCAAACAGTACCGTCGGCATCTTCCACAACGGTACGGAATTCCTGCCCCTTCACGCCCACGGGCTCAGCCGATTTCCAGGTGGGTCCGACTCGTTGCCATTTGCGCACACCGTCCCGCCCTGCGCTGTATAGAATGCTGGGGTCGCGCGCAGAAAAGGCAATATCATAGACGATGCCAATGTCGGCCTCGGCTAATTTTTCCGCCTTGCCATTCGTGACCCGGTAGACTCCGTGCTCTCCGCCGGCAAACAACTCACCTCCGTGAGCGGCCAGCACCAAGACCTCTTGCTGAAGGTCTTTGATGGGGTCAAACGTGGGTTCTCCACCAGGCAAAGTACGCATGCGAAAAGCGCCCAGCGCGGTACCAACGTACATCGAGCCCGCAAAGCGCGCCTCAGTAAGTACCGAGCCGTGAACACCCTGTGGTTCGCCAAAGCTGGATAGCGAGAGAGCGAAACGAACAAGACCGTTGTTGGTCGCCAGCCATACGGCATGCTGGCGGTCTTCATAAATAGCTGTGACCCAATCGCTGGCCAGCCCAGACTCTTTGCGGATTATGCGCTCGAGATCGCCCTGCCGGTTCAGCAATACGAGTCCCCCCGTCCTGGTGCCAACCGCAATGTCACCCGTGGATAACTGCTTGATCGAGTAAACCTCATTCTGCTGAATATATTCGCTGGCGTGATTGGCAAAGGGTACAATCTCACTCAAGCTAAAGTTGTACAGCGCCTGTCGCCCTGCCAGAAGCGGATGCTCGCCCGGGGCGAAATTTAGCCGTGCGCCGAGGAGGGAAGAATCTCCCCGCGGACCAGCAACGAAGTCATCACCTTCGAGGCGGCGCAAGCCGTTGTCAACGATGGCGACAAAGAGCTCTCCGTAAGCGGCAAAAATGCGACCGAAGCGTTTCTGGGATTGCCACACTTTGATTTGCCCGCTGTTCGATCGGAAAAAAATCTTGTAGTCGGTGCCGAAATAAACGCCCGCAGAAGTTGGTACAACATTCCAGACATCGAGAAAGGTGGAGTCGGCTTTGGGAACCTCAAGAGGAACAAAGTGTGTACTGCCGTGGGCATCGGGTTCAAGATAGCCGAACACACCGCGGCCACCCACATAGATGCGACCGCGCGCATCCACGGCAAGAGAGCGGGCAGCCGATCCATATGTAAGGCGAATCAGACGCCAGAAGACACCGTCAAATTCCAGCACTCCTTCGGTGTTGCCGAAGTACATGACACCGCGCGCATCCTGGGCAAGTGCCCAGTTCTGCGGGTTTGCGCCGTAAACCTTCGGCGTATACGTTTGGAAGACAAAAGCGCCGGATTCAGGTGAAAGAGTGGCGAACAGCGGAACTGCCGCGATGGCCGCCAGAAACACGGCGATCCCTCGCGGCCTTAGCCAAAACATAACTGCACTTAACGATTGCGTTGTTTTCTTAGTTTATAACCAGCGGCCAGGGCCAACAGTCCAACGAGCAGACCAGCGGCCGACGCTGGCTCCGGGCTGCTGATAATGGATACAGTATCAAGGCCATCGAAGGAAGCGCCCGTCGCACCACCCGTTAGCGTGAACACGATGCCAACATACTCGGACGTAGTGGCCGGGTGGGCGAACGTGATGCTAGCCTCCGAGGGATACCCTGTGCCCGGTGTGCCAACGGTCAATGACGGAGCCGGGGTACTCGGGTAACAATCACCCGAACCGACATACGAAATATCGTTACAGAAATACTCGGTAACGGTCACATCGCCGGTAGGTGGATCGAGCTTAAGATCGTCGCCCCCGATGACGGGAGCCGGATCGATGATAATGCCGTAGTCAATTTCAAACGAAACAGTTTGCCCAGGAGCGGCCGTAACGGGACCGAAAGAAAAACCACTGCCGGAAGGCGTTACATCTATAGCGGATGCGGCCGGCGCGTTGGTGCCCGGAAGATACGTGAAATTGTAATAGTCGAGAATGCCGATCGCGCAGCCCCCCGTGGAGGGCGGATTCATAGTGAGAGATTGGTAGGTCGCCACCGTGCCGGCGCCGCAAGGAGGCAACGAGGCCGCAAATAGGCTGGGAAATGCCCCCGCCGCACACAAGGAAATTAGTAATTTTAAAGCAAACGAACGTGTTCGACCCATAACACAACCCTCCAAGTAATCGTCTCTTAGACCACAGACCACCTGAATTGTAACAGCTATTGGCGGCCCTTCAATAGTTTTAGTACGTACGGGACCAGAGTTCCGGCGGAACGCTCAAAGTGCAATACGCATTGCCACAATCGTCATGTCATCGTGTTGCTCGGCACCGTTCGCCCAGTGATCCGCCGCTTGTACGAGCGCGTCGTTCACCTGCTTGACAGAAGAATCGCGATGCTCAAGCAAGACTTCGTCGATGCGTTCTTCGTCCCAGAATTCGCCTTTGGCGTTCTTTGCTTCACTAATGCCGTCGGAGATGCAAACCAGCAAGGAACCCGGTTTGACTGTAACCATACGCTCGGCATAGTTGCCGCCTTCGAGAATGCCAATGGGCAGATTTGTGCCAACAGGGCGTTCGATTTTACCGTCGCGCGACACGATAAAAGCCGGAATGTGGCCGGCGTTGACATAGCGAATTTCCTTTCGGTCGGCACTGACGACACCGCAGAACAATGTGGAAAAGCGGTCGTCGCTGGAACTGCGATGAACAGCCTGATTCAGTTCTTGCACGACGTAGCGCAAATCTTCGGAGTTTCTGGTCAAGAGGCTGCGGAGCAATGTGTGGATGCTGGCCATGAGAACGGCGGCGGGTATGCCTTTGCCCGAAACGTCGCCGAGCGTGAAGGCGAACGAACCGTTTTCGAGCGGTAGCAAGTCATAGTAATCGCCGCCCACCATGCGGGCGGAACGGCAGAAGCCGCTATATTCAATGCCGGAAGCCTCGCCATGCACAGGTGGCAGCAAGCGCATCTGCACGTCACGGGCAATATCCAATTCATGCCGGAGCAGGCGCGCGACATCGGCTTCGCTCCGCAGGCGCTCGGCTTGAATGGCAGAAGCGGCGTAGGCAGCCATCAGGCGTAACAACTCCGAATCCTGGTCGCTGAAGCCGCCCGGCTTGTTCAAGACTTGTAACGCACCTATCACCTTGTCGTCGGCGCGCAAAGGAACGCACAAAATGGATTCCGTTTTGTACCCGCTCGACCGATCCATTTGACGGTGAAAACGCGGATCGTTGCTGAGATCGTTGGCGACGATGATTTCGTTTTGGGCGATGCACGCACCGACCAAGCCGGTAGCCTTCGGGATGCGGACTTCGCCAATGCCGTCGGCCACGCGAGTCCAAAGCTCGCCTCTGGCATCGTCAATGAGCCAAACGCTCGAACGGTCGCCATCGACGAGATCGCGAGCCAACGCGGCGTTCAGACCAATGAGGGCAGAGATATCCTGCTCCTTACTGATACGGGCTGCGTGCTCGAGAATGACGCGCGTGATGTCGCGCCCTCCGACGCCGCCATTCGCCAAATGTTCGATCTTAGGCTCCATTCGTACAGCTACGGATACCATTGTCTCCAAGTCAGGGTTACATTTACTAGTGGGGAGACACTGGTGGGGTACTGACGCTAGATCACAGACCAGTAATAGGTGTAAAAACCGATCCAGCAGATGGCCAGCAGTCCCAGCGCAGCCGATGGGCTGGCCTCGATCTGACGCCGGAAGAATATACCGAGCAACGAGCCGCTGCCCCAACTTACCAAAAAACGCGAGAGGCGCGCCGGTAAACTCATTGCCATAAACATTTCAAACGGGGCGAACCGTGGGGCGCTGACGGCATAGGTTTTGTAAGGTACGCCGGAAAAGGCGCCCAGGCACAGGGCCCATAGCCCACGGTCTTGCAATTCGCGTTCCGCTTGTTCGAGCGTGTGCATCTTCACGAAAGGCACATTCAGAACGACGTTCTTGGCTTCAGCGGGATAAGTGTCGGCGGCAGTGTAAAGCAAAGCACCGCCCAAAAGAGCGCCAATCAAAACGGCTATCATTTGCGCAAACGATCTCTTGGGTGAGAACAAGGCCGAGGTGGTAATCAAAATATCGGGCACGAGGAAGAAAACGGTTGCTTCGGCCAAACCCCAAAGCGCTCCGATCCAAATGCGCGACAGGCTGCGGCCCCAAGCTTCAAATCGTTCCAGTTCGTCACTCATTCGCAAATTAGTCAAAGTAAACTAGACTACCATCACTGTCCTCTCCAGAGTGCCATGCGCGCGCGGTTGTAGATGGTGTAGGCAAGCAGGCCAAGCATGGCTCCGAGTAATACGTTTTGCCAGATTCCCATCGGAATGCCAAGACCGATCGCCAAGCCCATAAGGCCAAACACGAAGGCGCGCTCGGCCTTGCCCATTGGGCCATCGTAGCGGCGTCCTGCCCCGACCATGAGCCCAAGAACTCCGGTCATCTCACTGATGATGGCGAAGACGACGACGAGCACAATCAGCACAGGCGAGAAATGCCAGCCTAGGGCGAGAGGTAGATAGAGAGCGGCATCGGAAAAGACATCGCCGAGTTCGTTTAAGAGTGCGCCGAGACGGCTCTTCAATTCAAACTCTTTGGCGAGCATGCCGTCGATGACATTGAGCGCCATACGAAGAAGCAGCGCCGGCGGCAATAGCAACAATGCGCGCGGCGATCCGGCCTTTAAGCACAACGCTGCGCCGGTGACGAGCGAAAGAGCAACCGCTGTTACAGTCACTTGATTCGCGGTCAGGCCGAAGTGGTACAGCAAACGGGTAGGCGGCCGCAGTAAATTCTGAAATGCCGGCTTTAAATCGTAAATGGTCCGTGGCAACGGCTTAGCGTACCAGTATCTCTTTATAGGTGTTTAGCTCAATTTTCTTGGGAGCCTCGGCGAAGTCAAAATCATACGTTTTTGTCGCATTGCCGACAACGGGCAACTGTCCAAGCCGCACGAAACCCTTGCCGAAATCGCCAAAAATCGGGACGGACATGACGAAATTGTCGCTTACCTGGCTTTGCGTAATGCTCAAATGCACCTTGGTTTTGCCCCCGGAACCGGGCGAGGTTTGATATTCGAACTCGTAATGGGGTACTTCTGTTCCGTACACCCATTCGCGGAAAAACCAATCGAGCCGGCCGTTGTTTTCTAAATCGAGCGAGTGGGGCATGTGCTTCTCGGCGATGGCTTTGAAGGATTCGGTGGAGGCGGGTATATCGCGGTGGAAATCCACAAAATCGTGCATCATTTCAATGAAAGCTTTGTCGTGATCTTTGTTCGAATAAAACAACGATCGCAGCATGGCCAAAACGTAGGCGCCTTTGGGGTATGTGACGTATTGATAGGCGCTTTCGGAGCGGGGTGACATGAGGCGCAACCCAAGCCATAGTGGGCCGGCGTCATTAGGTGCAACGCCAAACTGATTCTTTTCGAGAATCTCCTTTCTGAGGCGTTCCCAGAACGCGACGTAGTCTTTCTGCCACTTCGGCCCAACCGCCTGCTGGAGGAATAAGCCAGCGGAAAACTCGGCGAAACCTTCCGATAGCCATTGATCGTGATAGGAAGCCCAGCCGACAGTGTGGCCCCACCACTGGTGGGCGACTTCATGCGGTGTTACCTCCTGAACAAAGGCCGTAAACTTGTTGTCGATCCTATTGAAAAGCTCCCAGCGCTGGGTGGAATCGAGATAGGCGGAGATCGGGAGGTAAACCAGGTTCGGCCACGACTGACCGAAATTGAAGTTAGGCTGTTCAGTGATGGCAAGAGTATTGAAGGGACTCTTGCCGAAAAAGATCGTGCAAACTTCGAGCTGCGCACGCGTCTGGTCGAGGGCGTATTTGGTCATCGCTCCCGGAGCTATCGACTCGGCCGCCGGGATGTGAGCGAGGAAATCCGGCAGATCGGGAAGATAATAGCCGGCAATGTCATAGCCGGTTTGGTCGTCGTGGATTTGGATTTTTTTGTAATCGCCATAGTTGAAGCCGGCCACAAAGACGGGCTTGGGAGTGACCCAGTGAGTCACACTTTGTCCCTCTTCGACTGACTCACTCTCCAGGTTGCCGACGCTGATAAGGTGATATCTTTTGGGAATACGGAAAGTCAGGTCATAGAGGGCGCGGTCGGAAAAGCTATTCAAATTGGGATACCAGGCTTCGCGGGCGTCAATATAAAAACTGCCATTGCCGGCTTTGGTGACAACTTTGTCGCCGGAGTATTCAATGGTGAGTGAATACTCTTTTTTGAGTTCAGCAGGCGCAGGGAGGATGGCGTAGAAAGAACCGTCGGCTTTGCGACTCTCTTGTATATAAGACACCTCCGCGCCGTCGGAGCCGGTGACGCGAGTGACACGCAAATTGGGCAAGAGCTGAAACCTTACGACACGTTCACCTGCGATTAGAGGCTCAAAAGTGACAGTGGCGATGCTAGTTAGATGGTCGTTATTACCCAGAACGGTTTCGATCTTGAACTTCCGGGTCACGACGAAGCGGCGTTCCTCTTGCGAGCTGGCCAAATTGGCGGGATATTCAGCTTGGGCGTGCGAGAGATACCAGATACCGTCGTCTAAACCCTCGGGATCAAAATTGACGAGTCCGACTTCTTCCGGCGAACTCAGAGAGGGGATTGCGCCACCGCGCGCGCGGACGTAAAATCTGAGGTCTTTGTGTTTGTCGCCGCGAATGTAGGCCTGAAAAAACGAACGCTGGGGAAGCGGATTATAGATCCAGGAGACGACTTCGGCATCAACGTTATCCATGTCGCTGCCGTTTAGAATGCTCTCTGTGAATCCAAGAGGGTGCTCACGGCGGTGGCGTACCCTCTCCTGCCATTGTGCGAAGACGGATGCAGCGGCGGGTTCATCGGCTTTGTCTTTGATGGTGCCGGCAAGATTGCGATTGAAGTTGCCGGAATAGCGGAAGACAGCGGTGGAAAAGTCTTCGTCGACTTGTGAGGTGTGAGCGCGGCGCAAGATCTCGCGTGCGTCGAGCGGCTGAGCCGGTTTGAGAGTGAAGTGGCCGTGACCGACAAAGATGGCGCCCGTTACCTGGCCGTTGACGGGCTTGAGAAAGGTAAGTGTGCCTTGACCCAAGTGGAACGAGGCCACATCGAATTTCAAATCAACGTCTTGCACCTGAAATGTGAGGCCCATGCTTGCGTCGCGCAGTTGTCGATAGACCGGGTCGTTATTCGCGCGATTGCTGACTTTGCCTTCGACCGTGACCTCCTGGTGAAGAGTAGCCACCTGCAGAGAAATCACGAGAGTCTGGCCGGCATTTGACACGCTGATGGTTTGAGTATTGGGTTCAAAACCATCGGCCGTGACCTTGAGTGTGTAAGAACCGGGCTTGAGATCGGGAGAAGAGAAGCGGCCTTGCGCGTCGGTGTCGAAGGTGAGGGGCGCGGCGAGATCTCCGCCCGAAATTTCGATGTGGGCGCGGGGCGTGGAGCTGCCAGACACGTCTTTGACGGTGCCGGTGATGACGGCGGCGGACGCGTTTGTCGGGGATACGGCGACCCAGAGAAATGCGGCAACGGATGCCCACCTCGCCAGTAACATGAACTTACCTCCGATGGAAAGTTTTCTTGAATGTCCTGTATTTATGAGAGCATATCGGGGTCATAGAATGCGGCTACGAAACCAGTCCGAGGCTGGCGCTTTGTGCCTGCTAGCCGAGCGGACGTGGAGGCGATTTTGTAGGATTAAAGCTGCGAAGAACAGGCCAGAAGCGAGGAGAGAAGCGATGATCAAAGTCAGCGTGTTTTACCCAAACCCGCCCGGGGCGCAATTCGATCACGAGTATTACCGCGACGAACACATGCCGATGGTAAAGAGCAAAATGGGCGATAGCTGTAAGTACTACACAGTTGACAAGGGACTTGCTGGAGGTGCTCCGGGTGCGCCTGCAACGTACATCGCTGCGGGCCATCTTTTCTGCGAGTCCGTTGAGTCCTTTCAAGCGGGCTTCGGTCCGCACGCGCAGGAGATCATGGGTGATATTCCAAACTACACAAACCAGACTCCAGTGATTCAGATCAGTGAAGTCATAGTCGGGTAGCGTCTGGGGCGTGCGATTCTGATGGTAGTGTGATCCCGCCGCCTGTCTGGGTTGAATTCTTTTATCAGGATGTTCGTTTTGCCATTCGCGCGCTTGTCAAAGCGCCGCTGTTTACCGCGATTGCCGTGGCAACATTGGCGCTCGGCATTGGGGCCAACACTGCGACGTTCAGCGTATTGAGATCTATTTCGCTGAACCCGCTGCCATACCGCGATCCGGACCGATTAGTCACCATCGCGGAATCGGACGGACGCACGCCGAATCCGGAAGGTATCGCAGTACCGACGGTCTATGACTGGAGGACGCGGAGCCACTCGTTTGAAACGCTGTGTATTTGGGGCGACTTCGGTGGTCTACGCATGCTTTCGAATGGTGAAGTCGATTTAATCCGTGGCCTGGCGGTGAATTACGACTTCTTCGATGCACTTGGGATCAAGATGTATCTCGGCCGGTCATTCGCTGCTGAAGACGATCGGCCGAAAACAGCAGACAAATTGATTCTCAGTTATGGCTTGTGGGCGCGCAAATTTGGTGGCGATCCAGGTGTGATTGGTCGAAGGGTGACGACGTTGGCAGACAGAAGCTACACAGTCATTGGAGTACTGCCAGCCGATTTCCATCCCATCCACATGTCTAATGTAGGGGAAATCCCGCAGGGTTATGTGCCGCTCGGTTGGGATTTGAACGAAGATCACTGCCGCTCGTGCCGGGGGCGGCGCGTGATCGGGCGGCTCAAGCCCGGGATCACGCCGGGCCAAGCACGAGCGGAACTGAATTCGATCATGCACGACTTAGCGCGGGAATACCCGGCTGACTATGCACGGGACGCGTCAGTTGTCCTCGTGCCCCTGCGCAAGAGTTTGATGGGACGCTTCGATGCGGCACTCATGGTTCTGTTTGGCGCAGTGGGGCTGTTGCTGCTATTGGCTTGCAGCAATGTAGCGAACTTACTGCTGGTGCGCGCAACAGTGCGCAGGGCGGAAATGGCGTTACGCGCGTCGTTGGGAGCAGGCCGAGGGAGGCTTGTGCGGCAGATGCTGACGGAGAGTTTGGTGCTGGCCCTTCTAGGAGGCGTCGCCGGTGTTGGGTGCGCGTATTGGGTGACGCGACTCATCTCCCATTTGGGAGCGAGCGAGATACCGCGCGTGGATGAAATTAGACCGGATATTTCGATGCTGCTTTGGGGCTTGTCTGTGAGTGGTGTAACGGGGTTGCTGTTCGGAGTGCTGCCAGCGCTACAAGCTTCTCGGCTTGACTTACGTTCGGTGTTGCAAGGCGCAACAAATTCAAGCAAAGGGCGCGCGAATCTCGGATTTCTTACTGCCCTTATCACAGTAGAAATCGCGTTGGCCTTTGTCTTGGTATTGGGAGTCGGCTTGCTGGGAAAGAGTTACTTGCGTCTGCTTGGCGTGAATCCTGGATACGATCCGCGGAATGTGCTCACGTTGAGTCTCTTGCCCGATTGGCTTCATCACGACACAGCCGAAAAGGTTCTTGGCTGCTACGACGCGGTAGTGGCTCACATGATGACGATTCCCAGCGTGGAGGCGGCGGGTTACGCCAGCACGCTGCCGCTGAGTCATCCGCAGACGAACCGGTTCTATGTTCGTGAACAGGCGCTGGCGGCGAACAGCGATGCGGCGCACATTGATACGTATTTTGTCTCGCCTGGATATTTGCGCGCGATGAAAATTTCGTTGCTGCGAGGACGGTTGATTGAAGAACGAGACAGGCGCGGGCTGGCCCCGGTGGCACTGGTGAGTGAGTCTTGTGCGCGTTTGAGATTTAACGGGCAAGACCCGATTGGCCAACACGTGCAACTCTTCGCACGAGATGACAAGCAGCCTTGGGCGACTGTTGTGGGCGTTGTGGGAGATGTGCATCAGTATGGGTTGGACAAAGCGCCTGATGCGGCGGCTTATTTCGTGTTTGCGCAGGCAGCGGACCCACAAGGTTATGCGAGACTGGTGGTCCGTTCGAGCGTGAGTGCCGAGCGCATTGAACCTGGTGTGCGCGCGGCTATGCATGCAGTTGATCCGACACTGCCGATTTTTCATTTGCAGCCGATGGATGCTTATATTGCGAAATCGCTAGCGCAACGTACGTTTGCACTGGCACTGATTGTGGTGTTTGGGGTGTTAGCGCTGGTTCTGGCGACTGTGGGTATTTATGGGGTGGTTTCTTATACAGTGGGTCTCAGGACGCGGGAGGTCGGAATACGGATGGCGCTTGGGGCGAAACCTGGCGATGTGAATTTGTTGATCCTGCGGCAGGTTTTTATTACAGCGGTTACGGGTTTGGTGTTGGGTTTGGCGATTTCGCTGTGGTTTGGACGGATGGTTGCGAGTTTGTTGTTCGAGGTGAAACCAACGGATTCGATGACGATCTGCGCGGTGGCCGCGTTGATTTGGGGAGTTGCGCTAGCGGCGGCCTACATTCCAGCGCGGCGAGCGGCACAGCTTGCGCCCCTTACGGCGCTGCGGGTCGAATAGAAGAGTCAACGTGTCCCATAGAAGTAGTAGCTGGCTTCATAGGGAACCTGTGTCTCCTCCTTTTGGTTCTGTGCACTGCAGCCAGCTGACGGGGCGACGCCGCCTTTCGTATTCAATCGCTGGATGCTCTGCACTTTGGAGAAAACACCCGCTCCGTGGTGAGATGTCGCCGTTAGCAGCAGCCAAGGAATCGCGTCTGAATCGGGAGACGGAGCGCTGGCCATCACCTTGCCGACGACGCGGCTGCCATCGTTTGACTCCCACGTTGGCCCGGCGAAGTGGCGGCCGAACAATTCGCCGCTCTCGGCATACAGATTCGCTTGGGGCGCTTTGAATTTCCACGCGGAGTCGCCGGCCGCAGCTTCGCATACATAGATCTGTTGGCCCTTCGCGTTTAGGTGCAGGATTAAAACTTGGTCTTTGGGAGGCTGAAGGGCTTTAGGGGCGCTGGGTGAATTGGCGACGGAGTGGGCGACTGATTCGACGAGGAGGATGAATGCTCCCAATAGAAATCTATGGCGAGTCACGCGTTGCATTGAGATAGCTTACCTTAGTTTGGAGTACGCATCCCTCGGTGTTCATTTGTGAGCGCGGTTTTCCCAGAGGTGGACACACACCCCGGCAGGCCACGCGCGTAAGTGGTTCCAAAAACGGCATAGGATTTGGGCGAATACGTGCTCCGGACTCCGCAAGATGATGCAAACTAATTTGCTGAAGTGTGCCGCCGTAGCAGCGTTGGCTAGTGGTAGCGCGTTCGGACAGACTCCCGCGCGGCAAACGTTTCCCCTAAAGGAGACAACAGGGCTGATCGCTCGGAACGTGAAGGTGGAGGCAGTGGAGTATCAAGGACGCGAAGCGATCCGGCTCACAATGGATGGTTCCGCCGACGGCTTTGCAGTGTTGCCCGGGACAGATTTCCAGGACGGCATAATTGAGGCCGATCTCGCCCTGAAGGTAACGACGCCGAAGGGAGTCAGGAACCCAGGATTTTTGGGCATTGCATTTCGGGCAAGGCCAGATGCGTCGCACTATGAACTCTTCTATCTGCGGCCGGGGAATGCCGGCGTGGAAGATCAAGCGATGCGCAACCACGCGGTGCAATATAGCGCAGTGCCGGGTTTCGGATGGTACGAGTTGCGCAGGGGGTGGCCTTGGGTTTATGAGTCGCACGCGGATCTTGAACTGGAAACTTGGACACAAGTGAGAATTGAAGTGGCGGGGCGCACGGCCAAGCTCTATTTGAACGGATCGGCAAAACCGACTCTGGTAGTCGACGGTTTGAAGGGAGAGGACTTGCGAGGCGCAGTGGCACTGTGGGGCTACGCGGGCGAAGAATCGTATTTTTCCAACGTGCGGATTACGCCGACCGCGTCTCTGCCCGTTAAGAATGGCTCCGATGTGGCCGGCACCTGGGATGTGCGATATGCGAGCGATGCGGGCCCATTGGAAGGTTCTATTAAGCTAACTCGCGAGGGAAACAAGGTCAAGGGAACTTGGTCCGGCGGATTGGGAGTTGAGCGGCCAGTCACTGGCACATGGCGCGACGGTTACGTGGAACTGTCATTCTCGGGTGAGTGGCCGAAGGATACCGGTCTCGGAGTCCCAGGGCCGGTCACGGCATTCCTGGCGGGCTGGGTTGACGATAATTCCGCAAAAGGCCGCATGCGAGTGGAAGGGCGCTCAGACGGACAGTGGTCAGCGAAGCGGAGAGAATAAGGAGCTTCGGTAGCGCGTCACGCCAAGTCGCCAGGCTGAATCGGCAACTTGCGAATGCGCTTTCCGGTGGCTGCAAAAATCGCATTGGTCAACGCGGGCGCAGTCGGCGGCAAGCCCGGTTCGCCGATACCCGTCGGTGCCTTGGCGCTCTGCACAATGTGAACCTCGATCAAAGGCGTTTCTTTCATCGACAGCGTTGCGAACTTGTTGAAGTTGGTTTGTACGGCGCGGCCATTATGCACGGTAATTTCGCTCTTCAGCGCCGCAGTCAAGCCATAAACGATCGCGCTCTCTACTTGCGCGCGAATGCCATCAGGATTGACGGGTACGCCGATATCGACCGCCGATACGATACGATCCACCTTCACCGTCCCGTTTTTCACCGTCACTTCCGCCAAATTCGCCACATAACTATGAAAAGCATAGTGGCAGGCGATACCCCGTCCCCTCCCCGTCTCCATCGGCTTACCCCAATTGCCTTTTTCAGCACACAGTTGCAGCACGCCTTTGAACCGCGCTGTGTCGAGCGGCCGTTCCTCTTTGTCGAGCGCATCTTTTACTAGACGATCTTCGCCCAATGCCCGCATCCGGAATTCATACGGATCCATCCCCGCCGCATGGGCCAGTTCGTCCATGTAGCTTTCCAGCACGAACCCAACCACCGAAGCTTCGACCGAGCGCCACCATGCTCTGGGCACATACGACTTCGCCGGCGTATATTCAAGTTTGTAGCTCTTCGTGAGATACGGCAATTGCGAACACAATCCCAACTCCGACGACTCGGGGGCTGCATTCGGCGAAAACCACTCTGAAATCGGCGTCGACGTGTACTTGTGATACCACGCCGTGATGTTTCCATGCAAGTCCACGGCTCCGTTCATCCGGTGATACGACGCCGGCCGATAGAAATCGTGCGTCATATCGTCTTCGCGGGACCAGACCAATTGCACCGGACGGTTCACTCGCTTGGCAATCTGCGTAGCTTCGGTGGGAAAGTCCGCCTGGTAGCGCCGCCCAAAGCCACCACCCATAAATGTGGCGTGCACCTGAATTTTGTCCGGCGCGATGCCGCTTACTTTGGCAACAACCATTTGCACCATATCAGGTGCTTGATGCGGCGCCCATACCTCCGCGCGGCCATTCTCAATGTGAACGGTACAGTTCATCGGTTCCATGGTGGCGTGCGCCTGGAAGGGCAATTCGTAATCGCACGCGACCTTCTTATCTGTCGGCGCCTGCGCCATCGCCGCGTCCGCATTTCCTTCGTTGATGATGACTTTCATCGACGAATCGACGACGCGCCGGAACTCTTTGCGCAGCGTTTCGCTGCTTTCTGCCGCGGCCGGCCCCTCATTCCATTGGATCTTCAACTTGTTGCGGGCTTGCATAGCGATGTAAGTGGTCTCCGCCACCACCGCCACGCCACCCAAGGAATGCGCCTCCGCAGCGGGCTCGATTTCAAAGATCTCGAGCACGCCCTTCATTGCCTTCGCCTCCGCGGCGTCGAACGACTTCACTTTCCCGCCAAACACCGGACAGCGTGCCACCACCGCGTACACCATGTTTGGCACGCGCACATCCAGGCCGAAAATCGCGCTGCCATCGGTCTTCGCCGGGATATCGGTACGGGGAAGCGATTTGCCAATTAACTCAAATTCCAGCGGATTCTTCAGCTTGACGATAGCCAAATCGGGCACCGGCATCTTTGCGGCGGACTCCACTAGTTCGGCGAAACTCAACTTGTCGTTGCCGTGCCAAACCGCACTGCCGCGAGCGTTGCAGTCGTCGGGACTCACGTTCCAACGCTGCGCCGCAGCGCCGATCAACATGCTCCGCGCCGCTGCTCCTGCTTGACGCAACGGGGTGTAGAGCGTCGTGATACTACCACTGCCCCCTGTACCTTGCGGTCCGAACGCCCTATCCATGGGCGCGTGCTCTACGTGCACATCTTTCCAATCGGCGCCTAGTTCTTCCGCCAGAATCATCGGCAGCGAAGTAGAGATGCCCTGTCCCATTTCCGATTTCGAATAGCTGAGCGTGATCCTTCCCTGCGAATCAATCTTGATCCACGACGTCAGGGGATTCACGAGCGGCTTTTCGTTCGCTGCCTTCGCCCGCGGAACGTCAATGCCGATCACCAGAGTGGCGCCCGCCGCCGTTTGTAAAGTGGTTTTAAGGGCTGCACGCCTGCTGATCGCGTTTGTTGTGGTGCTCACTGTTTGCCCCCCACTTCCGCCGCTGCCCTCAAGATGGCACTACGCATTCTCTGCTGCGTCCCACACCGGCAAATGTTACCCGACATAGCCTCGTCCACATCCGCAGGCGAAGGAGAAGCATTCTTTCTCAAGAAAGCCACGGCCGTCATGATTTGCCCCGACTGGCAATAACCACACTGCGGCACCTGTTCGGCAATCCATGCCCGCTGTAAGGGATGAGTCTGATCTGCCGACAGACCTTCGATTGTCGTGATGCGCTTTCCTGCTACAGCCGAGATTGGAAATACGCAAGCCCGCGCTGGCTCGCCGTCAATGTGAACCGTACAAGCGCCGCAGGCGGCAATGCCGCAGCCATACTTAGTGCCGGTCAGATTAAGTGTGTCGCGCAAGACCCAAAGCAAAGGAGTCTTGGGGTCAATATCGACAGCCCTCCGCTGCCCGTTCAATTCAAATGAGATGGCCATCAAGCCTAAGATACTAGACTTTTTCGGCGCGGTCAGGCAACAACTAAACCGGTGGTGGCCACGCGCTCAAGAAGATCGAAGAGTTTGTCGAGCTGAATGGGTTTCGTCAGATAGGAATCCATGCCGGCCGCGAGACACCGTTCCCGGTCGCGGTCAAGGGCGTGAGCCGTCATGGCGACAATCGGCAAATGGCCGCCCAGGCGGCTCTCGCGTTCGCGGATAGCGCCCGTGGCCTGGTAGCCGTCCATTTCCGGCATCTGCACGTCCATCAGAATCAAATCGACCTTCCAGCTTAGGCGGTCCAACACCTCCAATGCCTCACGTCCGTTGTTTGCCGTCACAACAGTGTGACCTTGCTTTTCGAGCAGCCGCACGGCCACCTTTCGGTTCACTGGATTGTCTTCGACAAGCAGCACTTCCATTGGCGGGCAAGCAGCCCGGCCTATCTTCATGGGGCGCGACACTTCTTCTCTCTGAGAGATTTCCTGGAAGCAACGCAGAATCGCGGCTTTGATTTCTCCTTGATAGAGCGGCTTGGTAATAGTTGCATCGATCCCGAAGGAACGGCAGCGCGCCGCATCGGCGAGCTCCCCCGCTGAACTGAACATGATGATGACGCGGCCCGCCAAGCCACCTTCCGCCTTCATTCGCTCCGACACTTCAAACCCACTCAACCCTGGCATATCGGCATCGAGCAGCACCAACGGGAACGGCGCGCCATTTGCCTTGTTGAGTTGCATAATGGAAAGCGCTGTCTGTCCATCCCGCGCCGTCACTGGCTGGGCACCCCAGTTGCGCAGCAGTTCCTCTAAAACACGGAGGCTCGTGACGTTATCGTCCACCACCAGCACCGGCACGTTGCGCAGGTTGATCATTTCGGAGTCTTCCACCCTTGCTTGGAACCCAAACGTCGCAGTGAAACCGAACGAACTACCCTCGCGCAGCTTGCTCTTAACCCAGATTTGGCCTCCCATCATTGCCACCAGTTGCGATGAAATCGACAAGCCAAGCCCGGTTCCGCCGTATTTGCGCGTCGAAGAGCCGTCGGCCTGAGTGAACGCCTCGAAAATTGCTTTCTGGCGGTCTTCGGGGATGCCGATTCCTGTATCCGACACTGTAAAACGCAGCTTGACTTTCCCACCTTCTTCGATTTCTTTCTTGGCGTGGACCACAATCTCGCCCTTCTCGGTGAACTTGATCGCGTTGCCAATCAAATTGACAATAATTTGCGTTAGCCGCACTGGATCGCCAATAATCAAGTCGGGCACATCCGGATCAAGCCGGTTGATCAGTTCGACACCCTTCTGCTGCGCCCGGACTGCTAGCGATTTCAGCGTCTGGTCGAGTGTCTTTCTCAGATCGAATTCAATCGATTCCAATTGCAGTTTGCGCGCTTCGATTTTCGAGAAATCGAGAATGTCGTTGATGATGCTCAGCAGCGAATCGGCGGAGCCTTCCACCAATTCCAGGCACTGGCGTTGTTCCGGCGTCATGTCCGTATCGAGCGCCAGCTGCATCATGCCAATGATTCCGTTCAAAGGCGTGCGGATTTCATGGCTCATATTAGCCAGGAATTCACTCTTCGATTGGCTAGCCGCTTCGGCCTGCTCTTTGGCTATTTTCAGTTGCTGTTCCGCGCGGCGCCGTTCAACGTTCTCCGCCTTCAATTCCAGGACCCGCAATTGCAATTCATCGCGCGAGCGCAGCACCATCTCTTCGCCGCGTTTGCGCTCGGTAATGTCCTCTACAATACCCACAATGCGATCCAGCTGCCCCGCTGAATCATAAACCGGGAAAGACCGGTCCCATACCCAATGCGTTGACCCATCGGGCCGCGCGATTCGGTATTCGTAGTCCGCCGGTTTGCCGCTAAGTTGAGACTGCTTGGCGGCACTCACAGCTTCGCGATCATCCTTATGGACCGAATCAAGCCAGGCAGCGGCATCGCGCAAAATCGATTCCGGCTCCTGCAGCCAGATTTCCTTAAACGCAGGACTAATATACAAGAACTTTCCGTTGTGCGGATCCACCATCCAGAAGATCTCGTGAATATTCTCTGCCAACTGACGGAAGCGCTTTTCACTTTCCTGCAATGCGCGAGCTTGGTGCGCCAGCGCGCGCGTCCGCTCGTCCACCAGCAAAACAAGCTTTGTTTCGTTGACGCGCAATTGCCTCATACGCAACCGAAACGCAATCACAAAAATAGCGGCGGCAAAGACGGAGCACAGCAGCGCAAACACATACGTCTGATAAAAGTGCGGCTGCAACGTGATCGACGAGGAAGGGCCGTTTTCGTTCCAGACCCCCTCATGATTACTGGCAATGACCCGGAATTTGTATTCGCCCGCGGGTATGTTCGTGTAATAGGCCGCTCTCCGCGAACCGGCATCGACCCAGTCCTTATCAAAGCCTTCCAGCATGTACTTGAAGCGGATTTTTTCAGGGGAGGTCAGGCTCAGAGCGGTGAACTGAAATTCCATCTCGCCCTTGCCAGGAGCCAATTTGATTGGTTTCTTGGGATTGAAAAATCTATGGTCGACAACAACCTGCTCGATTACCACATTCGGCGGCAAAGGGTTGCCGGTCAGGCGCAACGGATCGAGCGCGCTCAATCCCTTCATCGTTGGGAAATAGAGTGTGCCGTCCTTAGCACGCAAACCCACAGGCTGAAATCCACCGTTACATTCCTTGCTCTTCATTCCATCGGCGACACCGTAAGCGATAGACCGTATCAGCCGGCTTTTCCCCTCGGCAAATGTGTTCAAATCGCTGATCGCGACCCGAAATACTCCTCGATTCGACGTCATCCAAAGGCTCCCGCGATGATCGTCTAAGATGAGGAAGATCGCATCGTCGAATAGCCCGTTCCGCGTAGTGAACGTGGTGAACTTACCATCTTTCAAATAGTTCAGCCCGTTATTCGTGCCAAGCCATAACGCTCCCGTCGAATCGCCCGCAATAGCCCAGACAACATTGTTCGAGAGCCCGCTGCTTCGGGTAAATGCCGTGAATCGCCCATTCTCCAATTTGTCGAGTCCACCACCTCCCGTCCCGACCCACAAAACGTGCGCCGCGTCTTCATAAATGGAATGAACATTGTCATTCGATAACCCTTCTTTACTGCTAAAAGTTACGAACTTGCCGGCACTGTAATGGCTCAACCCGCCGCGCGTTCCTATCCACAGATCGCCATTGTGATCGATAAAACTACACTGCACCACCTCGTTGGGCAAGCCTGTTACCGGTCGAAAACGGCCGTCTCTAAGCTGAGCAAGTCCCTTGCGAGTACCGGCCCACAACGTTCCGCTGCCATCTTGATTGATCGAAAAAACGCTATCGGATGGCAGACCTTCACGCGTCGTGTAGACGGTCACATGCCCATCTTTCAATCGGTTCAACCCGGCCGCGCCCGTTCCTGCCCAAATAGCGCCGTCACGGTCCTCAAAAATCGGAATAATCACGTCACTCGACAATCCTTCTTTGGTAGTGAACGTAGTAAAAGGTCCGCCCTTCAGCCGCACCAACCCCCCGCTTGTCCCCAACCATAAATTGCCTTCTTTGTCCTCGAACGTTGTCCATACTTTTTCGGAAGGCAGGCCCAATTTCGTTGTGTAAGAGCTGTAATGTCCATCGCGGAAACGACTCAAACCGCCGTCGCCTGTACCGATCCACAAACTGCCCGACACATCCTCCACAAAAGACCAAATCATGTTGCCGGACAATCCGTCGTGCATTGTATACGTCACAAAGTGTCCGTCGGACAAACGACCCAGACCGCCGCCGTTGGTGCCTACCCAAACTTCGCCATGTCTATCGGCATAGACGGCGCGAATATCGTCCTTGCCAAGTCCGTCTTTGGCTGAATACGACGTGAATTGGCCGTTTTTGAGACGAGCTAAACCCGCATGCGTACCGACCCAAAGGCTGCCGTCCGGCCCGGTGCAAATGGTAAACACCGCATCGTCGGGTAGACCATCTTTTGTGCTAAAGGACCGAAATTTGCCGTTTGAATACCTGCTCATCCCACCGCCGTCGGTTCCGATCCAAAGCGCCCCACTCGCGTCTTCATGCAAAGAGAGAATGGCATCGTTCGCCAGTCCGTCCCGCGTCGTGAAAGTCGTGAACGTTCCGTCCTTATAGCGAGTGAGACCACCGCCATTTGTCCCAATCCAAAGATTGTCCAGACGATCTACCAGCAACGCACGAATGTCGTTGGCTTGCAGCGGCGGCGTATTTTCCTTATCAAATACCGTAAACTTCACGCCGTCAAAACGGACCAGGCCGTCTTCCGTCGCCAGCCAAAGGTACCCATCCGATGTCTGGGCGATGCCCAGCACCGAGTTCGTTGGTAACCCAGCCTCAGCACCCCAAATATCTTGCGTATATTGCGTTATTGCCAGGCGCGGATCGAGATTGGCGTAGAGCTGCGGCGTGAAAAAGATCGCGCTCAGGGCTAAACGACATAAATTTCGATTGATCCAAAAAGCCATAAGCCAACGATGTCGTCGGGGATACATCCGCCGGAACCCGACACTGTGTCTATCGGCTCAAGCCTCTGAGAAGTTGAGTAGATCGCGAAAAAGGCGGTAGGGCGAGTCTCACGATTGATGGTATTTACCTTTTTCGCGCACGGTTACAAGGATAAGGATCAGCCCCATCCTCGGCCGCAGCCCTTTCTGCACTCTTCGAACAACATCCGGTAGTTCTTTAGTAGCGCGACCCTTAGTAGATAGCCTGCGCGCACAAAGGTGGTAAGGGCAATGAAAACTAGCTAGCGATTCAGCGCTTTTCCGTCTTTTCCGTCAATGACCAGCAGGGCCTCTTGTGCCTCATAAATGTCATCCCTCAATCCGCATACGCAGTATTTCCGTATCCGGTTGTGAGTCCTTAAGAACTCATAGGAGATCAACAATATGAAACTTTTTTCAATCGCACTGGCAACTCTTACGCTTGGAGCCAATCTGGTCCTGGCCGCGCAAGACCCTATGGTGGGTGGCGCTAAGATGTACGCCACCAAAGACATTGTGGACAACGCGGTCAACTCGGCCGATCACACCACGTTAGTGGCAGCCGTCAAGGCCGCTGGTCTGGTGGACACCTTAAAAGGACCCGGCCCATTCACCGTTTTCGCTCCTACCAATGAAGCGTTCGCCAAATTGCCGGCCGGCACGGTAGATACGCTCATTAAACCGGAAAACAAAGAAATGCTGACCAAAATTCTCACCTATCACGTCGTCGCTGGCCGTTGGAGCGCGGCACAAATCAAGAAGATGATCAAAACGGGCGGCGGTACAGCCACACTAAAGACCGTGCAGGGCGGGACTCTCACGGCCACAATGGACGGCAACGACCTCGTCCTCAAAGATGAGAAAGGCGGCGAGGCGCATGTCACCATCGCCAACGTTTTCCAATCGAATGGCGTTATCCATGTAATCGATAGCGTCCTCCAACCCAACTAAGTTAATCTCAATGGGACGGGCCCTCTCAAGCCCGTCCTGCAAAAGGATGCTGTTTGAAATTGGTTGCCACGGACGATCAAGAAATAGCCCAGCGGCTGAAACAACGCGACGCCAACGCGATGGCCGAGCTTTACGACAAGTATGGTGGCTTGCTCTATTCGGTCATTTTGCGTGCGGTAGCAAATCAGGCGACCGCCGAAGATTTACTGCAAGAGACATTCCTGCGGATTTGGAATCGAATTCATACATTCGACGTTGAGCGTGGCCGGTTGGAAGGTTGGATCGTAACGATTGCCCGCAATCGAGCGATCGATTATTTGCGCTCGCTGCGAAGTCAACCTGCTGAATCCGGCACGACTTTGGAGGATTTGGAACATTCCGGCCTGTTTATCACGAAGGAAACGGAAGCCGACCGTTTAACGCGGCGCAAAGCCGTGGGCGCCGCTCTCGAGCGTCTGAACGAAGAGCAACGGGAGGTTCTGGAGTTGACGCACTTCCAGGGCCTCACGCAAACGGAAATTGCCGAGCGGCTGCACAAGCCTCTCGGCACCGTGAAGAGTCTTGTGCGAAGCGCGTTGAAAATACTGCGAACAAGCGCGGTAGAAGCAGGGGGGACGTCGCGATGACTAGGGATCAATATACCGACCTCTGCGAACTTTATGCTGTAGGCGCCCTTGATGGCGAAGAACGGTTGGAGTTTGAGCATCATCTTGCCGGATGCGCCGATTGCCGCGCCGGCCTGGAACAGGCAATGGAGTTGAACGAAATGATATTTAGCGCAACCCCAGGCGTCGAGCCCAGCCCTCAATTACGCCGCCGCATATTAGCTGGTTTTGGCCGTCCGGCGAAGAATCCGCGCCGCGTCATTGGTTGGACGTTTGCGCTGGCTGCCGCCGCTCTGATTCTCGCGTTCTTTGCGGTCTGGACCTCCGAGCACAACAAGCGGTTGGCTAACGAGGCGGAACTGGCTCGCTTGCGCGAGATCCAACAAATTCTGCAAGCGCCCGCCACAAAAGAAGTCACTTTCGGCCCGCAACCCGCCGCGCCGCATGGCAGCATTTTCATTCACCAAAAACTGGGTATGATTCTGATCGCCAGCGGGCTCCCCGCGCCACCGCCCGGTTCGACTTACGAGAGCTGGGTCGTTCCGAAAGACGGTGTGCCGGTTCCCATTGAAGCTTTCCGCGCGCCGGACGGACGCGGCATCAGCCTGCTGCGCCCTTCACTGGCGGTGGATCAATTGAAGGCTGTCGCGGTGAGCCTGGAACCAGAGAACGCCCCTGTTACGAAACCCACCAAGGTGGTGTTTATCGCGCCATTGGGTTAGCAGCTGGGGTTAGCAGTGGGGATCAAGCGCGTATGCTCCAATAAGGAGATACGCGTATATGGTCCCTCCGGTCCAAATCGACACCAAGCGCGACAAGGCCTCGGCGGCCATCTGCGCAGTAAAAACGGGCCCAACCGGCCGCACCATGCTCCTGCCAAGAGATGAAGTTGCCGCTTATGAAGCGTTTGTCGAATCCATCAATCAAAAGTTCGAACCGGAAACTTACCAGGAAAAGCTACTCGCTCAATCAATCGTCGACTGTGAATGGCGCCTTCGCCGCATCGCCGGCCTCAAAGAAGCTCTCTCCACCCTCGAAGGCCGCGAACTCGCCGCTCACGGCGCCTGCACCGATTATAAAAAGCACTTCAAGAGTCTCGCACAGCAGGAACGCTTCCTCCGCAAACAGCTCAAAACCGACACTGCGGAACTTAATCAGCTGCTGAAAGAAAGACTAAGGCCAACGCGCCACGGCCTCTTTTTAGTGCCTCCGCGCCATCCGAATAACTGCCGCTAACCGAACGTTGCGGTCGTCTGAAAGCTCGAAAATTAGCGGCGTGGGGTGTCGTATCGCGGCAATTCAACCGATTTAACCTTCAGGGCCCGAGCCGGTTTCGCCGGAAGATCATGGTCCTGTAGAATCGTGGATAGCCCGCGAACGAGCTCACGAAAATGGTAACCTTCCCGCCCGGCAACGGTTCAACATCGGCGGAGGGACCTCGAGCCTGGAGATGGAATGAAGATTTATCACGAAGAATTGTCGGACGTCCAACGCTATTTGGACAACAACAAAGATGTCGCGCTCGAGGAAAAAAAGCCGATCTACAACGGCATCATTCAGGCAGTGCGGCGCTATAAACAGTTGGACGCCAACACTCGGATGATCGAGATCGGAACTGGGACCGGCTGGTTTGTGCTGCTGTGTTTGCTCGATGGTCTAAATTGCCGGGGTTTGGAAATCAGCCCGCAGCTGATTCAACGTGCGAAAGAGGTTGGGGCAAAGTATAACCTTAAACCGGAAATCGATCTGGGCAATCTGGAAGAAACGAATTTAGGCAAGGAACAATACGATGTGGCCATCTGTTCCAACGTTTTTGAACACGTCGAACTGTGGCGCGAAGGTCTCGCGAAAGTCGCTGAATCCCTGAAGCCGGGCGGTCTGCTGTTTTTCGAATCTACCAATAAGTTCAGCTTCACTTCCGGCGAGTATTCCAAGTTTCCTCTTTATGGGTTTTACGGCTGGTTGCCGGATCAGCTTCGGTACCGGCTGCGCATGGCTGTCCATGGAGACGACATTATGAAGCTGGGTATCGACTTCAATCAGTTTCGGAGTTCTGTCTTGCGCAGGGAATTCAAGCGCCTCGGGTTCAGAAAAATCCTGGATCGCGTCGAATTGGCCGACCCCAGCACGATCAGCACAGACTTCCGGAGATTCGTGGTTCGCTGGTCACGCCGGCTACCTCCCATCAAGGCTGCCGCGCTCACATTTTCAGACGTTACCCGATTTATTTGCTTGAAGTAGCGTAGAACTCCGCTAAATCCGCTTTCAACTGCTTCAACGCATCCACGTTGAGATAAATCATGTGGCCAGAGGGGTAATACGCAAATTGAATATTCTGCCTGAGCTTTGGCTCCAACTCCATATGCGATAGGTCGTACTCGGTAATGAAGAAGGGCGTCGCCAGATCGAAAAGTCCGTTCACCGAAAATACCCGCAGCTTGGGATTCTTGCGGATCGCGTCCGCCAAATCGCCCGCCACGTAGGCCTCGCGTAGCGGTTGCTGCGAGCCCGGCGGATGATGACTTTGATCCCAAGGTACATTCACGTCGGGCGCGCGCGGATAATACGTTTCCGATACCGTATATTTCAACTCCCTCGTCAGGTAATCGTGGAATGAGGCAACAAAGGCGCCCGTGATGCCGGTGCCTGAAGGATCGTAGCCGGGTAGATCGCTCGCCGCATCCACATCGGTCCCTTCAAATCTTCCGTCGTAACGGCCTAAAATTTCGCGATCGCCGCGCAGCAGTTCCTTGCGGAAACGCGGCTGGTTCACGCGCAAATTTGCTTCTTTCAGGAACTGCACGCTCAAGCCGGTATACGCGCTGAGCTTGGCTGCAATCGCATCCACCCGCGCCGCCGGCAAATTGTGCCCTAACGACAGTGCTTCGGCATATTCGCCGCGCGCGAAACTTCGCACTTCTTCCAGAAACACTTTCACATCCGGCGGCTTGTTCGCCAGCTTGTTGTGATACCACGCAATCGCCGCATACGTGGGTAGATACCCAACATATTCGTTGTCCATGCCCGGGCTCCGCACAAAGTAATTCAGAATGGTCGACATCAGTACAACGCCGTTGAACGACATCCCGTCGTTTTCTAAGAAATCCACCAGCGCCGCCGACCGAGTGGTTCCGTAACTTTCTCCGAACAAGAACTTTGGTGAATTCCAGCGCTGGTTCACGGTCACGTAGCGCGTGATGAACTTGGCAAACGCCTTCACGTCTTGATCGGTGCCTGCGAAATCTTTCTCTGTCGCTTTCCCTACCGGCCGCGAAAAACCAGTGCCCACTGCATCGATAAACACCAAATCGCTTTTGTCCAGCAGACTATATTGATTCGGCGTCAACTCGTATGGCGGCGCGCCGGTGGCATTCGGACTGGCCGTCACAATTCGCACCGGCCCTACCGAGCCCATGTGCAGCCAGAGACTGGCTGAGCCCGGACCACCGTTATAGAGGAACGTCACGGGCCGTGTGCGCAAGTCGTTCACGCCATCCAGCGTGTACGCCACGTAAAAAACGCTCCCGTAGGGCTTCGCATCGTCACCGTCGATCAACAAGGTTCCCGCCGTGGCGCTGTATTTGTAGTCCTTGCCATCGAGCGGCAGCTCATGGTGCGTGACCTGCATGTGTTCTGGAGGAATCGGCGCTGTCTTCTCATCTTTGACTTCCTTAGGCGCGGTTTCTTCTTTCTGCCCGAACAAGGCGCTCCACCCCAACAACGCAACCAGTATCGTCGCTCGCATGAACCTTCCTCTCTGTCTCAAATTTCCGCGTCAAATTTCCGCAACCAATGCCGCCAACAACGCCACGCGGTCGGCCACACGGTCTAGCAAAATGCTCTCGTTCGGGGCATGGGCGCCTTCGCCCACGCCGCCCAATCCGTCTAGTGTGGGAATACCCAGCGCAGCCGTAAAGTTACCGTCCGATCCGCCTCCGGTCGAAGACTCTTCGATAGCAACACCCATAGCGGCTGCCAGATCGCGTGCTTTGTGAAATAGCGCGGCAATCGCTTCTGTCCGCTCCATAGGCGGACGATTCAATCCGCCTTCCACCCACACCCGGCAACGGTCGTCGTTAGCTTTCAGTGCACGAAACTTGGCATCCAACTCCGCGGCGTCGGGCAAGCGGTTCACGCGTACGTCCACATGCACCCGCGTCAGTTCAGCAATCACGTTTGAACGCGTCCCACCGCTAATCACACCCGGATTCACGGTAATGCCGCGCTCTAAATCGGTAAACTTGGCGATCTCGGAAATCTGCCTCGCCGCTTCGACAATCGCGCTGGCGCCACTCGTGAAATCGACGCCCGCATGCGCCGCCTTACCCTTAACAAAAACCTGATAGTCGCCCACGCCTTTGCGCGCTGTCTTCAGCTTGCCGGCAAAGCCAGTCCCCGGCTCAAGCACCAGCACGCACTTGCTGCGCTTGGCCTCCTCTTCCGTAATCGCCCGCGAACTGGTGCTACCCACTTCTTCATCTGGCGCTACAAGCAACACCACATCGTGCTTTATGGCAATGTTTAAATCGCGCAACGCCCGCATCGCAAACACGAAGAATGCCAGGCCCGATTTCATATCCAACACGCCGGGCCCCCATAGCCGCCCGTTCGCCACATTCACTGGCATTGTCTTCACTGTGCCCAACGGCCAAACGGTATCGGAGTGCCCCAGACCCAGCACTTGACCCTCCTTCCGTTCCCCCGGCAGCTTGAATTCCAAACGCAGAGTCTTTCCAAACTTGGAAGACTCAAACGTCTTGGCCCATGCCACATCGGCAGTCTTCTCAATCAGCAGATCCACCATGCGGTTGACCGCCGCCGGCGAATCGCTCGGCGATTCACAAGCCGCCAACTCGCTCGTCAGCGAAACGATCTCCGCGTGCTTCTCTTGGGCGTAGCGCAGGAAATTGGTCACTGGTTGTTATAATACCGATTCCCATGACCCAGCTGGATATTCAAGAAATTCATGCTCTTCTGCCACACCGCTATCCCATGCTGATGGTCGACAGAATTGTTGAGATCACCGGCGATTCTGTGGTCGGAATCAAAAACGTCAGCGTCAACGAGCCGCACTTCACTGGACATTTCCCCGGTTTACCAATCATGCCGGGCGTGCTGATCATAGAAGCGATGGCGCAAGTGGCCGGCATCCTGGTTAGCAAACTCGCTCCTCACACTCGCGGTAAAGTCATGTTCCTTGCTTCCATAGAAGAAGCTAAATTCCGCAAGCCCGTTGCCCCTGGCGATCAGCTTCGTATCGAAATGAAGATGCTACGCCTGAAATACACTGTCGCAAAAATGCAAGGCACCGCCACGGTTGACGGCCAAGTCGTTGCCGAAGCCACCCTCATGTGTAAGCTCGTTGACAAGAGCATGGACCAGAGCACGGATAAGACCAGCGACAAGAGCGTGGACCCAGGCAGCAGCGACGCCCCGAACCCGTAGCCTTACTGGCGTTTGCGTCATGCCCATTCACCCGACCGCGATTATCGACCCGAAAACCGTGATTGCCGCCGATGCCGAAATCGGTCCTTACTGTGTCATCGGTCCCAACGTGACCATCGGCTGGCGGACGCGCCTGATGTCGCACATCGTTCTCGAAGGAAAACTCACCATCGGCGCCGATAACATTTTCTTCCCGTTTTGCTCCTGCGGAGTCGCGCCGCAAGACAAGAAGTATCGCGGCGAAGCGTCGGAAACAATCATCGGCAACGGCAACAGCATTCGTGAATTCGTCACCATTCATCGCGGCACCGAAGGCGGCGGCATGCGTACTGTCATTGGCGATGGCAATTTGCTGATGGCCTACGTCCATATAGCGCACGATGTCATCATTCAGAACCACACCATTTTGGCCAACGGCGTCACCTTTGCGGGCCACGTCACCGTGGAAGACTACGCCAATGTCGGCGGACTCAGTGCCATTCATCAGTTCTGCCGCATCGGGAAACATTCCATCGTCGGTAGCCGCAGCGTCATTAAACAGAACGTGCTGCCCTTTTCGCAGACGGCCAGCGATCACGAAGCAAAAGTCTATGGCGCCAATCGCGTTGGTCTGCAGCGCAGCGGTTTCGCGCCCGAGGCGATCGAACCATTACAAAATGCGTTTCGTCTTCTTTCCAACTCCGGCCTGAATACTTCACAGGCCATGGCGCGCATCGAAGAAGAGATTCCGCAAACACCCGAAGTGAAAGAACTGCTCGAGTTCATTCGCTCTTCTGAGCGCGGGTTTGTAAAGTAGGTCGCAGTGAGCCAACGCTATGGCCAACGCTATGGAATGATCGCAGGCAACGGCCGTTTCCCGTTGCTGGCTCTCGAAACCGCCCGCCGCGAAGGCCACCAGGTCGTGGTCGTCGCCATCGAAAACGAAGCTTCACCCGATCTTGCTCCGCTGGCGAGCGCGCTGCACTGGGTGAACATCGGCCAACTAGGCAAACTGATCGACATCCTCAAACGCGAACAAATCTCCGAAGTCATGATGACCGGCCAAGTCAAGCACGTCAGCCTGTTTTCCGACATCACCCCCGATTGGCGCCTCGTCAAACTCCTCGCATCGCTCAAGGAGAAGAATACGGCCGCCCTCATTGGCGGCATACAAAAAGTGCTGCGCGAAGAAGGCATCGAACTCGTCGATTCCACTCGCCTCCTCAAGCCGTTGCTCGCGCCGGAAGGTGTCCTCACTTTCCGCAAACCCAGCAAAGAAGAGGAAGCCGACATCCGTTACGGCCGCCGTATTGCTTCCCTGCTCGCCACCGCCGACATTGGGCAGAGCGTCGCCATCAGCGAAAAAGCTTGCGTGGCGGCCGAGGCGATGGAAGGCACCGATGCCATGCTCCGCCGCGCCGCAACCCTCACCAACGGCAAATCTTTATGCTTGGTGAAAGCCTCCCGCGGACGCGCTCATCTTTTGTTTGATGTCCCTGTCGCGGGCCTCACCACCATTGAAGCCATGATCGAAACCAGTACCACTGTGCTGGCGGTTGACGCCGGACGCACCCTTCTTCTCGACAAAGATGAAATGCTTCGCCGCGCTAACGACGCCAAAATCAGCATCATCGGCTATCCTCCTCTAGAGACACCCTCCGCATGAACAATCTCAAATTGGCCGTCGTCGGCGCCGGCGCCTTTGGCCGCAACCACGTCCGCGTGTTGAGCCGGCTTCCCGCCGTTCACCTTGTGGCCATCGTTGATCCCGATCTCGCGAAGGCGCAACAGCTGGCCAGCGAGCACGGTGGTCAAGCCCTCGCAGCCCTCGACGCGCTGCCCGCTGTTGACGCAGCCGTGGTAGCCACACCCACAGGCTCACACGAAGAAGTCACCGCTCGCCTGCTGCGCTTGGGCGTCGACGTGCTCGTGGAAAAACCCATTGCCGATACCGCCGCTGCCGGCGAACGCCTCGCGCGCCTGGCTGACAAGTGCGGCCGCGTCCTGCAAGTCGGCCATCTCGAACGCTTCAACCCCGCCGTCATCGCTCTCGAAAAGGCGCTCACCATTCCACTCTTTTTCGAAATTCACCGCCTCAGCGTCTTCACGCCGCGCAGCTTGGATGTGGACGTCGTACTTGATCTGATGATTCATGATCTCGATCTCGTTCTCAGCCTCACGCAAGCAGCCCCCGAAGAAATTCGCGCCGCCGGCATTACCGTTTTATCGAACAAAGTCGATATCGCCAACGTCCGCCTGTCCTTTGCCAGCGGCTGCGTAGCTAATCTCACGGCGAGCCGCGTGTCCGTCGAACAAGTGCGCAAGCTGCGGCTCTTTCAGCCCGGCGAATATATCTCGGTCGATTACCAGCGGCAGGATGCAACGCGCTTCTCGGTCGCACCCGCTGAATCAAGCCCATTACCCAAAATCAGTTTCGAACAACTCACGGTGGAACGCGCCGAACCTTTAGAATCGGAGCTTCTCTCCTTCTGCGATGCTGTGCGCCGGCGTACTCATCCCCGCGTCGACGCCTGGCAGGGCGCCCGCGCGCTGCAACTGGCGGAAGCCATTCTTGATAAAATTGAGGAACACGTGGCAATTGTGTCCGCCACCATCCATTCTCGCCACCTAGCTAAATAAACGGTTAGGCAACGTTGCGCCCTGCACCAGCGTCCTTACATTTCCAAACGGCATGGACTTTTTGCTTCTCTCTTTATCGGACCCCGCCAAACGGAGCGCCCCCGCGCAGCCATTGCCGCCTTCCGATTATCCGCTCGAGCTTTCGCTCGACTGGGGCAGCGAGCGTTCTAGCCGCCAGTTTGCCGCCATCGGCGCAGGTTCTGTGCTGTTGCACCTGATTGCCTTCCTGTTAGCTCTAAAAATCCCAAGCCTTGTGCAACCGCGCCTGCCCGAACGCGTAATCGTCCAACACAAAACACCGCTTTATTTTCCGCGCGAACTTACCCAAAAGGCTCCCAATCGCAACAAAATCACTAAGCAGATCGATCTCGCTTCTCTCATCGCTTCGCAAAACGAACAGCAACGGCAGCAAGCTTCGCCCAACGCTGCTGCGCGCCATTTTGAGCCACCGCAAAACGTCGGCGTCCCACAAACCAACAAGATACCGCGCATCCTGCCGGACGCGCCCAACCTTGCCGTCAATCAGGCTCAGACCGATGTCGGTTCTGGCGCGCTCGATGGTTTGTCGGCCTCGCCACCGCCGCCCAATGCGAACCCCTCGCAGTTCCAGACTGCGGGCACGCCGGCCCCGCCCAAAATCGCTCCGCCTAAAGCGCCACCACCGCCCGGAGTCGTTCGCCCCGGATCTAGTAATGAAAGCGAGAGCGCGCCCGCGCCTGCCCTGCCCGGACTCACTGGGCAAATCGGCAACCAGCGGCCCGCCATTGAGTTGCTGAGCGATCCGCAAGGCGCCGATTTCAAACCTTATCTAGAGCAAATTCTTGCCATCGTACGCGCGAACTGGCGGAGCGCTTTGCCCGAGGCCGTACTCCAACACAAGGTGCGCGGCCGCAGCGTAATCCAATTCATCATCAGCCGTGACGGCTCGATCGCCAAAGTGATTCTGGCCGAACCATCGGGCGTCACTTCATTGGATTTGGCGGCCAGTTCGAGCCTCATGCGCTCGAGCCCACTGCCGCGTCTGCCAGCCGATTTCAAGGGCTATCAAGTCAAACTAGCCTTCACCTTCGACTACAACATGCCTATCCAATGATCAGGGCCCGTACCGCCTTCCTCTTATACGCTGCGCTCGCGGTGCTTGCGTTCCTGACGCTGAAAGGTAAGCCGCTGACCTTAGCCTTGATCATCGTTTTGGCCATAGCAGCAAAGACCTATGTCGATCATGTGCGGCGCCGCTTGTAGTGGTGCAAAACCACCACTCGCGGTGGAATGTCACCGTTGCGGCTTTCCCCCGTACGCGCTAAGTCCAATCTTTCCATAATCTTCGCATTGGCGAAACGCGTGCATAATAATCACCGTCCGAACTTACGAGGATACATGCAATCACTCAAATCTTATGCCATGCAACGCGCGGGCTCCGTTTTCCTTAGCGCACTGCTAGCTTTCCCAACCTTCGCTCTTGCGCAAGACCCGGCGCCCCCGCCACCCCCCGCTAACGATTCACAAGCTGTACCTGCTCCTGATCCTGCCCCCGCGCCGCTACCCGCAACCGGCGGCTGGAAACGCGTTGGCGATCAATCTAGCTCGAATCAAACCAGTCCTGATAGCTCGGCACAGCAAGCGCCGGCACCTGCACCTAACGACGCCCCCGTGCAGGCCCCACCACCAGTTCCCGCGCCGCAAGGCGACGTGAACGGCAACGGACAGGCGAATGGACAACCCTACGGCTACCCGACCTACGGCCAGCAGCAGCCCAACTACCCGCCCGTGTCAGGCCCACAAAATCAGGGCGGCTACAACCAGGGCCCTCCGCCACAGGGCTACCCACCACAAGGCTATCCACAGCAAAACTACCCGCCACAAAACTACCCACAGGCCACTCAGCCTGTACCCGCCAGTCTGGCGGTGCCCGCCGGTGTTTATCTCACCGTGCGCATCAATCAGTTGCTTTCGTCTGACAAGAATCAAGTGGGCGATGCGTTTTCGGCAACGCTTCTCAAGCCACTCGTCATCAATGGCGTTGTAGTGGCTGAACCAGGTCAAACCATTGGCGGTCATGTCGTAGAAGCCGTCAAGGCCGGCCGCGTGTCAGGCTTGGCTCGCCTCGGCGTACAGCTCACCGATTTAACTTTAGTCGATGGCCAACAGCTTCCAATTAAGTCGTCTCTCATCAACCGCACTGGCCCGAGTTCTGTCGGTCAGGATGCTGGAGTCATCGCCGGCACTACTGCTCTTGGTGCCGCGGTCGGAGCGGCCGCCGCTTGGGGTAAAGGTGCCGCTATTGGCGCTGGTTCGGGTTTGCTTCTTGGCGTGGTCGGTGTTCTAGTCACGCGCGGCCATCCCAGTATTCTTTATCCAGAGCAAACGCTGACCTTCCGCATCGAAGCACCTTTGACGATCGATACCACCCATGCTCCGCAAGCGTTCCACTACATAGAGCCCGGCGAATACTCTCAACCGCCTTACGGTGGACAGCCCGGAGCATATGGTCCATACACATCGGTGGCACCTTATCCTGCCTATCCGCCAGTTGCCGCCGCGCCTTATTATGGCTATCCCTCCCCGTATCCGTACTACGCATATGGTTATCCCTACTATTGGGGACCTGGCTTCTCACTCTACTTCGGTGGCGGCTATTGGGGCGGGTACCGTGGTTACTATGGTGGCCGGTTTGGTGGTCGCGTAGGCGGCTTTGCCGGCGGACACGCAGTTGGTGGTGGCGGCGGTCGGCGCTAGCTCATCAAGCCTGAATCACTTTAGGGCCTCCGAATCTTTGGCAAGATAGCTTGCCTGGTTCGGAGGTTTTTTTGTGCCCGGTCGGCCAGGTAACGTAGCCATGTCCTCGCGAGCAAACGCCCTGAGCCGATGACGGCGGCGCATCTCCGCGCGCAGGACGGCAGAAAACCGGCGCCGTCGAACTTGATCGTCGCCGAAACAATTACCGAAGTTGGCAGAAAACCCCAAGAAATTGTAGGCTCGCTCGGCCTTCCCAATCCGAGATGAAGGAACCAACGCAGCAAAGCGCCGGGTTTGCGCTAGTCTCCTGTGTTAGATAATTCTTTACAACGCC